>NZ_JBEZUP010000030.1:0-97345 GCF_040636485.1 Streptomyces sp. NPDC038707
CGAAGCGCTCGGCCAGGCCCAGGTCGTCCAGCAGGGCGAGGGTCGACGGATGGACCGTGTCGCCGCGGAAGTCGCGCAGGAAGTCGGCGTGCTTCTCCAGCACCGTCACCCGGACGCCGGCGCGGGCGAGCAGCAGCCCGAGCACCATGCCCGCCGGTCCGCCGCCCACGACACAGCATGTGGTCCTGCCGTCCATCGCCGTACCGCCCTTCTCAGGAGCAGTTGTTCATCCCGTGTTGTTCATCGCATGTTATTCATCGCATGATGAATATATACCCCGCCCGGCCGCCGTCACAAGACCGCGTGTCGCCGCCGGCCGGCAGGGCACTCGTCCCGCGCCCGGTACGGGGCCGCAGGACACCGGTGGAATCTTGGAGGGCTCATGACAACGGACGCCGCACGCTACGACGACGGGGAGGACCTGCCGCTGGGCGGGTACGCCGCTCTCGCCTCCGCGTTCGCGGCGGGCATCGGCGGCTTCGCCCTGGTGGCCCGGCGCCGGGGCGTACGGCTGCCGCAGGACGTGCCGCCGTGGGACGTGCTGCTGATGGGCACGGCGGCGTACAAGGCGTCCCGGGTGGTGACCAAGGACAAGATCACCAGCTTCGTCCGGGCACCGTTCACCCGGCGCGCGGACGAGGGCAAGGCCGCCGAGGTCATGGACGAGCCGAAGGGCAGCGGGCTCCGCAAGGCCGTCGGCGACCTGGTCTCCTGCCCGTTCTGCACCGCGGCCTGGGCGGCCGGCGCCCTGGCGTGCTCGTACGCCGCGTCCCCCCGGCTGACGCGGCTGGTCGGCGCCGGCTTCGCCGCGCTCACCGTGGCGGACTGGCTCCAGTACGCCTGGACGGCGACCCAGCAGGCGGTCGAAGGCTGAGCGGGAGGGGGGACGGACCCGCGGCCGGGTGGAGGCGCGGGCGGGTGGAGGCGCGGGCGGGCGGTCATTCCTCCGCGACGCGGTCATTCCTCCGCCGACGCGGTGGACAGTTCCACGTCCAGCACGCCGTCGTCCCGGAACAGCTCCGACGCCAGCCCCGAGGGATCAGCGGTGCCCTCCAGGTGCAGCAGCACCCGGGCGGCGTCGTCGGTGCGGCCGGGCAGCCGTTCGACCTTGACCTGCACGATGCGGAACCCGCGCCGGGTGCAGGTCTGCAACAGGCGGGGCAGCAGCGCCGACCCGGTCCGGTAGGTCAGGCGCGCCTCGAACGAGGTGGCGGCCCGGCCGGGGACCAGCCGGGCCGCGAGCCGCGGGAAGCCCCGGACCACCAGGAAGTGCAGGGCCGTCACCGCCAGCGCCAGCACGGGCAGCCCGCCGCCGCAGGCCATGCCGACCGCGCAGGTCAGCCAGATGGTGGCGGCCGTGGTCAGACCCCGCACGGCGTCCCGTCGTACGAAGATCAGCCCGCCGCCGATGAAGCCGATCCCGGAGACGATCTGCGCCGCGACACGTGAGGGGTCGAAGGACACGCTCTGCAGGCCGAGCACCGCGGCGAAGCCGTGCTGGGAGACCTCCATCATCAGGGCGCTCGCGATGCCGACCAGGGTATGGGTGCGCAGCCCCGCGCTCTTCTGCTGGGCCTCGCGCTCCCAGCCGATCAGGCTCGACAGCAGCAGGGCCAGCCCCAGTTCGGCCAGCTGCCGCGGACCCTGCCCGTTCTGGAGGTCCCACAACGGTGCCGCCAGTCCCCCAGCCGCCATGCGCACCTCCCGCCTCCGCGTTCGATTCCCGCTGCCGACACGTACCCCGGGACGGGCGGCCGACGCAACCGGGAGCCCGTCCCGGGTCGCCGGTGACCCGGGACGGGCGCGGGGTACCCGGCGCGGGGGCGCCCCGCCCGCGGGACGGACGTACGGTGCGCGATCGTGCGGAAGGGACCGGTCTCATGCGGCACGACGAGATGATCGGGAAGGTGCAGGCGCTGGCCCAGTTGCCGGACCGGGGTACGGCCGAACGGGCCGCGCACGCGGTCCTCAGCACGCTGGCGGAACGGCTGCCGTCCGGGCTCGCCCGGCATGTGGCCGCCCAGTTGCCGCCGGACATGGCGGCGGCCGTGCGGGAGGCCGCCGACGCCTCAGCCGGGCGGGACTCCGGTGCGGCGGGCGAGCGGTTCGGACTGACCACCTTCACCGGACGGGTCGCGGTCCGGGCCGGCACCGACGAGGACCGGGCGCTGCGGGACGCCGCCGCGGTGCTGGAGGTGCTGGACGCCGCGCTCGCCCCGGAACTGACCGAGCGGATGGCGGGCGCCCTGCCCGCGGACATCCGGGAACTGCTGCCGGTGAAACGCGCGACGGAGGACATGGGGCGCTTCGGCTGACGACGGCCACCGGGCCAGCGGACCGCGCAGGAGACCCGGGCCCGCCAGCAGGCGTCGTGCGCCCGTCACAGCCGAGGACCTGCGTCACCCGGCCCGCCGCACTTCCGCCGGGCCGCCCCCTGGGACGGCGGACCGTGCGGCCGATTCACTTCGTGTGCGGGCGCCCGCCGGGGGCAGGCGTAGGCCGTGACGCCCCCCACCCGAAAAGGTGCTCCATGGCCTTCTTCGCCCTCTCCCGCATCCGGCCCCTGGCCCTGCTCTCGACGACCGACCTGGCAGCGGAGTACGACCGCCTGCTGGAGGAGAACCGGCAGCTCCAGCGCGCCGTGACCTCGCACGCGGTGATCGACCAGGCCATGGGTGCCGTGGTGGCACTGGGGCAGATCGCCCCGGAGGAGGCCTGGCGGGCGCTGCGGGACGTGTCCCAGCGCACGAACGTCAAGCTGCGGACGGTCGCCGAGCACGTCCTCGACTACGTCCAGGGCGGCGCCCTTCCGGAACCCGAGCGGAGGGAACTGGCGAAGGCGATCGTCCGCTACCGCCGGTGCGGCGGGCGGCCCGCGCCCCTCGGTGACGGCCTGCCCGCGCCCGCCGACGCCACCGGAAGCGGGGCCGGCGCGGCAGCCGGCCCCGGCGGAGCCAGCGGTGCCGGGAGCGCGGCCGGCCGGGGGGCCGCAGCACCCACCGGTCCTCGACCTGGTCCAGCCCGAACAGCATCAGGCCGAGCACGGGGAACAGCAGAACCGTCACGGTGATCACCGGGGGCTCTCCCTCCCTGCCGACGACCCTGGCCGGGTGCCCCGATCCCCGTACGGCCCATCCGCTCCGCTTGTGAAGGTCCGGTGACCACGTGGTGCCGGCACCCGTACACCCGCACGCGCGCCGGGCGCGCCGTCCCCGCGCGGTGTGCTTACGGTGCTGTGAGGTGACCGGGCGTCAGGCACTGAGGAGGCGGCGGCGGTGGTGGGCGATGCGCGCCGCTCCGGGGGCGGGCGGTCCGGCCGGACCCGGGGCGCGGTCCTGGGCAGCCGGCCGGCGTACTCGGTGCGCCGGCCGGTCCCGCCCCGCGCCGGGCCCGTGGCGGCGGAGCGGACGGTGCCCTGGCTGCGGGTGGCCGCGTCGTACGCCTGGCGGCTGATCCTCGTCGGGATCGCCGTCTACGGCGTGTTCAGCGTCCTCGGCAGCTTCCAGCTGATCGCCGTGGCGCTGTTCGCCGCGCTGGTGGTGACGTCCGTGCTGCGCCCGCCGACCGATCTGCTCGCCCGGTTCCTGCCCCGGCCGCTGTGCGTGGCGTTGACGCTGCTGGGCAGTGTGGTGCTGTTGCTGGGACTGCTCGCGCTGGTGGGCAGCGCGGTGGCTGACGAGTCGGGCCGGCTGACGGGTGAGTTCCGCGGCGGGGTGCACCGCATCGAGGAGTGGCTGCGCCGGCCGCCGTTGCGGCTGGGGCCCGGCGCGCTGTCCCGGTTGCAGGATCAGGTGACGCACTACGTGGCCACGCACCGGTCGGCGCTGATCGGCAGTGCGGTCGGCGAGCTGGGCCGGGTGGTGGAGCTGGTGACCGGCGCCGCGCTGGCGCTGTTCGCGTCGGTGTTCTTCCTGCACTCCGGGGAGCGCCTGTGGGCCTGGGCGCGGAACCGGCTGCTGCCGAGCGGCGCCCGTGCGATGTGGGACCGGGCGGGCGGGGCGGCCTGGCGGACGTTCGCGGGGTACACGCGGGGCATCATCATCGTGGCCGCCACCAACGCCGTCCTGGTGGGCGTGGTGCTGCTGGTGCTCGAGGTGCCGCTGGCGCTGCCGCTGACACTGCTGGAGTTCTTCGCCGCGTTCGTTCCGCTGGTGGGCTCTCCGGTGGCGCTCGGCGTGGCCACGGTGGTGGCGCTGGCCGGGCGGGGGCCGTGGACCGCGGTGGGGGTGCTGGTGCTGATCGTGGTGATCGGCCAGCTGGAGGGGCATGTGCTGCATCCGCTCGTGATGAGCTGGGCGGTGCGGCTGCATCCGCTGGTCGTGGCCGTGTCGGTGATCGCGGGCAGCATCGTCGCGGGGGTGATCGGCGCGGTGGTGGCGGTGCCGCTGGTGTCGGTGGTGTGGGCGGTGCTGAACGCCCTGCGGGCGGTGCCACCCTGAGGTGTGAACCGCCCGAACAAGGGATCAGTTGTTCCCTGGAACAGGTGATCGTCGCTCGTGCGACCACCGTGACCGGTGTGCCGGGACGACACTCATGGGGTGTGAACGGACGGGCTGCAGACCGGAGTTCACCATGTCCCACTCGGAAACACCGCAAGGAGCAGCACGACATGAACCTTCTCACCGACATCCTCGCCGGGCTCGCCCACTTCCTCGGGTGGCTGGTCTGACGCCGCGAGGCGTGTGAGGAAGGCGGCGCCGTCCCCCCCGTCCCAGGGAGGCGGCGCCGCGGTCGTGTGCTCGGTCCCACGGCGCCACCCTCGTGCGCCGGCGCATGGAAGGGCGCGGGAGGTGGCACCCGGGACCGTGTGCGTGGGATACGAGTGACGTGGCAGGCGCTGCGGCGCGATCTGTCGTCCGCCGCGGACGCGGCGCGGCGGGCCTGGGCGGGACCCGGCCGGGAACGGGACCTGGCCGTACAGGCGGTGAAGGCGGCGTTCGCCGCGTGGCTGGCCTGGGCGGTGGCGGGCTGGTGGCTGAAGGCGCCGGTGGCGTTCGTCGCGCCGTGGGTCGCGGTGGTGCTGGTGGAGTCGACCGTCTACCGGTCCATCGCGCACGGGCTGCAACAGCTCGCGGCGATCGCGGCCGGCACGATCGCGGCCACGGCGGTCGGGCTGCTGCTGCCCAGCACGGTGGCCGCGATGGCGGTGGTGCTGCCGCTGGCGATGCTGCTGGGCCGGTGGCAGCGGCTGGGCAGCCAGGGGGTGTACGCGGCCACCGGTGCCCTGTTCGTCCTGACCAACGGATCGGTGAGTGTCGCCACCTCGGGCGCCCGGCTCGCCGAGGCCCTGTTCGGCGCGGTGGTCGGCATCGCGGTCAACGCGCTCGTGCGGCCGCCGCTGTATCTGCGGGACACCGAGGCGTCCCTGCGGGACGCGGTGGAGGAGGCGCACGGCATCCTGCGGGACGTGGCGGACGGCCTGGCCGCGGGCCGCTGGGACGCCGGGGAGGCCGGCGCCTGGCACGACCGGGCGCTGCGGCTGCCCCGGCTGGTGGAGCAGGTCCGCTCGGCGGTGGAGTGGAGCCGGGAGAGCCTGCGCGCCAACCCGCGCCGCCGCGCCGGTGCCGCACCGTCGGCCGACGGGTGCGAGGACGCGCTGGTGGTGCTGGACTACGCGGCCGTGCACACCGTCGAGGTGACCCGTACGGTGCTGGAGGCCGCCGCCGAGGACCACGCGGCCACCCGGCCGGACCCGGCACTGGCCCGGCGGTACGCGCAGTTCCTGTGCCGGACCGCCCGCGCCCTGCGGCTCTACGGTCACAGCCGGTTCGGCGACGACCGCGAGGACGAGCTGCGCGAGGCCGTCTCGGACCTGCGCGGCGCCCTCACCGTGCTGCGCCGGGACCTGGCCCGTGCCACGACGGACGACCCCGACCAGGTCGCCACCTACGGCGCGCTGCTGGCCCAGGCCCACCGACTGGCCGACCAGCTGCTCGCCTCGGGCACCTAGCCGGAGGCCGTCAGGCTCCGGGGCCGGGGTGCCGTATCCCGAACTCGGCGGGGCCGACGGCGAGGACGCCGTCGGTCAGCGGCCGGCACCGCACTCCCCCGCCGCCGCGCAGGAAGCGCTGGGCGCCGGGTCCGAGGGTGACGTCCATCCAGGCGCAGGGCCGGGCGGCGCGGCGCACCTCCAGTTCCACCGCCCCGTATCCGCAGTCGAGGACGACCGTCGCGCCCACGCAGGCGTCGATGTCGACCCCGCTCAGCAGGACGTTGCGCCGGGTCAGGAGGAGGTCGGCCGGATATGGCGGGGACAGTCGCTCGGCCGCCATCAGGGTGACCGACGCGTCCCGGTGGGCGGCCTGGTCGAAGTACCGGTCGCCGACGATGCCGAGGCCGGCGCGCACCTCGGCGCGGGTCACCCGTTCCCCGGGCGGCAGCTCGGGCGGGCCGTCGCCCGGCCGGCCGGCGAGCCGGTGCACCGGGGAGACCAGCAGTTGGAGTATCCGGACGCGCGGCACCCGCCGAGCCTAGCCGGGGAGGCCGGAGGCCGGCCGCGGGGCGTCCGGCTCCCACTCGACCATGACGATCGTGGCGTCGTCGCGCAGCCGGCTGTCCTGGGAGTCCAGCAGTGAGTGGATCAGGCGCCGGAGGGTCTCGGGGGCGATCTCGCCGGTGGCGCTGGCCCGGATGACGTAGTCCGCGAACCGTTCCAGGCCGAGCAGCCGGCCGTCGGCCGTGCGCGCCTCGGTGACGCCGTCGGTGTAGAGCAGCACGCGGTCCCCGGGCTGGAGCTGGGCCGTGTGCACCTGCCGGTCCCGCGCGGACAGCAGGGACCGCAGGCCCATCGGCGGGTCGGCCTCGCGGGACAGCGCGTCGACGACGAGCCGCTGTCCGCGGATCAGCAGCGGCGCGGGGTGGCCGCAGTTGAACCAGTCCAGCCGGCCGGTGCGGAAGTCGAGCCGGGCGAGGATCCCGGTGCAGAACTGGTCCGGCAGCCACCGGGTGAGGGCCTCGTCCACGCTGTCCACCAGGACCCGCAGGTCGGCGTCGTTGCGCCGGGCGTTGCGGCAGGCGGCCAGGGCGACCGCGCTGGTCAGCCCGGAGAGCAGGTTGTGCCCCATGGCGTCCAGGACGACGGCGTGCAGGGTGTTGTTGGTCAGGGCGTGGTCGAAGGCGTCGCCGCCGAGGTCGTAGGCGGGTTCGAGGACGGCCGTGGAGACGACGTGGGGGTTGCCGATGGTGCGCGGCGGCAGGAACGCGCGCAGCATCTCGGCGGGCAGGTGCATCTCCCGGGTGCGGGTCCGCCGTACGAAGGTCTCCTTGTACGCGCGTTTGGAGGTGGTCATCATGGCGAGCAGGGCGGCCAGTGCCCGGCCCTGATGCAGGGACTCCGCGGTGAGCGTCCGGGTGTGGACGGCGAGGACGCCGAGGCGTTCGGCGCCGTCGAGCAGCGGGAACCACGCCGTGATGCCGTCCCGCTCGGACTCCTCCACGCGCAGCGACTGGGTGCGGTAGCACCAGCCGGCGAGGGACTCGTCGATGGGCAGGGCCGTGGTGACGTCGGTGAGGGGTACGAGGTGCCGCTGCTGGAGGTCGGCGAGGTAGATCACGGCGTGCCTCAGGCCGAGCGCCTTCGCGCAGCGGGCGACGGCGCTCGCCATGTCCAGGGTGCAGCTGGCGGGGTCGGCGAGGAAGTCCTCCAGCGGGGCCCCGCCCGGTTCTGCGGTCACCTCTGCATCACCACCCAGGCAGCGCTCGTCCTCCCAGCAGTCTCCCCTCGGGGCAGGCGCCCCGCAGTGCCGGTACGCCCGCCCGGGTCAGGCCGCTGCGCCTCCGGGTACCCCGCCGGGGAAGCCCGCGCACACCCGCCGGGGCACGGCCGCCCGGGGGCCCGGCCCGCTCCCCCGCCGCCGGGCTACGGCAACCGTTCCAGGAAGGCGGACAGTTCGGCGTTGAAGGCGTCCGGGTTCTCCATGTTCGGGTAGTGGGCGGCACCCGGCACGGTGACGCTGCGGCCGTCCCTGACGAGGCGCGCGAGCCGGGTGGCCATGGCACGGTGGTCCGGGGAGTCCAGGGCGCCGTTGACGGTGAGCAGCGGGACCTCGATGTCCGGCACGCGCTCCCAGGTCCGGGTGACGGGGACGCGGTGATCGGGTTCGCCGGGCGTGTGCTTGCGCAGCGTGGCCAGCCCCGTCTCCCGGATCAGGCGGACCACTTCGGGGTCGACCTCGGACAGCTCCCGGTCCGGGCCCGCGGCCCACCGCGCGAACGCGTCCGCCCAGCCCTCCAGGTCGCCCGCGGCCAGGCTCCGCTGCTGGTCGGCGATGACCTGGAGCACCCAGGGGTGCTCGAAGACGGGTTCGCTGGTGCCGGCCCCGCAGACGACGAGCGCGCGGACCAGCCCGGGGTGCTCGAGCGCGCAGTCGGTCGCGATGCCGCCGCCCATCGACAGCCCGACGAGTACGGCCGGGGCGGCGTCGAGCCCGCGGAGCAGCGCGGCGAGGTCGTCGGCCTGCCGGAACGGGCGGGTGGCGTTGTCGGAGGCGCCGTGGCCGCGGGCGTCCCAGGCGATGACCCGGTGGCTCGGTGCGAAGGCCCGGATCTGCGCCTCCCACATGCGGTGGTCGGTGAAGCCGCCGTGCAGCAGGACGAGGGGCGTGCCGGAGCCGGTCTCGCGGTAGGCGAGGCGGCCGTCGGAGGTCGGCAGAGCGCGGACGGGAAGGGATGCCAGATCGACAGTCATGACAACCAAGGTGTCATTCCGCGAGCGAGTTGGCAACCAAGGTGTCATTCTTTACCCATGAACGACGACCGCACCACGCCCGCCCGTTCCACCCCGGACGAACTGGCCGAACGCCTCACCGAGGTCTTCGACCTGGTCGGCCCGCTCTACCGGCGGGTGCACCGCAAGGTGGAGCAGGCGGCACCGGTCGAGGGCCTCTCCGTCGGCGTCCGCGCCGTCCTCGATCTGCTGCGCGCCCGGGGCCCGCTGACGGTGCCGCAGATGGGCCGGGCGCAGGCGCTCAGCCGCCAGTTCGTACAGCGGATGGTGAACGACGCGGCACGGCAGGAGCTGGTGGAGAGCGTGCCCAACCCCGCACACCGCCGGTCCTCTCTGATCCGGCTCACCGAGCGCGGCCGGGCGGCGATCGGCGCCGTACGGGCCCGCGAGCACGAGCTGCTGCGCCGGGTCGACGGCGACCTGACCATGGCCGACGTCGACGCCTGTCTCCGGGTCCTCGGCGCGATGCACGCTCTCTTCGACGACGTGGACGTGGACTGAGCCCGGGCCCGCGGGCTCAGCCGGCGGCGAACTCCCGCAGCTTGTCCTGGGAGCCGTTGAAGCGGTCGTGGTCGCCGACCGCGGGGCCCGAAGAGGTGTACTGCCACATGGTGTACGACGACCAGCCGGCCGGCAGCGTCCCCGCGGTGGAGGCGTAGCGCGCGATCCACAGCGGGGTGACCGGTCCGAAGCCGGCGTAGTTCCCGGTGCACTCGGTCCACCAGCTGGTGGCCGTGTAGACGACCGCCGCCCGGCCGGTGCGGGACTTGTAGCGGTCGAGGAAGTCGCGGATCCAGCCGACCATGGCGCTCGCCGACTTGCCGTAGCAGGAGTCGCCGTAGGGGTTCCACTCGATGTCGAGGACGCCCGGGAGGGTCTTGCCGTCGGCCGACCAGCCGCCGCCGTGCGCCAGGAAGTAGTCGGCCTGCGCGGCTCCGCCGGTCGTGTCCGGGGTGGCGAAGTGGTAGGCGCCGCGGACCATGCCGACGTCGAAGGAGCCGTCGTACTGCTGGGTGAAGTAGGGGTTGGTGTAGTACGTGCCCTCGGTGGCCTTGGTGTACGCCCACCGGACACCGCTGTCCCACAGCGCCCGCCAGTCGACGTCGCCCTGGTGGCTGGAGACGTCCACGCCCTCGGTCTGGGTGGCGCGGGAGTCCGGGGGCGGGGCGCCCGAGGCACCGTCGTGCGCGAGGACACCGATGCCCATGTAGGCGTTGCCGCGGGTGAGCGGGCCTCCGGTCGGGTCGGGCGTGACCGGCGCGGCCGGGGGGCTGGACAAGGACAGGAGGAGGACGGTCAGGGCGCCGGTGAGGCGGAGACGGTACCGGCCGGGGAGAAAACATACAGGGGTTCGCACGAGTCCATCTGACCCGGGACGGGCATCCGCCGCACTCCGGACTGCGCCGGGCGAAGCCGTCCGCGGCCGCGGGTTGACCCGTGCGGGTGGCTGTCGTCGGCGGCATCGACGCCGGGCACACCGGTGACCGCTCGACCGAGTCCACAAGCGGCCGGTGCCGCCCCGCCACCCGTCGGAGGGCGGCGCCGTGCGGACACAGGCGGGCGGCGCGGCGCGAGGCGGCTTCGCAACGGTTCAGACGCTGCGAGCGGCCCTCGCCCACCTGTGTGTCACACGCTCGATCGCGGCCTCGTCGCGTCTCAAGTAAAGAGTTTGCCCAGCAGCCAAGCACAGAGGGCGGACAGCAAGCCCACGCAGAAAAGACGGAAGGCAAGCGCCTGCAGTCGCTCCACCGTGCGTTTGTCAGCCTCTCGCTGATCCAGTCCGACTTCAGCCGCGCGCTTCAGCTCGTGCTCGTCCATGACTCCCCCCTTGATCAAGCAGCCCGCTCAGCATGCCAGAACGGCACAGGGCGGGGAACCCGCACGTGAAGCACCACCTCGGCCACTGCCCTGGGGAACCCGTCGGCACCACGCCGCCGCGCGACAGGATCCTCGACCCCACCGAGCCGGGTTTCCCCGGGGAACGCGCCGCGCCGTGAAGCCGCGGAACGGACGCAGACGGGTCCGGGGATCGGCCCGCCGCCTGACCGACCGGCCCGGCCGTCCTGGCATCCCGGCGGCCGGGGCCGCGGTCCGTCACCGGTGGTACGCGGGACTCAGGCCTGGCGCAGTGTCATCAGCACCGCCCACAGCCGGCTGTCGTCCGGGCCCGGCCAGCCGGTGGTGACATGGCCGAGCGTGCCCTGGGGCGCCGGCGGACGCTCCCCGGTGACGGGTTCGAGGACGCGGTGGACGTGGAGGACCGTGCCGCCCGGCAGGGGCAGGTGCGTGCCGTCGGCGTCGTCGGACGGCTCGGGCGTGAACCCGTCCGGCTTCAGGGGGGCGCCGGTGAAGGAGCGGGTCACCTCGCGGTCGGGGGTGTCGGTGATGCTCTGGGCCATCGCCGGGGCCCGGCCCTCGATCAGCGCCAGCACCTCGGCGGTCAGCACCGGGTCGTGGCAGCCGTCGTAGACCCAGCGCGTGCCCAGCACCCCGTGCTCCATGGTGCCGACGAGGGCGTGCCCGGCACCCTCCAGCGGCGCCCCGCGATAGGTGAGCGGTGCCAGGTACGCCGTCCGTCCGGGGCTCGCGGTGTCGGTGGCGACGATGAACTCGATGCCGACCTCGCCCTCGGGGTCGTCCAGCCGGAACCCGCCGGACTTCTCCAGCACCGGGGCGGGGCCGCCGCGGTACCAGGGGCGGCCGGGCAGCCAGCCGGCGAGCAGTTCGGTCTTGGTCGGCTTGATGGTGGTGTGGTGGATGACGGCCATGCCGGTCGCTTCCTCCCGGGTGCGGTTGCTGGTCCGCTCAGCCTTGCACACCGCTGCCGCCGGTCAGTGCCGGGGTCAACGCCGCCCAGGGGTTGGGGGGTTCGCCGGTGACCGGCCCGCACACCGCGGCGCCCCGCTCGTGCGCGGTGCGGACCGCGAGCGGTACGAGGACCTCGGGGACGCCGTAGACGAGGTGGCACAGCCGCTCGGGCGGGTGCCGGGCGGTCCAGGGCGGCCGGGTGAACGACGACACGTACGTGCTCCAGTGCCCCTCGAAGGTGACGGTGAGGTCGGCCAGGCGGACATAGCCGGGCGCCGGATGCACGCCCGGGTTGAGCACGACGGTACCGGCGCCGGAGCGCCTGAGGTCCCGCACCAGCCGGCGGCAGGCGGGCAGCCCGTCCGGGCCGGCGGTCACCCGGTCCAGGAAGCAGCCGTCGGTCGCGTACCACTCCCGGTGCCGGCGTACCTCCTCGGTGATCCGGGCCCGCTCCCGCACGCCGTAGTCGGTGTCGACGTAGCCGAGCAGGCGGGCCCCGGCCGTGCGCAGCGCCCGGGCCACCGCCGTGTACGCGGGGTCGGGGGCGGTGCCGGGCCCGCTCGCCGGGTTGAGGACGACGGCACAGGTGCGGCCGGCCGCCGCGATCAGCCGGTGCCAGGCGCCGGGGTCGTCGGCCGGGTGCACGTACAGCGGTACCAGCAGGCTCACGGCACCCGCTCCAGGGTGGCCGCCCACAGCGCGGCGAGGGCGTCGTCCAGGCTGTGCGCCGGCCGCCAGCCGAGGGCCCGGGCGGCGGCGGAGACGTCCGAGCACTGCCAGGACACTTGTGCCGAGCGCGCCGAGCCGCCCGCGTTCTCCTCCAGGCGGCCCCGGAAGCCGGCGTGCCGGGCCAGGCCGTGCGCCAGCTCCCGTACCGGTACGGCCGTGCCGCCGCCGATGTTGAGCACCCTGGGCAGCGGGGCGGGGGCCGTGACGGCGCGCTCGACCGCCCGGGCCACGTCGCGTACGTCGACGAAGTCCCGGTGGGCGGAGAGGTCCCCGAGGCGCAGCACCGCCTCGGGGTCCCGTCCGGCCGGTCGGAGCAGGGCGGCCAGCCGGCCGGGCAGGCTCGCCGCGGGCGCTCCCGGGCCGACCGGGTTGCCGACCCGCAGCACCACCGCGTCCAGGGCGGCGGAGGTCACCGCGAGGGTGCCCGCCAGCTTG
This sequence comes from Streptomyces sp. NPDC038707, assembly GCF_040636485.1. Classification (NCBI taxonomy): domain Bacteria; kingdom Bacillati; phylum Actinomycetota; class Actinomycetes; order Kitasatosporales; family Streptomycetaceae; genus Streptomyces; species Streptomyces sp. NPDC038707. Next base: position 12,698 of record NZ_JBEZUP010000030.1, read on the forward strand.
GTCGCGCCGTACGGGGTGACCGGGCAGGCGGGTGCCGACTCGACGGCCCGCACGCCCGGGGTGCCCGGTCCGTACTCGGCGGCCGACCCCAGGTGCACCAGGCGGGCCGTGGGGGCCGCCGCGCACAGGGCCGCGCAGAGCGCGGCGGGGCCCCGGGCGTTGACCTCGGCCAGGGTCACGGGGTCGCCGCCGGTGGCGCCCGCGCAGTTGACCACGGCGTCGGGGGCCGCCGCCGCCAGGGTCTCGGCGAGGCGTTCCGGCCGGTCGCGGGCGAGGTCGGCGGCGAGGCCGGCGTCGGCCGAGCGGCCGGCGGCGAGGACGTGCGCGCCCGGCAGGGCGCGCAGTCGCCCGGCCACATGGCGGCCCAGGTATCCGGTGGCGCCGAGGACGAGGATGCGCATGCGGTACTCAGGCTCCCTTGAGCAGCAGGGACTTGCGGCTGGTGAACTCGGCGTTGGCCCGGTCGTAGTCGTCGGGGCGGCCGATGTCCAGCCAGTATCCGTCGAACTCGTAGGCGTGCGGCGGGTTTCCCGCCTGCAGCAGGTCGAGGACGAGTTCGTCGAAGCCGAGCGGCAGGCCGGGCGTGTAGTCGTCCAGGGTGGCGCGGCTGAGGCCGTAGACGCCCATGGAGACCCGGTAGTCCATGCTGGGTTTCTCGGTGAAGGCGACGACCTTGCTGGCGTCGGTGGTGAGCACGCCGAAGTCGATGTTCACCTTGCGGGCGTAGGTGGCGATGGTGAGCGGCGCGCCGGAGTCCCGGTGGCGGCGCAGCACGTCGGCGTAGTCGAGGTCGGTGAGGACGTCGCCGTTCATCACGAGGAAGGTCTCGGGCAGCCGGTCCCTGAGGCCCAGCAGCGGGCCCATGGTGCCGAGCGGGCTCTCCTCGGTGGCGTAGTCGACGGTCATGCCCCACTGGGAGCCGTCGCCGACGTAGGCGCGGATGATCTCGCCGAGGTGGCCGATCGCCAGGGTGCAGCGGGTGAAGCCCGCGGCCGACAGCTGGCGCAGCACGATCTCCAGGATGGCGTGCTGGTCGCCGATCGGGACGAGCGGCTTGGGCAGCGCGGTGGTGTAGGGCCGCAGCCGGACGCCCTTGCCTCCGGCCAGGATCACTGCGTGCATGGGGCTCCTCCTTGGTGGGGCGATGCGTACCGGACGGTCAGATGTTGTAGATGCCGGTCTTGTAGCGGGCCAGGTTGGCCGGATCGCGGAAGAACTCCACGGTGTGGGCGAGACCTTGCTCCAGGGTGTGCGCGGGCCGCCAGCCGGTGGCCCGGGTGAGCCGGGTGGCGTCGCAGACCAGGCGCATCACCTCGGAGCCCGCGGGCCGGATGCGGGCGGGGTCCGCGCGGACGTCGAGGGCGGTGTCCATCACCTTGCCGATCAGCGCGACCAGGTCGCCGACGGAGATCTCGCCGCCGGTGCCGGCGTTGAAGGTGTGGCCGACGACGTCGGCGGCGGGCGCGGTGCCGACGGCGAGGAACGCCTGGGCGGTGTCCTTGACGAACGTGAAGTCCCGGGTGGGCCGCAGGTCGCCGAGGGTGATGGTGCGCTCTCCCGCCGCGACCTGGCCGATGACGGTGGGGATGACCGCGCGCATGGACTGCCGGGGCCCGAAGGTGTTGAACGGCCGCAGGGTGACGACGGGGGTGTCGAAGCTGGCGTGGTAGCTGTCGGCGAGCCGGTCCCCGCCGGCCTTCGAGGCGGCGTACGGGGACTGGGTGTTGATGGGGTGGTCCTCGGTGATGGGCACGGTCCGCGCGGTGCCGTAGGTCTCGCTGGTGGAGGTGTGCACCAGCCGGGGCGTGCCGAGGGAGCGGACCGCCTCCAGCACGTTGAGGGTGCCGGTGACGTTGGTGTCCACGTAACTGTGCGGCGCCTGGTAGGAGTACGGGATCGCGATGAGGGCGGCCAGGTGGTAGGCGGTGTCGGCGCCGTCGAGCAGGGCGCGGACCGAGCCGGGGTCGCGGACGTCGCCGAGGACGATCTCCACCTGGTCCAGCACGTCCGGGGCGAGGGTCTCCAGCCAGCCGTAGGAGGAGAAGGAGTTGTACTGGGCCATGGCTCTGACCCGGTGGCCGGAGGCGACCAGGGCCTCGGTGAGGTGGGAGCCGATGAAGCCCTCGGCTCCGGTGACGGCGGCGAGCGGTTGGGAGGTCAACAGGGGTGTCCTTCCGGTGGGTCGGCGGTGCGGGGACGGGATCAGACGTGCCGGGCGGGGCGGCCGAGCAGCAGCAGCGCGTACGTCACCAGGGCCAGGACGGCGGCGGCGCAGCACAGGGGCAGGACGGCGGGGTGAGGCGGCGGCCGGAGCATCGGGACGAGGCCGGCCACCGCGGCGGCGGCCAGGCAGATGACGGCCGGCGGCCAGGCGGTGCCGAACGCCTGGAGGAGCAGCGCGGTCCACAGGGTGGCCGCGAGGAGAAGCAGGGGGGCCGGGGCGGCGCCGGTCAGCCGGGCGGCGGGCAGCAGCGGCAGCAGGTAGGCGACCAGGCAGCCGGCGAGGACGGCGGCGGAGCGCAGCAGGAAGCCGGCCGGGGTGGCGGTGGCGCGCAGCGCGGCCACGGACAGGCCCCGGTAGCGGTACAGCAGCCATTCGGCGGGGCCCATGCTGACCGTCAGCACGATCACCGCGTACGGCTCCTGCCGCCCCTCCAGCAGCACCAGCACCCCGGCGGCCAGCCCGAACAGCCCGTACGGCAGGGACCACAGCGGCCGGGGCCGGGTGCCGCCGGCGGTGGCGGCGGCCGGGGTGGCGAGGGCGCCGCGCAGGACGTGGCCGGTGGCGGCGAGGGTGGCGACGAGGGCCAGCAGCGGCAGTCCGGCGCGCACCACGGTGCCGGGTTCCCACCAGGGCAGCACGGCGGCGCCCGCGATCAGCGGGGTCAGCGCGGCGAGCAGCAGCCGCTCGCGGGCCAGCACGAGCAGCACGCCGGCCGCGGCGAGGTACAGCGACTGGGCCGCCGCCGCGAGCAGCACCGGGCCGGGGCCGGCGAGCGGGGCCGCGGCGGCGGTGGCGAGGGCGGCGCCGAGCGGGGCGCCGGTCAGCAGGGTGCGGGCGGCCTCCCGTCGGCCGGTGGCCAGCCGCAGGTGGGCGCGGTGGCCGAGGGCCTGGCCCCAGGCCCAGGAGACCAGGCCGGCGACGATCGGTGCGGCGCTGTGCCGGCCGGGGTGCCACAGCGGCGCGGTGAGCAGGTAGGCGAGGCCGGGCAGGGCGAACAGGACCCCGCGCAGCAGGCAGCGGACGGTGTCGGGGCGCCAGGGGTCGGCGGGGGGCGCGGGTTCCGGGTAGGTGCGGGGCACCTGTTCGTACAGGGCGGTGGCGAGGGAGAAGAGGTTGGGGTGGCCGTAGCGCTGCTTGATCTGCTCGGCGGTCAGGCCCTCGGCCTCCAGCAGGGCGGCGACCTCGTAGGGGTGGACGGCGGGGCCGATGCGGTCGGCGAGGGTGGCGGCCAGCCGGCTGACCGCCTCCGGGTCGGGGCCGTGCCCGGGCAGCCGCAGGGCGAGGGTGTGGTCGTCGCCCCGGGCGGGCGGGTGGGCGAGCCGCAGGGCGAGGGTGTCCTGTTCGGCGCCGCCCGGTTCGAGCGCCATGGGCCCGCTCATCCGGCCAGGCTCCCCGCGGCGGCCCGGAGGTGCTGTCCGCGTGCGGCGGGCTGGGCGAACGGCCGGGCGTGGTGGGGAAGTTCGAGGTAGATGGAGCGGAAGGTGTCGATGGTCTGGCGCAGCGTGAACTGTTCGATCACCCGTAGCCGGGCGGCCTCGCCCATCGCCCGGCGCCGTCCGGCGTCGCCGAGCAGTTCGAGTGCCGCCGCCGCCATGCGCTCGGGGTCGCGCGGCGGGACGACGAGGCCGGTGTCGCCGACGGCCTCGCGGACGCCGCCGACGTCGGTGGAGACGGTGGCCCGGCCGCAGGACATGGCCTCGATCAGGGTGAACGGGAAGCCCTCGCTGATGCTGGAGAGCATCACCACGTTCCCGGCCGCGTAGGCGTCCTTGATGTCGTCGACCCGGCCCTCGAAGGTGACGGCGTCGGCGTGGCCCAGGTCGGCGGCGAGCGCCTCGCAGCGTTCCCGGTACGCCTCCCCGCCGCGTGGGGTGCCGCCGAAGAGGCGCAGCCGGGCCTCGGGTATCTCCTTGCGGACCAGGGCGAAGGCGCGGATGAGGGTCTCCAGGTCCTTGATGGGGTCGACCCGGCCGGCCCAGCTGAGGGTGGGCGTGGCGGGTTCGGGGCCGGCGGGCGGGAAGGCGGCGGGGTCCACGCCGTTGTAGACGGTGCGGATGGACCGCGGGTCGGCGCCGCCCTGTTCCTCCCACAGCCGGTTGTAGCGGTTGCCGGGGGTGATCAGGGCGGCCCGCCGGTAGGTCTCCTCGGCCAGCAGCCGGAAGAAGCCGAGGACGACGGCCTTCACCGGCCAGCGGTAGGGGGCCGTGCGATAGCCGAGGTAACGTTCCCGCAGGTAGACGCCGTGCTCGGTGAGCAGCAGCGGGACCTGGTGCCGTGCCAGGCCGGCCAGTCCCGGCAGGACGGCCACCCCGCCGCTGACGGCGTGGGCCACGCCCCGGCGGGGCGGGGGCGCGGCGAGCGGGCGCAGGGCGTGTTCCAGCAGGGTGGTGGCGGTGACCGCGTCGTGCAGGGTGGGCCGGGCCTCGCGGACGGCGAGGCCGGGGCGGTTCCACACCCCGGCGAGCAGGGAGACGGCCCGGTCGCCGCGCAGGAAGGCGCTGAGCGTGCCCTCGGCGGCGGCCTCGGCGAGGGCGTACAGCGCGGCCGGGAACCGGTCCTCGGCCCGCGGGTCGAGCAGCGCGGTCAGGAAGCGTTCGTAGGCGTCGGCGAGCCGGGTCAGGGCGCGGCCCCGGGGCGGCCGGCCCTGGGGCGGGGCTCCCCACATGGGGACGGACCGCACGCTGTGGACGTGTCCGGGCAGTTCCCATACGACGGGTTCGCTGCCGGTGCCGGTGACGGCGATGACGTCGAAGTCGAGGTCGGGCATGCCCTGGACGAGCTGGTCGCACCAGACGCTGACGCCGCCGTGGCTGTGCGGGTAGGTGCCTTCGGTGAGCAGGGTGACGTGCGCCGCGCCGGTGGGGTGCGCGCCGTGCTGAACGTGCATGGATGGGGCTCCGCGGCCGAGGTGTGGGGTGGTGTCGGTCGGGTCCCGGCCGCCGGTGGGCGGGCGGGACCGGGGCCCGTCCGCCCTGTGCGGGAGCGGACGGGCCCTGGGGCGGAGCGCGTTCAGCTGTCCGAGGTGTACGGGACCCGCTCGGTGACGCCCGCCGGGACCTTGGTGCGCGGGGCGGGCGCGGTGGTGGCGGCGGTGCCGTCCGGGTGCGCGGCGGGCGCGGCGGCGGCGGACGGCAGGGTGAAGGTCAGCGGGGTGCCGGCGGAGGCGGTCCAGCCGGAGACCGCGCCCGCGTACGCGCTGCCGTAGGCGGCGTTGCCGAGGGTGGTGCCGGTGGGCAGGGTGGCGGGGACGGCGGTGCCGCCCGGTCCCTGCACGGTGACGGTGGTGCCGACGCGGTAGGCGGTGACCCGGCCGGCCTGTACGGCGCTCTTCCAGGCGGCCCGGCGCTGGAGTTCGGCGCCGATGGCCTTCATCCGCAGGTTGACGACCGGGGTGTTGTCGGCGAACAGGGCGTCGTAGCCGTCGAGTACGCCGTTCAGGACCGGGTAGGCGATGCGGTCCTCGGCGAGGTTGGACTGGTGGATGAAGTGCGGCTTGGGGTCGTTGGACAGCACGTGGCCGAGGGCGATCCGGGTCTCCAGCGGCACGATGTAGCCGGTGTAGCCGGTGGCGGGGTCCAGCGGGGCCGGCAGGCAGGTGGTGGTGGCCGGGTTGTCCTCGCAGATGCCGCTGCCGCCCTGGGCGCGGCTGGTGTAGAGCCAGTTGTACTCGTCGACCTGTTCGGCCGCCCGGCCCGCGTTGTAGAAGACGTTCATCGGGTAGCGGGAGACGGTGGTGGCCGGGCCGACCCTGCGCTGTTCGGGGTCGCGGGAGTTGTCGGAGGCGAGCCACTTGACGCCCTCGGCGGTGAGCGTGAGGCCCAGGTTGGGGTTGTCCTGCGGCTGCTGCGGCAGGATCTTCAGGCCGGAGTGCTCGCCGGTGACCAACTCCTCGGTGTCCAGGGGGAGTCCCGCGACCTGGCCCCAGACGCGGTTGGTGGCGATCTCGTAGTCGATCGTGGCGAGGCTGACCCACTTGGTGCTGCCGTCGAAGTTGGTGGCGCAGGTCCAGGGCACGACGGTGACGTTCTGCTCGCAGCCGAGGAAGGCGTGCGTGTAGGTGTGGTTGATCCAGCGGAACTCGTTCCGGTCGGCGATCAGCTTGTCGGCGAGCTGGTCGACACCGTCGTTGTCCTCGCGCTGGTCGACGCTGCCGGCGCCGTTATAGGCCAGGTCGAGGGTGAAGCGGTGGCTGTTCTGCCAGGCGATGGCCTGGTCGACGTCCGCCGGGGTCATCCGGATCGGGTTGGGGGTGCCGCCGCCGTTCGCGCAGTCGACGTCGCCGGGCGTGCAGTTCAACTGGGTGTCCCAGCGGTCGTCGGCGGCGAACACGTCGTCCACGTGGACGGCGAAGTAGTTGCGTGAGGCGCCGAGGTGCACCCCTCCGGTCATCCACTCCACGATTCCGCGGGCCAGCAGCCGGAACTGCTGCTGGTACCGGTTGTAGACGAAGGTGACGACCAGTTCGCGCCGGCCGTCGTGGCGGTACTCGCCGACCAGCGAGCCCTGTTTCGTGGTGCCCGGGACGGGTGCCTGCACGTACGGGGTGAAGTCGGCGCCGGCGGCGGGGGCCGACAGGTAGGCGTAACTCTCGCCGACGGTCGGCGAGTTGTCCTCGAAGGGGACGGCGCCGTCGAGATAGCCGAAGGGTCCGGCCTGGCCGGCGGGGGTGACCTGGGCGCGGACGCCGTCGACGCTGCCCGAGTAGCCGCCGAACGTGGGGACCTGGAGACCGACCTGCGGCCGTGCGTACGTGTAGGCGTCGACCTGCGGGATCGCGTACGTCTGTTCGTAGGCGGCGAGCGCGCTCATCTCGGCGCTGCCGGCCGCGAACGGGTTGTCGTTGGGCAGGACGACGGCCTGGTACTTGGCGCGCGGGCGGCCGTCGACGGTGTCGGCGAGGAAGGCCGCGTCGATGGTGGGCCGGTCGGCTCGGGTGAGGTCGACCGTGGTGTACGGCGTGCCCGAGGTGTCGAGTTCGGCGGTGATGGCGGCGGTGGCCGGGCCGCCATCGCTCACCACCAGGACTCTGAGGTCGATGCGGGGCGTGGTGGTGTCGGCCCGGGCCGGGCCGGCCGGCAGGGCGAGCGCGGCGATGAGCGCGCCCGCCGTCAGGGCGGTGGTGCGTATGGTCCGCTTCATTGCGGTGAAGTCCCCTCCCCGGACAGGGGTGAGCACGGCTCCCATGGAGCGGACGCACCCCCTCGCGCGACGCCGGCGTCCCCCTCAGAACCCGGTCGCCTCGCTTCCGTCGCGTCACATGGTGATGTCTCTGTGGAGCTTTTGTGGTCGAGTTACGAAACATGACGGAAAAACGTGCGCGTCGGCTGTCCGCCGAGGCAACCAGGCGGGCCTCTTTCCCGTCCGCGGCGCCTAGTGGTACAGACCGCGGGACGGGCCCGGCGGGCTGGTCCGGCCACTGGACGACGCACCGGCGGACCGTGCGGTCCGCCGGGCGATGTGTCCTGGTGCGCCCCGTGACGGGCGCGCCGCAGGGGCTTTTTCCGGTCACCGGCGCGCGGTCGCCGCCCCGCCCGTCAGGCGCAGAGCACCCGCGTTTCAGGGGTGTAGACCGGCCCGCCGTTGGTGTTGCTGCTGTCGCTGAACTCGGCGTAGTAGTACGAGTAGAAGCCGATGTTGCCGTTGCAGCCGGAGTCGGCGGCGACCTGGAGGGTCAGCGTGACGGTGCGGCTCTGGCCGGGCGGGATGGTGGCGCCGTAGTTCGCGCCGAGGTTGCTCGGGCCGGTGCCGGAGCACGGGGTGGAGCCGGAGGCGGTGGCCAGGCTGCAGCCGGTGAAGCTGTACTTCAGGTCCGGGCGCTGGGTGGTCAGCCAGGTCGGGTCGATGGTCTGGTACACGAACCAGACGTCGTAGGTCTTGTTGTTGGTGAGCGTCATCGAGAGCTTCACCGTGCCGCCGGGGGTGGTGGTGGCGGAGTCGGTGGCGAAGGTCAGGGTGGTCGGCGCGGGGTCGGCGCTCGCGCTCGGGACGAGGCCGAAGACGGCGAGGAGGAAGGCGAGGACGGCGGTGAGACCGAGGCGTCTCGGCAGAGGTGATCGCATGGCCCGGGAGGCTAGGCACGGGCCTGGGGTGGCGTCTGTACCCGTGCACGGATCCGGAGCCGGATCGGCCGAAAGTGATCCTCGTGTGAAGAAGCTGCGATGGCGGTGTGATGTCACGTCCGCTCGCGCATCCCCGCACGCCGGACGCGGTGCACACGCGGGGAGGGCGCCAGTCGGCGGCCCGGTGGGGCACGGGACTCCGTTGGCGCGGACCCGCCGTCCCCTCCGGCGACGGAACGGGGGCCACCGCTTGTGAGGTGGGCCTTTTCCGGCCACAGAACGGATTCCGGCCGCCGCACGTCACACCGGCCTGGGCATGTCCCCGGAACGCGGGGGTATCCGGCCTGCGAATTCGTTCGTTCGGGGGATCATCAGGAGGCGAAGCGCATGCTCATGGCACACCCCGCGGTACTGAAGGACCTCATCGCCCAGTACGAGGCCCTGTCCCTGCTCGGGGCCGAGGAGAGCACCCCCGAGGCCCGGCAGCGGCTCGCGGACATCTCCTACACGCTGTGCGTGGCCACCGGCACCCGGGATGTCGACATGGCCCTGATCGCCGCCCGCCACCGCCTGTCCGGGGCCCGCCCGGAGGACGACTCCCTGCTCCAGGCGTCCGCCTGAGCCACGCCTCCCCCCAACTCGCCGCCTCCCGCTTCTGGCCGCCGGCGGGTGCCGGACGGTATACAGATCCGGTCGAACGGCGAGGGCGAGCACAGGCGGAGGGCCTATGGGGCGCGAGAAACGGCGGGCGAGGCGGCGGGCCGCCGCACTGGCGGCGGCGCTGGGCGGATGCGTCCTGGCCGGGGCGGCGACGGCACCACCGGCCGGGGCGCACACGGGGCACCCGGGCGGGCACGGCCGCCCGGCCGCGTATGTGGCGCTCGGCGACTCCTACGCCTCGGGCCCCGGTATCCCGGCACAGGTGGACGCCGGCTGCGCCCGCTCGGACCACAACTACCCCTCGCTGGTGGCCGCCGAGCGGAGGACGGACTCGTTCACGGACGTGAGCTGCGGCGGGGCCACGACGGCCGAGATGGGGCGGGCCCAGGGCGCCAACCCGCCCCAGCTCGACGCGCTGGACCGGCACACCGACCTGGTGACCGTGCAGATCGGCGGCAACGACGTCGGCTTCAGCGCCGTCATCGGCACCTGCGCCCGGCTCGCCGCCCAGGACCCGCAGGGCAACCCCTGCGAGCGCGCGTACCGGACCTCGGGGCACGACGAGCTGGCGCTCGCCGTGCTGCGCACCGCACCGAAGGTGGACCGGGTGCTGCGTGCGGTGCGCGTCCGGGCCCCGCACGCCCGGGTGCTCGTCGTCGGCTATCCCGCCCTGCTGCCCGACGACGGCAGCGGCTGCTTCCCCCAGGTCCCGTTCGCGCGGGGGGACTTCCCTTACCTGCGGGACACCGAGAAGCGGCTGAACGGCATGCTGCGGCTGGTGGCCGCGGTGAACCGGGCCGAGTACGTGGACACCTACAGCCCCACCAGGGGCCACGACATGTGCCAGGCGCCCGCCGACCGGTGGATCGAGCCGCTCCAGCCGGCCGCTCCCGCCGCGCCCGCACATCCCAACGCCCGCGGCGAGGCCGCCATGGCACGGGCCGTGCTGGACCGGCTGGAGCGGGGACGCGGCTGAACCGGGGCGGCCCCCGCCGGGAGCCGCCCCGCGCGCCCGGTCAGCCGCCGAGCGCGCCCAGCACCACCGCCTGGGCCTCCTCCTGCACCCGCGCGAGGTGGTCCTGGCCGAGGAAGGACTCGGCGTACACCTTGTACACGTCCTCGGTGCCCGAGGGCCGGGCGGCGAACCAGGCGTTGTCGGTGGTGACCTTGATGCCGCCGATCGCGGCGCCGTTGCCGGGGGCCTCGGTGAGCACGGCCGTGACCGGCTCCCCGGCCAGGGTGTCCGCGGTGACCTGGGCCGGCGACAACTTCCCCAGCAGCGCCTTCTGTTCGCGGGTGGCGGGCGCGTCGATGCGGGCGTAGGCGGGGGCGCCGAAACGTTCGGTCAGGGCGGCGTAGTGCTCCGAGGGCGTCCTGTCGGTGACGGCCGTGATCTCGGCGGCGAGCAGGGCCAGGATGATGCCGTCCTTGTCGGTGGTCCACACCGAGCCGTCCCGGCGCAGGAAGGACGCGCCGGCCGACTCCTCCCCGCCGAACCCGAGGTCCCCGCCGACGAGTCCGTCCACGAACCACTTGAAGCCGACCGGTACCTCGACCAGCCGGCGGCCGAGGTCGGCGGCGACCCGGTCGATCATGGTGGAGGAGACCAGGGTCTTGCCGATGCCCGCGGCGGCCGGCCACTGCTCGCGGTGCCGGTAGAGGTAGGAGATGGCGACCGCCAGGTAGTGGTTGGGGTTCATCAGGCCCGCGTCCGGGGTGACGATGCCGTGCCGGTCGGCGTCGGCGTCGTTGCCGGTGGCGATGCGGAAGCGGTCGCGCTGCTCGATGAGGGAGGCCATCGCGTACGGCGAGGAGCAGTCCATGCGGATCTGCCCGTCCCAGTCCAGGGTCATGAACCGCCAGGTGGGGTCGGTGTGCGGGTTGACCACCGTCAGGTCGATGCCGTGCTGCTCGGCGATCCGGCCCCAGTAGGCGACGGAGGCGCCGCCGAGCGGGTCGGCGCCGATGCGCACCCCGGCCGCGCGGACGGCGTCCAGGTCCAGCACGCTCGGCAGATCGCCGACGTAGGTGCCGAGGAAGTCGTACCGCCCGGTGGTGTCCGCGGCGAGCGCGCGGGCGTACGGAAGCCGGCGCACGTCCTTCAGGCCGCCCGCGATGATCTGGTTGGCGCGGTCCTGGATCCAGGCGGTGGCGTCGGAGGCGGCGGGACCGCCGCTCGGCGGGTTGTACTTGAAGCCGCCGTCGGCGGGCGGGTTGTGCGACGGGGTGACCACCACGCCGTCGGCGAGGCCCGAGGCGCGGCCCCGGTTGTGGGTCAGGATCGCGTGCGAGACGGCGGGGGTGGGCGTGTAGCCGTCCGCGTCGTCGATGAGCACGGTCACCTCGTTGGCGGCGAAGACCTCCAGCGCGGTGGCCTTCGCCGGCTCGGACAGGGCGTGGGTGTCGGCGCCCAGGAACAGCGGGCCGTCCGTGCCCCGGGCGGCACGGTATTCGCAGATGGCCTGGCTGGTCGCGGCGATGTGGTCCTCGTTGAAGGCGCTCGCCAGGGACGAGCCCCGGTGGCCCGAGGTGCCGAACGCCACCCGCTGCGCGGGGTCGGCCGGGTCGGGGTGCAGCGTGTAGTACGCCGTGACCAGCCGGGCCACGTCGACGAGGTCCTCGGGACGGGCCGGCCGGCCGGCTCGTTCGTGCGGCATGAGTACCCTTTCTCCGCATCGGTGTTCGGTCGTTCGCTCACCGCACATCTTTCCTCGTGGGGGGCGCGCCGGGCGAGCTCACCCCTCCAGCGGGGACACACTGTCGAAGGTGCGTCCGGCGAGCAGCGGTGCGGTACCGCGCGAGGCCGGGCCTGTCTGCCCGGGCCCGGCGGAGGCGGGGGTGGCGCGGGCGGGCGGCCGGCGCCCGGCTCACCCCCGCCGTGTGCGCTCCCCCGCCCGCCTCACCCCCGCCGTGTCCGCTCCCCCTCCCGCTCCCGCGCCTCCTTCCGTGCAAAGGCGTACAGCTCCTTGGAGGTGGCGATGAGTTCGCGCCGCTCCTCGCTCGAGCCGACCATCGGCTGCGAGCCCTTGAGCGGCACCTGGGCGCTCTCCGGCAGGAACCGCACGGTGAGCAGGCCGATGGCGCCGGCCAGCATCAGGTAGTAGGCGGGCATCAGGTCGTCGCCGCTCAGCTCGACCAGGGCGGCGGTGACCAGCGGGGTGGTGCCGCCGAACGCGGCGACCGCGAAGTTGAAGCCGATGCCCATGGCCGCGTAGCGCACGGCGGTCGGGAACAGCGCGGGCAGGGTGGCCGCGCTGGGCGCGGCGAAGCAGGCCAGCAGGGTGGCCAGCAGCAGCACGCCGGCGATCGGCGGCCAGGTGCCGTCCGCCTTGATCAGCCAGAAGGCCGGCACGGCGAGCACGATCATCGCGGCGGCGCCGACGGCGTAGAGCGGCCGCCGTCCCACCCGGTCGCTGAGCCGGCCGAGGAAGGTGATCAGGATGACGATCCACACCATGCCGACGAGCACCAGCAGGTCGGCGGTGCCGCTGGAGCGGTGCAGGGTCTCGGTCTGATAGGTCGGCAGATAGCCCGTGACCATGTAGTTGGTGACGTTGTAGAGCAGCACCAGCCCCATGCAGACGAGCAGGGCCCGCCAGTGATTGCGGACGATGTCCTTGAACTCGCTGCCGGCCGACTCCTGCGCGAGGGCCTTCTCGTGTTCGTCCAGCTGCTGCTGGAAGGCTGGGGACTCCTCCAGTTTCATCCGCATGTAGAGGCCGATCGCACCGAGCGGTCCGGCGATCAGGAACGGCACGCGCCAGCCCCAGGAGAGCATCTGGGCGTCCGTCAGGGCCAGGTTCAGCGCGGTGACCAGGGCCGAACCGAGGGCGTAGCCGGCGAAGGTGCCGAAGTCGAGCCAGCTGGAGAGGAAGCCGCGCCGGCGGTCCGGGGAGTACTCGGCGACGAAGGTGGTGGCCCCGCCGTACTCGCCGCCGGTGGAGAAGCCCTGGACCATGCGGGCCAGCAGGAGCAGCACGGGCGCGGCGATGCCGAGGGTGGCGTACCCGGGGATGAGACCGATGGCGAAGGTGCCCGCGGCCGTCATGATCATGGTGGTGGCGAGCACCTTCTGCCGGCCGATCCGGTCACCGAGCGGCCCGAAGACCAGTCCGCCGAGGGGCCGCACGACGAAGGCGGCGGCGAAGGTCGCGAACGAGGAGATGACCTGGGCGGCCGGGGAGGCGCCGGGGAAGAAGACCTTGCCGATGGTGGCGGCGAGGTAGCTGTAGACACCGAAGTCGAACCACTCCATGCAGTTGCCGAGCGCGGAGGCGCCGACGGCGCGCCGCAGCAGCGGCGGCTCGACGACCTGCACGTCGTCGGTGCGGAAGGCCCGCCGGTTGCGGTGCAGCCTGCGGCTCAGTTCCTCGCGGACCTGGTGCGGCAGCCGTGCCACCGCCTTCGGCACCCGCGCCGTGCTCCGCGCCCCCCGCTCCCCGCCGGACACGGGCCCCGCACCGGACGTGGGCTCCTCGCCGGACCTCTCACCGCTCATGAGCGCCTCCTTCCGCTCGCCGTCTTGATCACCGCCTGCCCCTCTCGCCGGGCCGGAAACGGAATCTCTTCGTCCAGTCCCGGCGGCGGGAATATGAGGCAGGCCACAGACGTAAGGAAAAAGTAGGACATAATGGAGGTCACCGGACGACACCGTCAGCGACCTTCGCGCGACCCGTCATCGCAAGGAGCCGTTCCCCTTATGGCGCACGGAGCCCACCCCAGCCCCCTTCTGCCGCCCCGTCCCGACCTGACCCTCGCCCGCGACTGCGACCAGCGCCTCGGCTGGGGCACCGTCGTCACCCACGAGGGGCACCACGAGCTGTGCCGCGACTGCCAGCCGGGCCCCACCGCAGGAGGGTGCGGCGACCCCCGCCCCTAGCGCGGCACCGGCCCCCTCTCGCCCCACCCGGAACGATCACGTTCCGGATAAGCTTCGGGTAACGATTTCACCAAGAGATGTTCAAGGCCGAGGCAGGGGGCTTTCCATGAGTACCGCACGCACCAGCAGGACACCGTTGCCGGGCATCGGTGTCCGGTACGACCTGACGACCCGCGAACACCGCAATCTGTCGGTGGTCGCCCACCGGGACGGCTCGCGGACCCTGAGCGCCTACCGGAACGACGACCCCGACGCCTGCGCGCTGTCGGTCCGCCTCACCGGGCAGGAGGCTGAGGCCCTGGTGGACGCCCTGAAGCCGACCCATCACAGCCCCACCCTGCTCTCCACGACGGAACTGGGCCTGGTGGCCGAACGGATCGAGCTGCCCGGGACCTCCTACTGGAACGGACGGCTGCTCGGCGACACCCGGATGCGCACGGAGACCGGGGTGTCGATCGTGGCCGTCCTGCGCCGCGCCGAGGCGATCCCCTCCCCCGGCCCCGGCTTCCGGCTGGCCGGCGGGGACACCCTGATCGTCATCGGTACCCGTGAGGGCGTGGACGCCGCCGCCGCGATACTCGGACGGGAGTGACCGGGATGCATTCCTCCGCGGTCTTCCTGATCGAGTTCGGCGCGATCATCCTCGGCCTCGGCCTGCTCGGCCGGCTCGCCGCCCGGCTGCGCTTCTCTCCCATCCCGCTGTATCTGCTGGCCGGGCTCGCCTTCGGCGAGGGCGGGCTGCTGCCGCTCGGCACCAGCGAGGAGTTCGTGGCCATCGGCGCCGAGATCGGCGTCGTCCTGCTGCTGCTCATGCTGGGCCTCGAGTACACCGCCGGCGATCTGGTCTCCAACCTGAAGACCCAGTACCCGGCCGGGATCGTCGACGCCGTCCTCAACGCCCTGCCCGGCGCCGCCATGGCCCTGCTGCTGGGCTGGGGCCCGATCGCCGCCGTCGTCCTGGCCGGCATCACCTGGATCTCCTCCTCCGGCGTCATCGCCAAGGTCCTCGGCGACCTCGGCCGGATCGGCAACCGGGAGACACCGGTGATCCTCAGCATCCTGGTGCTGGAGGATCTGTCCATGGCGGTGTACCTGCCCGTCGTCACCGCCCTGCTCGCCGGGACCGGCATCGCCGCGGGCAGCGCGACGCTGGCCATCGCGCTCGGCGTGGCGGGCGTGGTGCTGCTGGTCGCGGTCCGCTACGGCCGCCACATCTCCCGCTTCGTCTCCACCGACGACCCCGAGAAGCTGCTCCTCGTGGTCCTCGGCCTGACCCTGGTGGTCGCCGGGGTCGCCCAGCAGCTCCAGGTCTCGGCGGCGGTCGGCGCGTTCCTGGTGGGCATCGCCCTGTCCGGGGAGGTCGCCGAGGGCGCGCACAACCTGCTGGCACCGCTGCGGGACCTGTTCGCGGCGGTGTTCTTCGTCTTCTTCGGCCTGCACACCGATCCGGCGAGCATCCCGCCGGTCCTGCTGCCCGCGCTCGCCCTGGCCGCCGTCACCACCCTCACGAAGATCGCCACCGGCTGGTGGGCGGCCCGTCGCGCGGGCATCTCGGGCCGGGGCCGCTGGCGGGCCGGCGGCACCCTGGTGGCCCGCGGCGAGTTCTCCATCGTCATCGCGGGCCTCGCCGTCACCTCCGGCATCGACTCCGACCTCGGCCCGCTGGCCACCGCCTATGTGCTGATCCTGGTCGTCCTCGGCCCGCTCACCGCCCGGTACACCGAGCCGCTCGCCCTGCGGCTCACCGGCCGCCCGGCCCGCCCGCGCCCGGCGCCGGAGCCCGGGGCCGAGGACGGCCCGGACGCCGTCGCGCCGGACCAGGAGGCACCGGTCAGCCGCTCCTGATCACCGTGACGGCGCCGACGTACGGTGGGGGCATGTCGTCGCCTCCCCTGCCGGGACCGCTGGCCCAACTGGAACCGCTGCTCGGCCACTACGGTTACTGGGCCGTGGCGGCCGTGGTCTTCGTGGAGGACTTCGGGGTCCCCGCGCCCGGCGAGACGATCCTCCTCGCGGCGGGGGTGTACGCGGGCGCGGGCCGGCTGGACGTGGTGGCCGTGGCGCTCATCGCGTTCGCCGCGGCCGTCGCCGGGGACAACCTCGGCTATCTGATCGGCCGGGCCGGCGGACGGGCCTTCGTGCACCGGTGGGGCCGGTACGTCCTGCTGACCCCGAAGCGGTTCGAGGCCGCCGAGCGCTTCTTCACCCGGCACGGCGGCAAGATCGTGACCGTGGCCCGGTTCGTGGAGGGGCTGCGCCAGGCCAACGGCATCATCGCGGGCACGACCGGCATGCGCTGGCGCCGCTTCCTCGCCTTCAACGCTCTCGGCGCGGCCCTGTGGGTCGGCCTGTGGACCACCCTCGCCTGCCTGGCGGGCAGCCACATCACCGCGGTCCACGACCGCGTCCGGCGCTACGAACCGTACGTCCTCCTCGCCGCCGCCGTCGTGATCGCGGGGTTCGTCGTACGCCACCTCGTGCGGCGGCACCGCGCCCGCTGACCCGCCGGTCTGGTTTGGACGGCGGTGGAAGGGCAATCCGGAGGGGGACCGCAGACCGCGTCCTACGTAGGGAAGTGACACACGATGGCCGGCAACCAGAAGGCGAAGGCCAAGGCGGAGCAGGCCAAGGGCAAGGTGAAGGAGGCCGTGGGCCGCGCCGTGGGCAACGAGAGCATGGAGGCCGAGGGCCGCGCGAAGGGCGCCAAGGGGGACGCCCGGCAGTCCAAGGAGAAGGCGAAGGACGTCTTCAAGCACTGACCGAGACGGCTTCGACCGACGAGGTGTGTGCCGGTCCGGCCACGCAACGGGCCCGGGTGTCCCCGCGCGAGCGGAGGTCCCGGGCCCGTTCATGCGCGCGGGACCGGACGTTCGTGCCCATCCGGGGGATTCCTCGCAAACGTCCCCTTGACCGGCGCCCCAGCGGGTAGCCGAGCAGGGACGGCACGGTACCCCTGTGCACAGGAAGGGCCCCTGACCCCAGAGGAAAAGGGCAACGAGATATGGACATCCCTCTCAGGACTCACGCGACGACGACGCGGGACCGCCCGGCGGTGTTGCGCTACAGCCGCACCTGGGACACCGGCGTCTCCAGCATCGCTGAGGCCAGAGACGCCGTCGCCGACCTGCTCGCGCGGGCGCGGCCGACCCCGGGACGGCGTCCGGTGCAGGATGCCCAGCTCGTCGTCAGCGAACTCGTCACCAACGCGGCCAAGCACGCGCCCGGTCCGTGCGCGCTGGGCCTGGAGCTGCTGCCGGGCGCGCGGGCGCTGCGCGTCACGGTCACGGACACCTCCCGGGAGCCGCCGCGCAGGCGTCCCCCCGACCCCCGTCGGGTCGGCGGCCACGGCCTGCACCTGGTGGCGATGCTCGCCCGCGACCTGGACGTGACCTGGCTGGCCCACGGCAAACGGGTCACGGCGACGGTGCCCCTGACCACGGACCCGACCGGCTGACCGCGGGCACGTCACAGCCGTCGAGCGCCGCCGGGAGCGGACGCCGGGCGTGAGCCCGGCGGTGCCGTCAAGCGGCGTACCGCCGACGGACGACACCGCCGCGTCCGATCGTCCCCCTGCGTGCGGGGCCAGTCCAAGGGCCCTGTCGATCAGGACCTTGCCGCCGCCCGTGGTCACGGGCGGCGGCATCGGCCACCACGTCCTCGACGCGGCCCCCAGGCCGGACGGCAAGGGTGACGGCAACCGGTCAACGAGCACGGGCGCGGGTCAGCCGCCGCCCCCAGGAGCCCGCACCTGGCATCCGGGCGGAGCCTGTCCGCGCTGTCGCCCAGTCCGGGGGTGTCTCGCCGTCCACCACGAACTCGAGCAGCACAGGACCGCGCCGGCCCAGCGCCTCGGCCCAGGCGGAGCCGACCTGCCGGGGCCGGTCGCAGCGGACGGCGGGCAGCCCGGCGAGGCGCGCCCACTCGGCGTACGGCAGCGCGGGGACCTCAGCGGAGAGCGGGATCAGCGGATCGCCCACGGCGGCCCGGCGCTGCCAGGTCAGCCGGTTCAGGTCGCCGTTGCTGAAGACGCAGAACACCAGCGGGGGCAGATCGGCCAGCCGGTCCAGATGACGGCGGACGGTGATCAGCTCGTTCAGGCCCCCGCCTTGCAGAGCCCCGTCGCCGACGAGGGCGATCACCGGCCGGCCGGGGGCGGCGAACCGGGCGGCCACGGCGTAGGGCACGGACGCGCCCGGCAGTCCCAGGTGGCCGGAGAGCAGCGAGCGCATGCCGGTGCGGAGCCGGAGATGGCGGGTCCACCAGTCCAGCGCGGTGCCGGAGTCGGTGGTGACGACGGCCCCCTCCGGCAGCCGCTCGGACAGCTCGGCGACCACCGACCGCGGGTTGACCGACGTACCGAAGTAGCGGTGGGCCCGGGTCTCCCCCGCCGCCCGCCACGCCCGCACCGTGCGCTCCACCCGGACGGCCCAGCCACGGTCCGCGCCGCCGCGCAGGAGCGGGAGCAGCGCGTCCAGGCAGGCCGTCGCCTCGCCGTTCACCCGGACGGCGGAAGCCCCGGGGTCGAGCGGGCAGTCCTCCGGGTCCCGGTCCACGGTGACGATCCGGCACCGGTCCGCGGCCGGGAGCAGCGCGGGGTCCAGGTCCTCCGCGCCGACGAGCAGCAGTGTGCCGCACTCCCCCAGCAGGGCCGCGGCGGCCTCACTGCCGAGCGGGCCCGCCACGCCGGCCAGGTACGGCAGGTCGTCCGGCAGCGTGTCCCGGGCCAGGGCGGTCGTGGCGACACCGGCGCCCAGCTGCCGCGCCGCCCTGGCCGCCCGCCCGGCCGCCGCGCGGCCCCCGTTGCCGACCAGCACGACGGGACGGCCCCCGCCGCCGAGCACCTCGGCCGCGCGCCGGACGGCACCCGGGTCCGGCCGGCGCACCGGCGACGGGACGCTCGGGGCACCGGACGGACCGCACGGTCCGGGCGGTGCCGGGGCCGCGAGGGTCTCGTGGGGCAGGACGAGGCCCGCCGCCCCCCGGTCGCCGAGCGCGGCCCGGACCGCGCGGTCGAAGGCGTCGCCGACCAGCTCCGGCGCCGCCGCCTCCTCGCAGTACACGCAGACCTCCGCCAGGTGGCGTACGGCCGGGCCGCCGTCACGCCGGGGCGCCGGGTCGGCGCCCACCAGGGCCAGCACCGGCGCACGGTCGGCCGCCGCGTCGTACAGCCCGGCCAGCAGCCGCAGCACACCCGCTCCCGGCGGGGCGAGGCAGCAGCCGGGCCGGCCGGTGAGCTTGGCCTCGGCGCAGGCCATGAGCGCGGCGGACTCCTCGCCCCGCGTCTGCACGAACTCCGGGGCCCCGGCGCCGCCGAGGGCCCGCACCAGCGGGTCGACGGCCAGGGCCGGCACGCCGTACACCCGGCCCACGCCCGCCTCCCGCAGCCGGGCGGCGAGCCTGTCGGACACGTTCACCACGGCGACCTCCCTGAGCCCCGGCGGCCACTGGTCCGGGCCACCGGGTAGCCGCGCGCCGAACCCCGCAAACGGACCGGGCCGACCGGGCGGCCGTCCCGGACGCGCGGAGCCGGGCCGGGCGTGCCAGGCTCGGAGGGGAAGCACGCGCAGTGAGTGATCCGGCACCGGGCGGAGGGCGGGCACGCGGTGGAGGTGTCTCAGGAACGGGAGCCGGCCCGGCGCCCGGGCCGCGGGGAGCGCCTGGTGACGGCGCTGGACCAGCGGCTCCCGGCCGTCGCCGCGGGCCGCGAGTTCCTGCGCAAGTCCTTCCCGGACCACTGGTCGTTCCTGCTGGGCGAACTCGCGCTGTACAGCCTGCTGGTGCTGGTGCTCACGGGCGGATGGCTGACGTTCTTCTTCCACCCCGACATGACGGAACACCCGTACACCGGCTCGTACCCGCCGCTGCGCGGCACGATGACCACCGGGGCGTACGCGTCCGTGCTGCACATCAGCTTCGACGTGCGCGGCGGTCTGCTGATGCGGCAGGTGCACCACTGGGCGTCGCTGGTGTTCGTCGCGGCCGTCGGCGTCCACCTGCTGCGGATCTTCCTGACCGGCGCGTTCCGCCGGCCCAGGGAGCTGAACTGGACGGTCGGGGTGACGCTGTTCCTGCTCGCCCTGCTGGAGGGCTTCTGCGGCTACTCGCTCCCCGACGACCTGCTGTCCGGCACCGGTCTGCGCACCGCGCAGGGCATCGTGCTGTCGGTGCCGGTCGTGGGGACGTACGTGTCGTTCCTCCTCTTCGGCGGCCAGTTCCCGGGGCACGAGATCATCTCCCGGCTGTACGTGACGCACGTCCTGCTGGTACCCGGTCTGCTGCTGGCGCTGGTGGGGGTGCACCTGACGTACGTCGTGGTGCACAAGCACACCCAGTGGGCGCGGCCCGGCCGCACCAACCGGAACGTCGTCGGCAAGCCGCTGGTGCCGCAGTACACGGCGAAGTCCGCGGGCCTGTTCCTGATCGTGGCGGGGGTGCTCGCGCTGATGGGGGCGCTGTTCCAGATCAACCCGGTGTGGGACTTCGGGCCGTACCGCGCCGACCACGTCTCCCTGGACTCGCAGCCCGACTGGTACGTGGGCTATCTGGAGGGCGCGCTGCGGCTGATGCCGGGCGCGGAGACGGACGCGGCCGGGCACACCGTCGTCTGGGACGTGTTCCTGCCCGGGGTCGTGCTGCCCGCGGTGCTGTTCCTCGGCCTGTACGGCTTCCCGTTCCTCGAGCGGTGGCTCACCGGTCCCGGCCCGGAACAGCATCTGTGCGACCGGCCGCGCGACCGGCCCGCCCGGACCGCGCTCGGCGCCGCGGCCGTCTCGGTCTACGGCGTGCTGCTGCTGGCCGGCGGGCAGGACGTGCTGGCCTATGTGTTCGACCTGCCGGTGGAGCTGCTCACCCGCGTCCTGCGCGCCGGGGTGTTCGTCGTGCCGTTCGTGACCTACCAGGCCACCAGACGGGCCTGTCTCGGGCTCCAGGCGGCCGACCGGCGGCGGCTGCTGACCGGGGAGACGACCGGCGAGGTGCGGCGCACGGCGGGCGGCGGCTACGAGGAGGCGCACACCCTGCTGCCCGGCGAGGAGGTCTGCCGCATGCTCGTGCGGGACATGCCCCGGCCGCGGGCCGCGGGCTCGGAGGCCTGGCGCTGGCTGCGCCGGCACCGGCTGCGCAACGCCCTCAGCCGCTGGTACTTCGGCCGGAGCGTGGAACTGCCGGCCACGCCGGGGCAGCGCCGCCGGGTGGCCGCCGTGCGGGCCGCTCCGGGCGCGGGGGCCGGGCGGGAGGCGGAGGACGCCGTGAGCGAGGAGGAGACGCCATGACGGACGGCGCCGACCGGCGCGGGAACGCGCTGTACGGGCCGCAGCCGGACGTGTCCGGCGCGGCCGGCTACCCCGACGCCCCGCCGCGCGTGGGCTTCTTCACCGACACCTCCGTGTGCATCGGCTGCAAGGCGTGCGAGGTGGCGTGCAAGGAGTGGAACGCGATCCCGGAGGACGGCCTGGAGCTGACCGGCATGTCCTACGACAACACGCGTGGCCTCGGCGCCGACACCTGGCGGCATGTGGCCTTCGTGGAGCAGGTCCCGTCCGGCGGGCCGGGGGCGGCCGGGGACGGCGTGGACGTGTTCGCCGCAGCGTCCCGGCTCGGCACCGGTACGGAACCCGGCGGGCCGGTCCCGCCGGTGGCCCCGGACGGCCGGACCGAGCTGCGCTGGCTGATGTCCTCGGACGTGTGCAAGCACTGCACGCACGCGGGCTGCCTGGACGTGTGCCCCACGGGAGCGCTGTTCCGCACCGAGTTCGGCACGGTCGTCGTCCAGCAGGACGTCTGCAACGGCTGCGGCTACTGCGTGCCCGCCTGCCCGTACGGTGTCCTCGACCGGCGGGAGGGCGACGGGCGGGTGTGGAAGTGCACCCTGTGCTACGACCGGCTGGGCGTCGGCCTGGAGCCGGCCTGCGCCAAGTCCTGCCCGACCGACTCCATCCAGTTCGGCCCGCTGGAGGAGCTGCGGGAACGGGCGCGGGAGCGGGTGGCGCGGCTGCACGCGGCCGGTGTGACCGACGCCCGCCTGTACGGCGAGAGCCCCGGGGACGGGGTGGGCGGTGCCGGCGCGTTCTTCCTGCTGCTGGACGAGCCGGAGGTGTACGGGCTGCCACCGGACCCGCAGGTCACCACCCGGGACCTGCCCGCGATGTGGCGGCACGCGGCGGCGGCCGCGGTGACCCTGGCGGCCCTGGCCCTGGGCAGCTTCGCGAGGAGGCCCGGATGAGCGAGTCGGACGTCACGCGGGACGGGGTGCGGGGCGCCCGCCCGGGCCGGGAGGCGGTGACCGGCGCCCAGGCGGGCCGCCGGAGGCGGGGCGGCCGGGGTGAGCGGCCGGTGGTGCCGGAGGCGGAGTTCGCGTCGTACTACGGCATGCCCGTCCTCACCAAGCCGCCGTGGAAGCCGCTGGACATCGCCGGGTACCTGTACCTCGGCGGGCTGGCCGGGGCGTCCTCGCTGCTGGCGGCCGGGGCCCGGCTGACCGGCCGGCCGGGGCTCGAGGCGCCGGCGCACACGGCCGCGGCCGGGGCGATCTCGCTGTCGCTGGCGGCGCTGGTGCACGACCTGGGGCGGCCGGCCCGCTTCCTGAACATGCTGCGGGTGTGCAAACCGACCTCGCCGATGAGCGTGGGCTCGTGGCTGCTGGCGGCGTACGCGCCGCTGACGCTGACCGCCGCGGCCACCGAGGTCGCGGGCCGGTACCGGCTGCTGGGTTCGGCCGCCACGGCGGCCTGCGCCGTCCTGGGCCCGGCCGTGGCGACCTACACCGCGGTGCTGCTCGCGGACACGGCGGTGCCGTCCTGGCACGAGGGCTACCGGGAACTCCCGTTCGTCTTCGCGGGTTCGGCGGCCGGTGCCGCGTCCGGGCTGGCGCTGCTCGCGGCACCGGCCGCCCAGGCCGGTCCCGCGCGCCGGCTCGCCGTGCTCGGCACCGCTCTCGAACTGGGCGCCTTCCGCACGATGAAGCGGCGCATGGGCCTGGCCGCGCGGCCGTTCGGGCTGGGCCGGGCGGGTCTGCTGGTCCGGGCGGCGGAGCTGCTGACGGCGGGCGGCGCGGCCCTCGCGCTGTGCTCCGCGCGCGACCGGCGCCTCGCACGGGTGTCCGGGGCGGCGCTGCTGGCGGGCTCCGCGGCGCTGCGCTTCGGTGTGTTCCACGCCGGGGTGGCCTCCGCCGAGGACCCCGTGTACACGGTCGTACCGCAGCGGGAACGCCTGAAGGCCCTCGGGTCACGCCCCTGACCGGGCCGGGCCGGCACTGGCGGAATTCCGTGACTGCCTGTCACTTTCGCCGCTGTCGGCCCGGATCCGCCGTTCCTAGGCTCACGGTGACCAGTCGCTCGTGAGAGGAACGCACAGATGACCGAGGCACACACCGACGGACGCGACGTCACCCGGCGCACGATGCTCCGGCGCGGGGCCGGTGCCGCCGCGGCCGGCGCGGCGGCCGCGGTCGCCGGTCCGCCCGCCGCCGCCCACGCCCGGCCGGGCCGGGCCGCCGCGCTGCCCGCGGCGGTGGCCGGGGTCCGGATCCCCGACAGCGAGGTGGCCCGGCACACCGTGGCCTTCGCCCGCAGTGTCAGCTCCCCGTCGCTGTTCCATCACGTGCTGCGCAGCTATGTCTTCGGCGCGCTGGTGTTCGACCGGCAGGGGACGCGTTACGACCGGGAGCTGGGGTTCGTCGCCGCCGTGCTGCACGATCTCGGTCTGGTGGAGGCGTTCCAGACCCCGACCGAGCGCTTCGAGGTCGACGGCGCCGACGCCGCGCGCCGTTTCCTGCGCCGGCTGCGGGTGCCCGCCGAGCGGGTGGACGTGGTCTGGGACGCGATCGCCCTGCACACCAGCGCGGGCATCGCGGCCCGCAAGAGGCCGGAGATCGCCCTGGTGTCCGTGGGGTCGGCGCTCGACTTCACGGGGAACGGGCTGGACCGGATCCCGGCCGACGTCCTGGCGGAGGTGCTCGACGCCTTCCCCCGACTGGAGTTCAAGAAGGTCGCGCTGGAGACGATCCTGTCGCTGTGCCGCAGCAAGCCGATGGGCGAGCTGATGCACCCCTTCGCCGAGGTCGGCCGCCGTCACCTCCCCGGCTTCCCGGTGCCCTCCGCGGAGGACCTGCTGATGAACGCGCCGTTCGCGGAATGAGCGGGCCCGGGGCCCGGGGATGCCGCCCGGGCCTCGCGTTCCTCCCGGTTCACCCACGCCCAGGTGACCGCCGCCGCGGTGATGCCGAGCGGCAGCATGCCGGTGATCATGGCGAGGCCCGCCGCCGGGCGGCCCGCGGCGACGACCCCGACGACCGGCAGGTCCAGCAGCGGTGCCGCGAGGAAGAGGTACAGGCACCGGCCGGCGTCGTCCAGCCGGTGCCGGGTGCGGGCCAGGACCGGCAGCCAGAACAGCACGGCCGCCCCGAGCAGCACGGGCTGGGTGACCAGGGCCCCGCCCGGTGGCCGCAGGACGCCGAGGTCGCCGAGGACCGCCCAGGCGTGCGCCAGCACCAGCAGGGGCAGGGCCACGGCGGCGGGGACGGCGGTCCGCTCCCACAGCGGGGAGCGGCGCAGGGCGTGGACGACGGCCGGGACGGCGGCGGCGACCAGGAGCGCCGGCCCGGCCGTCACCACGACCGACGTGTGCGCGGGATGCACGGCCGGTCACCTGTCCCGGGCCGTGGTGCCGCGTACCGCGAGCACGGCCGAGACGCCCAGCAGGGGCACGGCGACGAACAGCAGCCAGTGGCCGTAGACGAAGCCCAGGGCGACCAGCAGCAGGCCGGCCGCGGCGGGCGGCACCGCGCCCGCGCCCCGGTCCGGGACCCGGTAGCGGACGTGCTGGTCGGGCGCCCGGCGGGAGGAGAGCAGCACCGCGCCGGCCGCCAGCGCGAGGAGCAGGACGACGCCGCCCCACAGCCAGAACACCAGCGGGCTCTCGCCGTAGACCGCGAGGACGGCGAGGAGGACGCCGTTGAGCAGCGCCCAACCCGCGACCACCACGGCGGACAGGTGCCGTCTCATGCGCGGCCGCCCTCCCGGCGCTTGAGGTCGAGCAGCGGGGCGAAGCTGGTGACGGGCGGCAGCGGGCGGTCCGCCGGGAAGTTCAGGCGCGGCGGCGGGGACGGGGTGGCCCACTCCAGGGTGTGCCCGTCCCACGGGTCGTCACCGGCCGGGCGGGCGCTGCCCAGGCGGCGGGCGTGCAGGGTCCGCACCACGTTGACCACGAACACCGCCATGCCGGCGGCGAGGAAGGCCGCGCCGGCCCCGGAGAGCAGGTTGAGGGTGCCGAAGCCGTCGAACGCGGCGTAGGTGGCGACCCGGCGGGGCATGCCGAGGTAGCCGAGCGCGAACATCGGCAGGAAGGTCAGATTGGTGCCGACGACCAGCAGCCAGAAGTGCAGCCGCCCCATGCCCTCGTCCAGCAGCACGCCGGTGACCTTGGGGAACCAGAAGTAGACCGCGGCGAACAGGCCGAAGGCGCTGCCCGCGAAGAGCACGTAGTGCAGGTGGGCCACGACGAAATAGCTGTCGGTGACGTGGTAGTCGATCACGGGGGTGCCCACCATGACGCCGGTGAGGCCGCCGATCAGGAACTGCGGGATGAAGGCGAGCGCGAACAGCATCGGGGTGCGCAGCCGCGGCCGGGCGCCGAGGACGGTGCCGAGCATGCCGAAGTACTCCACGCCGGCGGGGACGAGCAGGGCGATGGAGGTCAGGGAGTAGTAGTCGTTGGCCGCCTGGCCGGTGGCGAACATGTGGTGGCCCCACACGCTCATCGAGAGGGCGGCGAACACCAGCAGGGACAGCACGGTGCCCCGGTAGCCGAAGAAGCGGCGCCCGCAGAACACCGCGAGCACCTCGGCGACGGCGGCGAGGTACGGGAAGAACATCACGTACACGACGGGGTGGCCGTAGAACCAGAAGAGGTGCTGGTAGCCGATGTTCCACGCGTTGGACGCGAAGAGAGAGGCGTCGGCGCGGCCCACGGCCAGCAGGGCGAGGGCGGCCAGCAGGGCCGGGAAGGCGCCGATCACCATCAGACAGGTGGCGATCATGGCCCAGCAGAACACGGGCAGCCGCAGCATGGTCATGCCCCGGGTGCGGCGGCGCAGCAGGGTCCACAGCACCGCCCAGCCCTGCAGGATCGCTCCGGTGACGGCGAGGAGGACACCCACGATCCACAGGTCGCTGCCGGTGCCGGGCGAGAACTCGCCGTCGGCCAGCGGCGGGTAGGAGAACCAGCCGGCGGCGTGCGCGCCGGCCGGGGTGGCGAAGCCGGCGAGCAGGGCGAGGGCGCCGCCCGCGTAGAGCCAGTAACCGAGGAGGGTGAGCCGGGGCAGGGCGATGCCGGGGGCGCCGGTCTGCAACGGGACCAGGTAGACGCCGAGGCCCAGCGCGAACGGCGTCATGACCAGGTAGATCATCCCGGAGCCGTGGACGGTGAAGACCTGGTCGTACAGGTGCGCCCCGAGGAAGGTCTCCTCCGGGCGGGCGAGCTGACCGCGCATCAGCAGGGCGAGGACGCCCATGAGCAGCATGAGCACCAGGGAGGTGCCGGCGGTGAGCAGGCCGATCCGCTTGTGGTCGGTGGTGGCGGCCCAGCCGAGCCAGCCGCCCGGCGGGACGGACCGGCCGTCGTCGTCCGGCCGGGCCCGGGCGGGCGGTGCGACCGTCATGCGGCGGCCGGCCCGCCGTGCGCCCAGCGGTCGTACGCGCGGGGGGACACGGCCTCGATCCAGAAGTCCATGGTGTGGTGCCGCTGGCCGCAGAACTCGGCGCACCGGCCGCGCCAGCGGCCCGTGCGGTCCAGGGTGAGGGTGAGGGTGTTCACGTGGTGCGGGAAGGCGTCGGTCTTGTAGCGCAGCGCGGGCACCCAGAGGGAGTGGACGACGTCCCGGGAGGTGAGCCGGAACTGGACGGTCCGGCCGGCCGGCACGACGAGGGTGGGCATGTCGTGGCCCTCGCAGGTGCCGGTGACGCTGCGGCGGGCCGGGGAGCCCGGGTAGCGGAAGGTCCAGCACCACTGGAAGCCGGTGACGTCGACGCGCAGCGGACGCGGGCCGGCCGCGGGGTGCTCGCGGTGGTTCTGCCAGGCGGTCCAGGCCACCAGGAAGACCGCGAAGGCCGCGAGGGCGGCGACGTAGTAGGCCTCCAGGCGCGGCCGTTCGGCCCGCTCGGCCGGCTGGGGGCCCTCCGGCGTGCCGGGGCGCCGGTGACGCAGGAGCGTCCAGGCCAGCAGGCCGAGGACGGCGAGGAACACGGCACCGGCGATGGCCGTCTCCACCGTGAACACCGTCCCGAAGACATGGCGCTGCCTCACGGCGCCACCGTCTTCGCCCCGCCGCCCCTGACCGTCATCCGATCGCTCCCGTCACTCACTCGGGACCGTGACCATCCGGACATTACGGGCACCTCCTCGGGTCCGGGTGCCGACACACCGCAGTGGCACCTCCCCGGCGGCCGGAGATGCCGTGCGCGCGAGGCGGCGGGACAATCGAGGCACCCGAGCGGGAGGAGGAGCCGTGGGCGTACGCACCTGGATCGACTCCTGGCCGGTCTACCGGCAGCTCACGGGCACGGATCCGCTGGGCCGGGGAGCCGCCGCCAAGAGCGCGGCGAGCGCCCGGCTGACACCCCGGGTGGCCACGGCCGACCGGGTGGTGAAGTCCGTCTGCCCGTACTGCGCGGTGGGCTGCGGCCAGAACGTGTACGTCCAGGACGGCCGGGTCACGCAGATCGAGGGCGACCCGGACTCCCCCGTCTCCCGCGGCCGGCTGTGCCCCAAGGGCGCCGCCAGCCTCCAGCTGACCACCGGGGACGCCCGCGAGCAGCACGTCCTCTACCGGCGCCCGTACGGCACCGGGTGGGAGCGGCTGGACCTGGACACGGCGATGGACATGATCGCCGACCGGGTGATCGAGGCCCGCCGGGCCGGCTGGCAGTGGGAGGTCGACGGGGCCCGCACCCGGCGTACCCTCGGCATCGCGAGCCTCGGCGGCGCCACGCTCGACAACGAGGAGAACTACCTGCTGAAGAAGCTGTTCACCGCGCTCGGCGCGATCCAGATCGAGAACCAGGCGCGCGTTTGACACTCCTCCACCGTTCCCGGTCTGGGAACCTCGTTCGGCCGCGGCGGCGCGACCACCTTCCAGCAGGACCTCCAGCACGCGGACTGCATCGTCATCCAGGGCTCGAACATGGCCGAGTGCCATCCGGTCGGGTTCCAGTGGGTGATGGAGGCCAAGGCCCGCGGCGCCAAGGTGATCCACGTCGACCCGCGGTTCACCCGCACCAGCGCGCTCGCCGACCTGCACGTGCCGCTGCGCGCGGGCACGGACATCGCTTTCCTCGGCGGGATCGTCAACCACGTGCTGCGGCACGGGAAGTACTTCCGCGAGTACGTCGTGGCGTACACCAACGCGCCGGTGATCCTGCGGGAGGACTTCCGGGACACCGAGGACCTGGCCGGTGTCTTCTCCGGCCTGGACCGCGACAACCGCGGCTACGACAACACCAGCTGGCAGTACGAGGGCACCGAGGTGCAGGCGGCCTCCGGCGAGCGGGACCAGGAGTACGAGGACCGCACCCGGGGCGGCACGTCCGTGACCGAGGCCGCGCGCGGCGAGGCCCACGGCTCCGGCGGCGCGGTGATCGGCGAGGGCGAGCCGGAACGGGACGAGACGCTGTCCCACCCCCGCTGTGTCTTCCAGGTGCTCAGGCGGCACTACGCCCGCTACACCCCGGAGCTGGTCGAGCGGGTCTGCGGGGTGCCGCGGGACGTGTTCGAGCGGGTGTGCGAGCTGGTCACGGAGAACTCCGGACGCGACCGGACGACGGCCTTCGCCTACGCGGTCGGCTGGACCCAGCACACGGTGGGCGTGCAGAACATCCGGGCGGCCTCCGTCCTGCAACTGCTGCTCGGCAACATCGGCCGGCCGGGCGGCGGCATCCTGGCGCTGCGCGGGCACGCCTCCATCCAGGGGTCCACGGACATCCCGACCCTGTTCAACCTGCTGCCCGGCTACATCCCGATGCCGCACGCGCACCAGAACCAGGACCTGGACGCGTTCGTCGCCGCCGAGGCCGCGCACAAGGGCTACTGGGGCAACATGCGGGCCTACCTGGTGAGCCTGCTCAAGGCGTACTGGGGTGACGCGGCGCGCGCGGAGAACGACTTCTGCTTCGACTACCTGCCCCGGCTGACCGGCTCCCACTCGACGTACGAGACGACGACGGCCCAGCTGGACGGCGTCTGCAAGGGATACTTCCTGATCGGTGAGAACCCGGCGGTGGGCAACGCGAACTCCAGGCTGATGCGGCTCGGCATGGCGAACCTGGAGTGGCTGGTGGTGCGGGACTTCTCGCTGATCGAGTCGGCGACCTGGTGGCGGGACGGGCCGGAGACCGAGACCGGCGAGCTGCGCACCGAGGACATCCGCACGGAGGTGTTCTTCCTGCCGGCCGCCGCGCACACCGAGAAGGACGGCAGCTTCACCAACACCCAGCGGCTGCTCCAGTGGCACCACCAGGCGGTCCAGCCGCCCGGCGAGGCGCGCAGCGACCTGTGGTTCGCCTACCACCTGGGCCGGATCATCCGGGCGAAGCTCGCCGGGTCCGACGACGGGATGGACCGGCCGGTGCTCGACCTGGCCTGGGACTACCCGACGAAGGGTCCGCTCGCCGAACCGGACGCGGAGGCGGTCCTCGCCGAGATCAACGGCCGCGGCCCGGACGGCGGCCCGCTGTCCTCGTACGAGGAGCTGAAGGACGACGGCTCGACGGCCTGCGGCTGCTGGATCTACTGCGGGGTCTACGCCGACGGTGTCAACCAGGCGGCCCGCCGCAGGCCGGGCCGGGAGCAGGACTGGGTCGCGGCCGAATGGGCGTGGGCCTGGCCGGCCAACCGGCGGATCCTGTACAACCGCGCCTCCGCCGACCCCGAGGGCCGGCCGTGGAGCGAGCGGAAGGCGCTGGTGTGGTGGGACGCGGAGCGCGGCGAGTGGACGGGCCACGACGTCCCCGACTTCACGAAGGACAAGGCGCCCGGCCACGTCCCGCCCGAGGGCGCGACCGGACCGGAGGCACTGTCCGGCACGGACCCGTTCATCATGCAGGCCGACGGAAAGGGCTGGCTGTACGTCCCCTCCGGCCTCACGGACGGCCCTCTGCCCGCCCACTACGAGCCGCAGGACTCCCCCGTCCCGAACCTCGTCCACGACCAGCAGCGCAACCCGGTACGGCAGTTGCTGCCCCCGCACCCCGGCAACCGCTACCAGCCGAGCGGCGCCGAGCCCGGCTCCTCGGTGTTCCCCTGCGTGGCCACCACCTACCGGCTCACCGAGCACCACACGGCGGGCGGGATGTCCCGCTGGCAGCCGTACCTGGCCGAGCTCCAGCCGGAGTTCTTCTGCGAGGTGTCCCCCGAGCTGGCCGCCGAGCGGGGCCTCGCGCACACCGGCTGGGCCACGATCGTCAGCGCCCGGGGCGTGATCGAGGCCCGGGTGCTGGTCACCGCCCGGATGGTCCCGCTGACCGTGCACGGGCGGACGCTGCACCAGGTGGGACTGCCCTACCACTGGGGCCCGAACGGATACAGCACCGGCGACGCGGCCAACGAACTGGTGCACCTGTCCCTGGACCCCAACACACACATCCAGGAGACGAAGGCGTTCGCCGTCGACATCCGCCCGGGACGGCGGCCGAGGGGCGAGGCGGCCCTGGCACTGGTGCGGGCGTACCGGATCCGGGCGGGCATCGACGAGCGGACCGGGACCGAGCCGTGAGCGGTCCTACCGCAGGACCAGGGAGTGCGGCCCGCGCGGCACCAGCTCCCCCACCACGGGCGCTCCGGGCACCTCCCCGGCGACGAGCAGCCCGCCGGAGGTCTGCGCGTCGGCGAGCAGCAGCCGGGTGTCCGCGTCGGTGTCCCCGAAGTCGGTGTGCGGCGCGACCCACTCCAGATTGCGCCGGGTGCCACCGCTGACGTAGCCCGCCTCTACGGCCTGACGGGCGCCTTCCAGATACGGCACGGCGGCCGTGTCGACCACGGCGGTCACCCCGGAGGCGCGGGCCAGTTTGTACAGGTGGCCGAGGAGGCCGAAGCCGGTGACGTCGGTGGCACACTCGGCGCCGGCGGCGAGCGCGGCCTCGGCGGCCTCCCGGTTCAGGGCGGCCATCGTGGCGACGGCGTGCGCGAACCGCTCGCCGGTGGCCTTGTGCCGGTTGTTCAGCACTCCGGTGCCCAGCGGCTTGGTCAGGGACAGCGGCAGCCCCGGCCGGCCCGCGTCGTTGCGCAGCAGCCGCCCGGGGTCGGCGACGCCGGTGACGGCCATGCCGTACTTGGGTTCGGGGTCGTCGACGCTGTGTCCGCCGCCGACGTGGCAGCCCGCCTCGGTGGCGGTGTCGAGTCCGCCGCGCAGCACCTCCCGGGCGAGGTCGAACGGGAGCCGGTCGCGCGGCCAGGCGAGGAGGTTGACGGCGAGCACGGGCCGGCCGCCCATCGCGTACACGTCGGACAGGGCGTTGGCGGCGGCGATCCGGCCCCAGTCGTACGGGTCGTCCACGACCGGGGTGAAGAAGTCGGCCGTGGCCACGAGGGCGGTGCCCCGGTGCGTGACCACGGCCGCGTCGTCGCCGGTGGCCAGGCCGACCAGCAGCGGGGTGTCGCCTCCGGTGAGCGCGGGCGCGGTCAGGTGGGCGACCACCTCCTCGAGTTCGCCGGGCGGGATCTTGCAGGCGCAGCCGCCGCCGTGGGCGAACTGGGTGAGCCGTACGGGCGCGGGACGGGCCGGTGTCGCTGTCATGGCGGTGGTCTCCTGGGGCGGTAGCCTGACGGGCGGTGGAGGCGTGTGGGTGCCTGGTGGCCCTCCCGGTCTTCAAAACCGAGGGGCCCGAGGATCTCGGGCCGGCGGGTTCGATTCCCGTCCGTCTCCGTCTCCGTTCACCGGGTCCGTCCGGCAGCGCCGGCGCCGCGCGTCCACGCGCTCGGTATGGCCCCGGGCGTCCAGGAACTCCAGCAGCGGTACGGCCACCCGGCGGGTGGTGTCCAGCGCGCGCCGGGCCTCGCTGAGCGTGAACGGCTGGGGCAGCGCCCGCAGCACGGCGGCGGCCACGGCGTCCGCGCCGGGCAGCAGCACGATCCCGTCGGCGATCCGCAGCAGCGCCCCGCCGGCCGCCGCCGCGGCCAGCGCCCGCCGGTCCAGGCCGAGTTCGGCGAGCCGGCCGGCCTCGGGCGCGCGGAACGGGGCCCGGGCGAGGTCCCGGCGCAGGGCGTCCACGCCCGCCCGGACGGGGGCGGGCAGGGCGTCCCGCGGACCGTCGGCGGGGTACAGCCGGCCCCGGTCGGCGCGCAGCCGGGGCAGCCGCGCGGCGAGCGCGTCGACCAGGGCGCGGTCGGGCAGTCCGAGCAGCCGGCGGGCCGTCTCGGTGGGCAGGCCGGGGTCCAGCGGACGGGCGCGGGCGTGTTCGCCCACCCGGGCGACGAGCCGGTCCCTCAGCTCCGCCCAGTGCGCCGGATCGGCCAGCCAGTCCCCGGCGACCGGGTTCCCGGGCGCGGGCACGCCCATGGCGCGCAGCTCGGCGCGCCGGATCAGCTTGCGGCGGCGCAGTTCGGCGGCGGGGTCGGGGCGGCCGGTCATGGTGGCCAGTTCCGCCGCGCGGGCCCGGCCGGCGCCGCGCCGGGTCAGCCGGGGCGGCCGTACGTCCAGGACGGTGGCCCCGAGGGGGGTGCGGCCGCCGCCGGGCGCGCGCAGCACCGCCCGGTCGCCCACCCGCAGCGGCAGGCCCCGGCGCAGGGTGAGCCGGGCGGTGTCCGGGCCGAGCGGACGGACGGTCACCGGCACGGCGGCCGTACCGATGTGCAGGGTGAGGCAGCGGGGCAGCGCGGCCGCGTCCTCCCCGGTGACGCGTACGTCGGTCACCTCGGCGCACAGCCAGCGGTCCGGGGTCAGCAGCACCTGTCCGCGGCGCAGCGCGCCGTCCCCGGGCCCGTGCACATTGACGGCGACGCGGGCCACCGCGCCGACGGCGGTCCGCTCCTCGCGCAGGCTCTGCAGGCCGCGCACCCGCAGCGTGGCCGTGCCGTCGGCGGTGACCAGCCGGTCGCCGACCCGCAGGGTGCCCGCGCCGAGGGTGCCGGTCACCACGGTGCCGTGACCGCGGACGGCGAACGCCCGGTCCAGCCACAGGCGTACGTCGGCGTCGGGGTCGGGGGCGGGCAGCCGGTCCGCCAGCCGGGCCAGTGCGGCACGCAGCTCGTCCAGGCCGGCGCCGGTGACCGCGCTGACGGCGGCCGAGGCGACCGGGCCCAGCGAGGTGGCGGCCAGGCGTGCGAGGGCGTCGGCGCGCACCGGCCCGGGGTCGGCGAGGTCGCCGCGGGTCACCGCGAGGACGGCGTGCCGGACGCCGAGCGCGTCGAGGACGGCCAGGTGCTCCGCCGACTGCGGCTGCCAGCCCTGGTCGGCGGCCACCACGAACAGCACGGCGGGCACGGGTCCGACGCCGGCCAGCATGGTCGGCACGAACCGCTCGTGCCCCGGTACGTCGACGAAGACCAGGTCGTCGCCGTCCAGCCGGGTCCACACGAATCCCAGGTCCAGGGTGAGGCCCCGGCGCCGCTCCTCCTCGTGCCGGTCGGGTTCCATGCCGGTGAGCGCGCGGACCAGCGCGGACTTTCCGTGGTCGACGTGTCCGGCGGTGGCGAGGACCCGCATCAGGCCCGACCGTCCCTGGCGGGCTCCTCCACCGCGGCCCGGTGCACGGCGGGCCGGGCCGACCGTACGGCGTCGGCCAGCCGGCCGTCGTCCTCGGGCGGGACCGACCTGAGGTCCAGCAGGCAGCGCCCCGCCTCCAGCCGGCCGACGACGGGCAGGCGGCCGGTGCGCAGGGCGACGGCGTACGGCTCGGGCAGGGACAGGGCCGCGCTGGGCAGGGTGACCCCGGGTGCTCCCCCGCCGCCGACCGTGGCGGCGCTCGTGACGGCCCGTACGTCGATCCCGTCGGCGCGCAGCGCGGCGGCGAGCCGGCCGGCGCGGTCCCTGATCCGGTCCGGGTCGGCGGCGAGGGCGCGGGCGGTCGGGGTGGGCGGGCCGGTGAGGGTGGCCTCCAGCGCGGCGAGGGTCAGCTTGTCGACGCGCAGCGCGCGGGCGAGCGGATGCCGGGCCAGAGCGCCGACCAGGTCCTGACGGCCGAGGAGGAGCCCGCACTGGGGGCCGCCGAGCAGTTTGTCGCCGCTCGCGGTGACGAGCGCGGCACCGGCCCGCAGCTCGCTGTCCGCGTCGGGTTCTGCGGGCAGGGCCGGGTACGGGGCGAGCAGGCCGGAGCCGGTGTCGACCACCACGGGGACCCCGAGGCCGGCCAGTTCGGCGGTTCCGGCGGACCGGGTGAAGCCGGTGACGCGGAAGTTGGACGGGTGGACCTTCAGCACGAAGGCGGTCTCCGGCCCGACGGCCGCCGCGTAGTCGGCGGGGGCGGTGCGGTTGGTCGTCCCGACCTCGCGCAGCCGGGCGCCGGTCGACACGAGCAGGTCGGGCAGGCGGAAGCCGTCGCCGATCTCCACCATCTCGCCCCGGCTGACGACGATCTCCCGGCCGGCCGCGAGGGCGGTGGCGGCCAGGACGAGCGCGGCGGCGCCGTTGTTCACGACGTGCGCGGCGCCGGCGGCCGGCACCCGCTCGCGCAGCGCGGCGAGCGCCGAGCGGCCCCGGCGCGCCCGTACGCCGGTCGTGAGGTCGAGTTCGACGTCCGTGGGCCCGGCCGCCTCGTGGACCGCCTGCCGGGCGGCGCCCGACAGCGGGGCCCGCCCGAGGTTGGTGTGCAGCAGCACCCCGGTGGCGTTGAGCACCGGGCGCAGGCCGCTCGCGGTGCCGGGCAGCAGGTCCAGGGCCGTGCGCGGGACCTGTTCCGGCGCGATGCCGCCCGCGCGGGCCCGCTCCTGTGCCTGCCGTACGGCGGCCTTCACCCGGTGCGCGCCGAGCCGGTCCGCGGCGGCGGACAGCCGGGGGTCGCGCAGCAGGGTGTCGGTGCGCGGGATGCGGCGGCGCGCGCCGGCCGTGTCCGCCGGGGTGTCCTCGGCTGTCCGTCCTGGTACCGGCCGCTGTTCCATGGCGCCCTGTTCCTCCCGGTCCCGGCTGTGCCCGTGCGGGTCCGGCCCATCGTCCCCCGCCGCCCGCGCCGCACCGTCCGACACGCCGGGACGCACGTGGGCGGCGGCCGCCGCCCGGGTACTCGGCGCCGCATGAACGCACACGAGCACGCACACGAGCACGCACACGAACCCGAGCAGGGCCGTGACCGGGACCGGGACCGGCGGGACGAGGAGACGACGGCGGCCGGGCGGGCCGCGCGGCGCCGGCGCGAGGAGGAGCGCGAGCGGGCCGGCGCCGAGCCGTTCGACTACCCGTACCCGGAGCGCCGGGCCGGGGTCCGGGCCCGGCGCCACATCAGCGAGGCGCAGGCCGCCGCGGACACCCCGCCGGGGATTCCCGGGGGCTACGGCACGACGGGCGGCGGCCGGCCGGGGGCCACCGGGGCCGGCCGCCCGCCGGTTACCGGGCGCCGTACCGCCTCGTCCGGCACTCCGGCGGCCGAGCCCGGCAGCGACGACGAGGGCCCGACGAACCGCTCGGCGCGCTGACGTCACGGCGTGGGTGGAACCGGCGCGGGGCCGGGGCCGGTCTCGGGTGCCGGTCGAGCAGGGGTGATCGGGCGGGGCAGGTCTCGCCGGTGGTGCGGCCGGGGCGGTCAGGGGATGCCGGTCGGGTGGGAGCGGTTCCCGGGGTCGCCGGGGTCCGGGCGCGGCCGGGGCGGTGGGGCCTCCCCGGCGGTGAGGTGTTCGAGCACCTCGACCAGTTCCTGGCAGGCATTCTCCACCGAATCACGGGTGTTGCGCTGCTCGATGATCACGGCGGACAGCAGCAGCGCGGTCAGGGCGGTGGCCCCGTTGAAGGCCTGGAGCTTCAGCATCACCTCGATCCGGTTCAGCCCGGTGAACGCGCCGGTGCCGTCCGTCGCGGCGACGGTGGCCACCACGGAGGTCAGCAGCGCGCACAGCATGCTGCCCACCAGCTGGAAGCGCAGTGCCGCCCAGATGACGACCGGATAGACGAGGAAGAGCATGCTGAGCGGGCTGTACGCGGCCAGCGGCACCAGCAGACAGGCGACGACGGCCAGCGCCGTCGCCTCCCTCCACCGGCCCAGGGGCAGGGGCAGGCGCGCCCGGTGCAGCGACAGCAACAACGGGGTGACGATCAGCACGCCCATCGCGTCCCCCACCCACCAGGCGAGCCAGACGGGCCAGAAGCTGTGGGCGGCCAGGCCGTCCGTCAGGACGAGGAAGCCGGCGCCGACGGTCGCGCTGACCAGCGTGGCCGCCAGCGCGCCCAGGAACACCAGGGCGAGGCCGTCGCGCAACCGGCTCAGATCGGTGCGGAAGCGTGCCCGGCGCAGCAGGAGCGCCGCGCACACGGGCGCCGCGGTGTTGCCGAAGAGGACCCCGAGGATGTCGACGTCGGGTGTGGTCAGGGACAGCACGGCGAAGAAGGCGCCGAGCGTGATGCCGGGCCAGCAGCGCAGGCCGAAGATCAGCAGGGCGGCGACGGCGACGCCGGTGGGCGGCCAGATGGGGGTGACGACGGCGCCCTCGACGGTCAGCTCCCGCAGCAGGCCGAGCCGCGCCGCCGCGTAGTAGCAGGCGGCGACGGCGGCCACCTGGACGGCGAGCCCGCCCGGCCGGCGCAGCTCCTCGATACCCACCACAGCAGCCATCTCACACCGGCGGGCGCGGCTCGGCGAGGCGAGACGCGGTCCCGTCCGGCCCTATGGCTGAACGCCGGGGCCGTCACGGGGCCCGGCCGACGGAACGCCGGGCGGTCACGGAACCGGCTGACGGCACGCCGGGCGCCAGAGGAGCCGACCTACGGTACGTCGGGGCCGACATGGAAACCGGCCGACCGCACACCGGGCCGCCAAGGAAACCGGCTGAACGCACGCCCGGTCGCGGAACCGGCCGACCGCACGCCCGGCCGCCGGGGAAACCGGTCGCCGGCCACCGGCCGCTCACCGCCTGGGCCCCCGCGAACGCGGAACTCTGCCGTCGGACACCACCCACCACGGCGAAGGCCCGCCCGGCTGAGCACTCCACGGCCACGGCATCCGGCCGGCTGGACGAGCCGCCCCAGGGGCGGCCCGCGGCGGGCCGGTCAGGCCAGGGTGCTGGGGCCGTCCAGGCCCACGACCAGGACAGCCGCGTCGTCGTCGTGTCCGACGCTCTCCGCGCCCTTGATCACGGCCGCCGCGAGCGCGTGCGCCTCCAGACCGGCGACGGCGGCTATGCCCGCGAGCCGCACCACCTGGTCCAGGCCGTCCTCGAT
Organism: Streptomyces sp. NPDC038707; assembly: GCF_040636485.1. NCBI lineage: Bacteria > Bacillati > Actinomycetota > Actinomycetes > Kitasatosporales > Streptomycetaceae > Streptomyces > Streptomyces sp. NPDC038707. Next base: position 49,867 of record NZ_JBEZUP010000030.1, read on the forward strand.
GTTCAGCGAGGGCCCCTCCACGACGCCGTCGGTGACCAGCACGAAGACGCCGCCGGTGGTGAGACGGTGCCGGCTCACCGGGAACTCGACACCTCGCTGGATGCCGAGCGGTGGTCCGCCCTCGTCGTCGACGACCCCGGACTTCCCGTCGGCCGTGGCCCACACGAACGGGATGTGGCCGGCCCGGGCGCTCTCCAGCACGCCGGTGGCCGGGTCGAGCCGCATGAAGGTGCAGGTCGCGAACAGTTCGCTGCCCAGGGAGAGCAGCAGGTCGTTGGTGCGGGCCAGCAGTTCCCCCGGCTCCCCGGTGACCGAGGCGAGCGCCCGCAGCCCGGCCCTGACCTGCCCCATGAAGGCCGCGGCCTCGATGTTGTGTCCCTGTACGTCGCCGATGGACAGCCCGATCCGGCCGTCGGGCATGGTGAACGCGTCGTACCAGTCGCCGCCCACGTTGAGGCCGAGGTTGGCCGGCGTGTACCGCACCGCGACGTGGACGCCGGGGGCGTCGGGCAGGTCCCGGGGGAGCATGCCCCGCTGGAGGGCGATGGCCAGCTCGACCTGGGTGCGCTGGAGCTGGGCGCGACGGCGCGCCTGGGCGGTGAGCGAACCGAGTCGGGCGAGCAGCTCGTCGCCTTCGTCCGTGGAGCGCTTGCGGGGCATCGATCACTTCCGGCGGGGCGGTGACTCTCGTCGGGCCGGTAGCCCGAATTCGGCAAACGCCTAGATTTTACCTATTTAGTACGATCAGCGGATCTCGGAGTCGATGCCGGTGACCACCGCCGGGCCGAGCGGTGCGCTCCGCTCGTCCAGTCCCACGTCCCGCAGCGCCTCACCGGCGAGCCGGCGGGCCGCCTCCTCGGCGTGCGGGCGGGTGTCCGCGTCGACGGTCAGGCGCAGGGTGAAGGTGTTGTCGTCGTTGACGCTGAGCACATCCAGGTCCTCCGCGCTGCCCATACGGGTGCCGTGCGGATCGGCGGGCCTGAGCGCCCCGGCCAGCCGGGTGCGGGTGTCGGCACCGATCCCGGCGGTGAAGGTGCCGGGGACGCTGATCACATAGGTCGTCATGAGACGGTCCTTTCCTCGGGCGTCCCCCCGTCTACCCCGATTCCGGGGCTTCGCACGGCCTCGGCGGGGTACGCCCGGCCGAGGCTCCGCGTCCCCGTCGCCGCGGGCCGCCCGTCGTCACTCGAACGGTGGACCTGCCCGTGTGGGCTCCGGGGGCGGGCCGGGCGGCGGTGGGAGATTACGGAGGCGCCCCGGTCCGCGCCCACCGCCTCCCGGTCCGCGCGCCCTGTCGTCCGCCGTCCGCCGTCGGTCGTCCGTCGCCCCCGTCCCTCATCCGACCCCGAAGTACCCGAAGGACATCCCATGCGTCTGTATCGCCGTCCGCTCGCCGCCGTGCTCGGCGGTCTCGCCCTCGCCCTGACCGCCGCGGGCTCCGCGCTCGCCGCCGACGGGACGTTCACCTGGACCGGACCGCAGGGCAAGGCGTACAGCATCCAGAACCCGCCGGACAACAAGTGCTTCGACATGGCCCAGGAGGCGCGCGGGGCGCGCAACGGGACGAAGAAGGCGCTCGTCGTCTACACCCAGAAGCGGTGCAAGGGCACGTCGACGCGGCTCGCCCCCGGAAAGTCGGCGCCCAGCGGCACCCGCTTCGCCAGCGTCGTCTTCAACCCGCGCTGACCGCACGCGCCACCCGGCAGCGGGGCTCCGCCCCCACACACCTCCATGCGCGCCACCGCGGGAAAACCGGTGGCGCGCGCCCGGGGCCGCGCGTTAGCGTGCGGGACATGTCCAGCCCCGAGGCATCCAGACGCTAGCCACCGGCCGTCCGGTGGCTTTTCGTCGTTCGTACGCCACCACCGGGCTGCCGTCCTCCGGGTTCCGGACCGGCACGCACCTCTTTCTCCTCGTGCCTCCTCACTCGTCCGTGTGATGCGTCGCCCTCGTGCGGGCGGCGGTGCCGGCCGGGACCGCACGCGATGCCCCGCGCGTCCGGCCGCTCGTCCGCGGCCGCCCCAGGACCGCACTCACCGGTCGTGACCGCCGCGGGTCCGCGTGCTCGCTACCCGTCCGCGACACGGTGTGTGGAGTCTTGATGCCTTTCGCTCTTCATCTGCTCGGGCTGGCGGTCTTCGCCCAGGGCACGTCCGAGTTCATGCTGGCCGGCCTGGTGCCGGACATCGCCCGCGATCTCGGGGTCTCGGTCCCCACGGCGGGCACGCTCACGTCCGCCTTCGCCGTCGGCATGGTCGTGGGCGCGCCGGCGGCGGCGCTGCTCGGCCGGCGCCGGCCGAGCCGGCAGTCCCTGCTGCTGTTCCTCGGGGTGTTCCTGGCCGCGCATGTCGTCGGTGCGCTCACCTCCGACTTCCTGGTGCTGCTCGCGACCCGGGTGGTCGCGGCCCTGGCCAACGCCGGTTTCCTCGCCGTCGGGCTGACCGCGGCGACGCGCATGGTCGCCCCGGACGCCAAGGGCCGGGCCACCGCCGTGCTGCTCGGCGGTACCACGCTCGCCTGTGTGGCGGGGGTGCCCGGGGGTGCCGTCCTGGGTCAGCTGCTGGGCTGGCGCTCGGCGTTCTGGGCGGTGGCCCTGGTGTCCGCCCCGGCGCTGGTGGCCATCGCCCGGTCGGTGCCGCGCGGCCCGGCGGCCGGTGGGCCCGTCCCGGGCGCGGGTACGGAGCTGCGGGCGTTGCGCCGCCCCGGGCTGCTGTCGGTGCTGTGCGTCGCCGCGCTCGTCAACGGCGCCACCTTCTGTACGTTCACCTACCTGGCGCCGCTGGTCACGCAGGTGTGCGGACTCGGGGCCGGCTGGGTGCCGGGGGTGCTGGCGCTGTTCGGCGCGGGGGCGTTCGCCGGGGTGACGGCGGCGGGCCGGCTGGCGGACCGGGGAGCCCGGCCGGTGCTGCCGGTGGCCGGCGCCGCGCTGTTCGCCGGGTGGGCCGCGCTGGCGCTCGCCGCCGGGCGGACCGGTGCGGCCGTCGCCCTGGTCCCGGCCCTCGGCCTGCTGGCCTTCGGGGTCGGCTCCACGCTGGTCACCCGGGTGCTGTACGAGGCGGTCGACGCGCCCTCGCTCGGCGGCGCGTTCGCGACATCGGCGCTGAACGTGGGCGCCGCGCTCGGCCCGGTCCTGGGCGGGGCGGCGCTCGGCGGCGGGCTCGGCCACCGTTCCCCGGTGTGGGTGAGCGCGCTGCTGATGGCCGTCGCGGGCCTGGTCGCCCGCTGCCGGACGCACCGCGCGGAACAGCCCGCCTGAGACCGGGCGCCGGCGCGCCGGTGAACCCGCCCGGGACCGGGTGCCGGCGTGCTGGTGAAGTGGCCTGGAGGGGGCTGCCGACCCGCCATATCCGTGTGGTTATCATATGAGCGCTGCCTAGCTCGAAAGATGGATCTGTGACTGTCAACGACGACTCGTTCACCAACTGGAAGATCCGCGAAGAGATCGCGGAGTCGATGATCCCGCTCATCGGGAAGCTGCACCGCGAGCGGGACGTGACCGTCCTGCTGCACAGCCGCTCCCTGGTGAACAAGTCGGTGGTCAGCATCCTGAAGACCCACCGCTTCGCCCGGCAGATCGCCGGTGCCGAGCTGTCGGTCACCGAGACCATGCCGTTCCTCCAGGCCCTCACCTCCCTCGACCTCGGGCCGTCCCAGATCGACCTCGGCATGCTGGCCACCATGCACAAGGCCGACGAACGCGGCCTGAGCGTCGAGGAGTTCACCGCCGAGGCGGTCGCCGGTGCCACGGGAGCCAACAAGATCGAGCGCCGCGAGCCGCGCGATGTCGTCCTCTACGGCTTCGGCCGCATCGGCCGCCTCGTCGCCCGCCTGCTGATCGAGAAGGCCGGTTCCGGCAACGGCCTCAGGCTCCGCGCCATCGTCGTGCGCGGCGGCGGTCCCCAGGACATCGTCAAGCGCGCCTCGCTGCTGCGCCGCGACTCCATCCACGGCCAGTTCCAGGGCACGATCACCGTGGACGAGGAGAACGGCGCGATCGTCGCCAACGGCAACGCCATCAAGGTGATCCACGCCGACGACCCGACGTCCGTGGACTACACCGAGTACGGCATCCGGGACGCCATCCTCATCGACAACACCGGCAAGTGGCGCGACCGCGAGGGCCTGTCCCGGCACCTGCGCCCCGGTATCGAGAAGGTCGTGCTGACCGCGCCGGGCAAGGGCGACGTCCCGAACATCGTGCACGGCGTCAACCACGACACGGTCAAGCCGGAGGAGCGGATCCTGTCCTGCGCCTCCTGCACCACCAACGCGATCGTCCCGCCGCTGAAGGCGATGGACGACGAGTACGGTGTGCTGCGCGGCCACGTGGAGACCGTCCACTCGTTTACCAACGACCAGAACCTGCTGGACAATTACCACAAGTCCGACCGCCGTGGCCGCTCCGCGCCGCTGAACATGGTCATCACCGAGACCGGTGCCGCCTCCGCCGTCGCCAAGGCGCTGCCCGACCTGAAGGCGAAGATCAGCGGCAGCTCGATCCGGGTCCCGGTGCCGGACGTCTCGATCGCGATCCTCAACCTCCAGCTGGCCCGCGAGACCACCCGCGAGGAGGTCCACGACTATCTGCGCGAGGTGTCGCTGACCTCGCCGCTCAAGCGCCAGATCGACTTCATCACGGCGCCCGACGCGGTCTCCAGCGACTTCATCGGCTCCCGCCACGCCTCGATCGTGGACGCGGGCGCCCTCAAGGTCGACGGCGACAACGCGATCCTGTACCTGTGGTACGACAACGAGTTCGGCTACTCCTGCCAGGTCGTCCGCGTCGTCCAGCACGTCTCGGGCGTGGAGTACCCGACGTACCCGGCCACCGCGGTCTGACCGCACCCGCGCCGCGTACGCGTACGGCCGCCGACCGGGTTTCCGGGCGGCGGCCGTTCCGTCGCCGGGGCGGGCACGAGGAGTCGGTGTCCGGCCCGTGCCGGGACCAGGGGCACGCGCTCCCGCCCGGCCCCGGCACGCCGGGCCGTCAGCCCGCTATCCGCGCCATGGTCCGGTCACGGCGAAAGTGGTGCCCGGGGTGTAGCAGTTGAGGTACATCGTCTCCGCGCCGGGGGCGAAGGTGACCCCGGCGAACTCGCCCCACTCCGGCTTCTGGTCCGTCCCGATGTTCTGCCGGCCCCGGGCCATCGGGTACACCTCGCCCCGGCGGGTCAGCCCGAAGACGTGCTGGGCGCCGTTGCCGTCCTCGCAGACCATCAGGCCGCCGCCGGGCGCGAGGCAGATGTTGTCCGGGGACTCGCCGGGCAACCGCACATCGGTGTCCGGCCCGAAGACGACGACCAGGGTCAGCCGGCGGTGTGCCGGGTCGTAGCGCCAGATCTGGCCGTAGTGGTCGGCCGCGGAACCGTCGGCGCTGCGCGCGAAGGACGACACGAAGTACACGCTGCCGCCGCCCCAGTAGCAGCCCTCCAGCTTCTGCGCGTGGGTGATGCCCCCGGGGCCGTAGTCCTGGAACCGGGTCGGCGTGGCGGCGGCCAGCGGGTCGGGTACGTCCACCCACTCGATGCCGTCGAAGCGCGTCCCGGTCTCCTGGACCGTCGACAGGTCCGGTACGCCCGGCACCCGCATCGCCTGGAGCCGGCCGCCCGCGCGCAGCGAACCGACGCCGCCCAGCGGCCGGTGCGGCAGGAAGCGGTAGAAGAGGCCGAAGGGCTTCTGGAAGGCGTCCTCCGTCTCGTAGAGGACGCCGCTCAGCGGGTCGACGGCGACCGCCTCGTGCTGGAAGCGGCCCAGCGCGGTCAGCGGCACCGCGCCGGTGCGGTGCGGGTCGGTGGGGTGCACCTCGAAGACGAACCCGTGGTCCTTGGTGTAGCCGTTGGTGCCGGCCCTGTCCTCGGTCTCCTCGCAGGTCAGCCAGGTGCCCCACGGGGTCGGGCCGCCCGCGCAGTTGACGGCCGTACCGGCGACGGCGACCCGCTCGGCAAGCACGCGCTGGTGTCTGTCCAGGGTCAGGGCCGTACAGCCACCCTTGCCCTCGGGGTCGTAGGTGAGACCGGCGACGGCCGGCACGGGAATCTGTGCGGTCGCCCGGTTCTCGTGGTTGCGGACGAGGTGCGTACGACCGGCCCGGCCGGCGAAGGCGGCCATGCCGTCGTGGTGGGAGGGCACCAGGCCCTCTCCGGAGCGCAGCGGGTCGCCCTCGCGGGAGAGCACGGTGTAGCGGAAACCTTTCGGCAGGTCGAGCAGGCCGTTCGGATCGGGAACGAGCGGGCCGTGGCCGGCGTGGCCCATGGGGTGGGCGGCGGCGGTACCCGCGAAGACCTCGGACAGGGCCCCGGTGAAGGCGATCCCCGCTCCCAGGGCGCTCGCGGCGGACAGGACCTGACGGCGTGTTGCGGACATACGGCGGTGACCTTCCTGCTGGCGGACAGGAACCGTGACCCCGCCGTGTCTACCACCTGGTGCGGGCAGCGGGAACCACGCGCGGCGCACGTCCGGCTCCGTTCGGCGCAGTGCCCGTTGCCACGCGGCCGGGGCGCGGCGCGTCCGGGTCACGGGGGCGCGCCCACGACCGGGTGACCTACATCCCGGCGGCGCTCCAGGTGCGGGAGGCCCAGGCGCGCAGGTGGGGGGCCTGGGCGACCAGATCGCGGTACGCGTCCGCGGCGGACCCCACCACGGTCTCCACGAGGTCGTCGGTGACGGCGTCCGGCCGCCAGGCCAGCACATAGCGGCACCACAGCGGGGAGCCCACCAGCGGCTTGACCACGACCTGCGGGATCGGCCGCAGCGTCGGCTGCACCAGGGACACCCCCAGACCGTCGGCGATCATGCTCTGCAGCTGGGTCTGGTCGCCGAGCCACTCGTGCACGGTCCGCGGGGCGAACCCGGCCGCCGCGCAGGCGTCGTAGAACACCCCGGGCCAGCCGGCGCCGTCGTCCGGGGTCACGAACCAGGCGTCCTCGGCGAGGTCGGCGAGCTGGACCTGGGGGTGCGACCGCAGCCGGTGCCGGGCGGGCAGGGCGACGAAGGTGGGCTCGGTGACGATCCCGCGGTGCCGTACGGCGGCCGAGTGACGCAGCTCCATGCCCGGGTAGTCGGCGGCGATGGCGGCGTCCACCGCACCGTCCTCCAGCAGTTCCACGATCCGCGAGGACGCGTAGACGCTGGTCACGGCCAGGGTCAGCGCCGGCAGCCGGGTACGGACCCGGGAGACCGTGCCGGACAGCACCGGCGAGTTGGTCGCGGCCACCCGCAGGGCGCGGCGGGGGCGGGCCGCGGCCGGGCGGTGTCCAATGGCGGCGGCCCGCGCGAGCACGTCCCGGGCCTGCTCGACGACCTCGGCGCCGTACCGGGTCGGCCGGACCCCGCCCGGCCCGCGCTCGAACAGCGGCTCGCCCAGGTGGCGTTCGATGCGCCGGAGCTGGGTGCTCACGGCGGGCTGCGAGTAGCCCAGCTGGGCGGCGGCGCGGCCCACACCGCCCGCGTCGGCGATTGCGCACAGCACCCGCAGATGCCGCAGTTCCAGCTCCATCGGTCCGCTCTCCCCCGTTCGTCTCCCGCGGCCGGCCCGGCGCCGAGGCCCCGGTGGTGCCAGGCGGCACGGCCCGCGCACCGCCCTGTGCCCGCCGTAGGTCCGCGCACCGCCGGGGCCGAACGCGAGGGCGACCGGCGGACCGAAGCGTTCCACGACGTCCCGCGCGGCACAAGCCGCAGGTCCGCCAGGGTGCGGGCGGTCACACCGGACGGGTGCCGTTCGTCCGGGACGCCCCGGGGGCCGGGCGCCGGCGGTCGAGCGGGAGGGCGGCCGCGTCCACGGGCGGTGCCCGGCGGCACACATGCCGGTACCCGCCGCCAGGTGGGCGTTCGCCCGCCGGGTGATCTCCTGCCCGCCGCTCACGACGAGAGCGCCGGCCAGGCGGTCGCCGCCGCCGCCGAAGCCCGCGATGGGGGCGCGCGAGAAGAACGCGCCGGCCCGGGCGACCGCCCTTCGGACACCACCGCATGCCCGCTCGGCCGTCCGCCTTCGGACACCACCGCATGCCCGGTCGCCCGTGTCTCCGGGCGCGTGCGGCCACGCTGACACGGGGCGCGGCCGCGACGGGGCGGCCCGAAGAACCCGGGCATCCCCCGCGCCGGCCCGCCCCCGCACGCCCCGTGTCAGCGCCGTCCCAGCATCTCCGCCACCCGGATGAACCCGTCCCCGCCGTGCCCCAGCCCGATGACGCGGCGGGCCAGGCCCTCCACCGAGCGCATCACGCCCGCGTCGATGCCGTGGGACTCGGAGACGGCGACGACGTGGGACATGGTGGAGACGGCCGAGGTGATGGGGTTGATCTCGCCCGAGTAGGTGCCCTCGTCGGCATCCCGCGCGAACTCCTCGAACAGGGGCGGCAGGATCGCGCCGATGCCCTGGGCGAACGGGGCGAGTTCCCCGGCGCTGACGCCCTCCGCCCGGGCGAGCGCGACGGCGTGCGCGTACCCCGCCATCGCGGTCCAGAAGATGTCGAGCAGCGCGATGTCGAAGGTGGCCGCGCGCCCGATCTCCTCCCCCAGGTGGGTGTGTGTGCCGCCGAGCGCGTCCAGCACCGGCCGGTACCGCTCGTACAGGTCGCGTGGTCCGCTGTGCAGGAAGACGGCCTCCGGGGTGCCGATGCTGGGGGCCGGCGTCATGATCGCGCCGTCCAGGTAGCCGATGCCGTGGGCCGCCGCCCATTCGGCGGTGTCCCGGGCCCGGGCCGGGGTGTCGGCGGTCAGGCTGACGACGGTACGGCCCTTCAGCGCGCGGGTGACGTCCGCGCGGCGCAGGATCGCGTCGGAGGCGTCGTAGTCGACCACGCAGACGACGGTCAGCTCCGAGGCGCCGACCGCCTCTTCGGCCGTCGCCGCGCCGGCCGCCCCCCGTTCCGTCAGCTCCCGGTCCCTGCCGGGCGTGCGGTTCCACACCGTGGTCCGCAGGCCGGCCTCGAGGAACGCGCGCGCCAGCGAGCGGCCCATCGGACCGAGGCCGAGCACGGTGACGGCAGGAAGATTCACGGCTGTTGGCATGTTGCGACTCCAGTATGCGGTGTTCGTGGACGATGGCGGGAGCGGCCGGAGGGCCGCGGGAAAGACGAAGAGGACGACGATGACGCGCAGCCGTGCCCAGGATCCGGACGTCTGCGGAGTGACCGCCGCGATCGCGGTGATCGACGGCAAGTGGAAGACGTCGCTGCTGTGGCTGCTGGAGTCCGGCCCGCACCGGCCCGGCGAACTGCGCCGCCGGCTGGCCGGACTGAGCGAGAAGGTGCTGACCCAGGCGCTGCGCGAGATGGAGCAGGACGGACTGGTGCACCGGGAGGTGCACGATGTGCTGCCGCCGAAGACCGTGTACTCGCTGACCGCGTTCGGCCGCGACCTCGCCACGGCACTGGACCCGCTGGCCGAGTGGGGCCACCGTCGCCTGGACCTGCTGCGTGAGAGCGGGGCCGCGTCCTGACGCGCTTCGGCTGTCACCTCCTGATCCGTTGTCCGGCAGCCCCTGACCTCGGTGAACAGCCTCTCCCGGCCGGCCGGGGCTGCCAAGTACCCACAAAAAAGTGGGTGTCGGCGCCACCGCGGGCCCCTGCCCCTAATCACTGATCCAATTTGCCTAAACCCTTTAGGAAGTTTCATACTCCTCTCCTGCAGACGGGAGAGAAGATGATGGCGCGCGCGGGTCTGACCACCGAGCGGCTGGTCCGGGCCGGGGCGGAGCTGGCCGACGAGGCCGGCTTCGAGCAGGTGACGGTCTCGGCCCTGGCCCGGCGGTTCGACGTGAAGGTGGCGAGCCTGTACTCGCACCTGCGCAACTCCCAGGACCTGAAGACCCGGATCGCGCTGCTCGCCCTGGAGGAGATGGCCGACCGCGCCGCCGAGGCGCTGGCCGGCCGGTCCGGCAAGGACGCCCTCACCGCCTTCGCGAACGTCTGCCGGGACTACGCCCGCGCCCACCCGGGCCGCTACACGGCGGCCCGCCACCCGCTGGACCCCGCCACGGCGGCCGGCAGCGCGGGTGTCCGGATCGCCCAGCTGACCCGGGCCATCCTGCGCGGCTACGACCTGCCGGAGCCCGACCAGACCCACGCCGTACGCCTCCTCGGCAGCGTCTTCCACGGCTACGTCAGCCTGGAGACGGCCGGAGGCTTCGCCCACAGCGCCCCCGGTTCCGAGGAGTCCTGGGCCCGCATCCTGGACGCCCTCGACTCCCTGCTGCGCACCTGGCCCGCCCACCCCTGAGACCCCTGGCAGTCACCATGCACACCATCCCCCTCACCGCCGGCCTGATCCGCGGCGCCCTCGAACTCGAGCGCACCGCGCGCGGACTGCTGCCGCACCGGCTGCCCGCCCGGGCCCGCGCCCAGTGCGCCGACCCACAGCTGGCCCTGGCCGAGGCCCAGCCCTCCGGCGTGCGGCTGGCCTTCCGCACCCGCGCCACCGCCGTCGAACTGGACACCGTACCGACCAAGCGCGTCTACACCGGCGCGCCGCCCCGCCCTGACGGCGTCTACGAGCTGCGGGTGGACGGCCGTCCGGCCGGCAGCGCCTCCCTCGCCGAGGGCGACACGCTCACCCTCGACCTGGCCACCGGCTCCGCCGAGCACCGGCCCGGCCCCGTGGGCACCGTGCGTTTCGCGGGCCTGCCGGATGCCGTCAAGGACGTGGAGATCTGGCTGCCGCACAACGAGCGGACCGAACTCGTCGCGCTGCGCGCCGACGCCCCCGTGGAACCCGTACCGGACCGGGGCCGCCGGGTGTGGCTGCACCACGGCAGCTCGATCAGCCACGGCTCCGACGCGGCGAGCCCCACCACCACCTGGCCGGCGCTGGCCGCGTCGCTGGGCGGAGTGGAGCTGATCAACCTCGGGCTGGGCGGCAGCGCGCTGCTCGACCCGTTCACCGCCCGGACGCTGCGCGACACGCCCGCCGACCTGATCAGCGTCAAGCTCGGCATCAACGTGGTCAACACCGACCTGATGCGGCTGCGCGCCTTCGGCCCCGCCGTGCACGGCTTCCTCGACACCGTGCGCGAGGGCCATCCCGGCACCCCGCTGCTCGTGGTCTCGCCGGTCCTGTGCCCGATGCACGAGGACACGCCCGGCCCCACCGCCATGGACCTGGCGGCCCTGGGCGAGGGACGGCTGCGGTACCGGGCCACCGGGGACCCCGCCGAGCGGGCGGCCGGGAAGCTCACCCTCGGGGTCGTCCGGGAGGAGCTGGCGCGGATCGTGCGCGAGCGGGCCGCCGAGGATCCCGGGCTGCACTACCTGGACGGCCGGGAACTGTACGGCGAGGCCGACTTCGCCGAGCTGCCGCTGCCCGACGGCCTCCACCCGGACACCGCCGGCCACCGCCGGATCGGCGAACGGTTCGCGGCGCTGGCGTTCGCCCCGCAGGGCCCCTTCGCCGCGCGCGCCGCCGCCTGACCTCAGACCAGGTGGGCGAAGACGACCAGGTTGTCGGTGTAGTCGCGCACCTGACGGTCGTAGTCCCCGGCGCAGGTGATGAGCCGGACCTCGGGACGGTCGGCGTCCGCGTAGACCCGCTCGCTCGGGAAGTCGTCCTTGGCGAAGGTCTCGGCGCTGTCCACGACGAACTCCGCCGTACGCCCGTCGGCCCGCTCCACGGAGAACCGGTCGCCGGGCTCCAGCCGGCCCAGATCGGCGAAGACGGCCGCCGAGGTCACCGTGTCGACGTGCCCGGCGATGATCGCGGTGCCCCGCTCACCGGGCGAGACACCGCCGGCGTACCAGCCGACCAGGTTGGTGTCGGCCGCGGGCGGCGGTTGCAGCTGGCCCGAGGCGCCGAGGGACAGGGTGGTGAAGGGGGCGTCGACGGAGATCTCCGGGATGCGCAGCCGGGTCGGCGCGGACCGGGGCAGTGCCTCGTCCGATGGCCGGGGACCCGCCGGAACGGCGGCTTTGGCGCCCGGGGCCCGGGGCGGTCCGGGATCGGCGGCCGGCTGGTGACCGCCGAACAGGCTGACGGCGAGGAAGGCCGCCGCCACCCCCCACAGCGTCAGCCGCCCGCCGGAGCCGGAGCGCCGGTCGTCCGCGGGCGACGACGCCGCGGGGGCCGCGGAAGGATCTGCTGCCATCGGACACCACCTCACTCGGGCACGGCAGCACGGGTTTCGGGGCAGGACGGAGACGGGCGGGGCACCGCCGCGCGCAGAGCGGGACGGGGCGGTCCGGGCGCGCGGGCCGCCGGCGCGCCGGCGGTGTCCGCCGCCCCTGGCACACGGCGGCCGCCCGTCAGGACGCCGGTCCGGCGGCCTTCTTGCGGCGCAGGGTGTACGCGCCGGTGGCGGCCACGGCCAGCACGGCGAGGCCGCCCGCGGTGACACCGGGTGTGGCGAGCGCGCCGCCGCCGGTGTGCATGCCGCCGCGCGGCTTGCCGCCCTCGTCGTCCTCGCCCCACTCGCTCTTGCCGCTCCTGCCGCCCTTGTCGCCCTTTCCGCCCCCCTTCTCCTCCTTGCCGCCCTTCTCCTCGCCGTCGTCGTCCTCGCCCTTGTCGCGGTAGCTCTCGGGGTCGAACCTGCTGTCGTCGTTCTCCGAGCCCCAGCCGCCGCTGCGCACCGTGGCGAGCGCTCCGCCACCCGTGTGCATTCCGCCGCGCGGACCGTCGTGTTCCCCTCCGCCGCCGCGCTTGTTGCCGTAGTCGTTGTCCTTGTCGCTGTCGGATCCCTCGTCACGGCCGGAGTCGCTGTCGTCCTCCCTGCTGTACGAGGAGTCGTCACGACCGCTGTCGTGTCCCGCCGGAACGGCGAACGCGGCTCCGGGCGTCGCGAAGGCGAGGGCGGCCGTGGTGGCCGCCGTCGCCAGGAGCATGCGGGCAGAGCGCATAGTGATGTCCTTCCGCCGTGACCGGGCAGCGGACACCTCATCAGCTGGATGGACCCGGTCCCGACATGAACCACCGTCAGTGAGGCCTCCGGCTCCCACCATCCGAGCCGCCCAGCCGGGTCACCACGCCACCCGTCTGCCCCAGCGCGCCCGCTTCCCGGCCCCCCGTCCGGGTCAGTCGCGCGGCGGGCCGCCACCCCGCTCCCCGTCGGCCGCGTCCGGGCCGGCACCGGGTGAGGCCGGGCCCCTTGTTATGACTGCTGTCATAAAGCAGGCTGGTGCCTGCGGACGGCAGGGCGGGCATACGGTGGCGCTGCCGTACGGCAGCGGTCGGGCGGCGCTACGGCAGGCGGCATGACGGGAGGAAGCGGTGGCGGACGGAAGGGCACGCGCCCTGTGGGAGCGGTACGAGCCGGTGCACGACCTCGTGTACTTCGCGCCGGAGGCGCACCGGGCGGCGGACGCGCTCGGGCTGCGCGGGGGCTGGATGGGATATTTCGCGTTGCGCGCCGCCCCGCTCGGCGCGGTGTCCGCGTCCGTGGTGACGAGCTGTTTCTACGTCTTCCATCCCTCGCGGGTGACCCGGGCGCTGCCGGACGCCTGGGCGTACGCGGCTCCGGAGGAGGTGCTGACGGCCCGGCTGGAGGCGATGGACGCGGCGATGAGCCATCTGTTCGGGGCGGGTGTCGTCGGTGACGCCTCCTTCGCGGAGGCCGCGGACCTCGCGTGGGAGGCCGCCGCGGCGGCGGACACCACGGGCAGGGTGCTGGGCGCCGCCAACCAGGCACTCGACCGTCCGGAGCGGCCCGCCGCCCGGCTGTGGCAGGCGGTGACGACCCTGCGCGAGCACCGGGGCGACTCGCATGTGGCGGTGCTGGTCGGTCTGGGGCTGGGACCGGTGGAGGCCATGGTGCTCAAGGCGGCGGCCGGCGAGTCCGACGGGGACTTCCTGCGCGAGACGCGGAAGTGGCCGCGCGAGGAGTGGGCGGCGGCCCAGGAGCGGCTGCGCGCGGACGGCCGGCTCGCGGCCGACGGCTCGCTCACGCCCGCCGGTGCGGCGCTGCGCGCCGAGACGGAGGCGTTGACCGACGCGGCGGCCGAGCGGCCGTGGACCGTGCTGGGCGCCGAGCGGACCGAGCGGCTGGCCGCGCTGCTGGAGCCGATGGCCGGCGCGGTGGCGGAGTCGGGGCTGCTGCCGGCCAGGAATCCGGTGGGGGTGACCCGGGGGACGCGGCCCCTCGGGCGCTGAGCCCGGCGGTCACCGGCGGCCCCCGGATTCCTTCGCCGGTGACCTCATCCGTGTGACCGGCATCAGTGGTATCAATCGTTGAACTGCCTGGCGAGGCACCCTTGTTGGGGGCCGTACCCTGGGGCCGTGGTCAACCGTGCAGAGGATCCAGGACAGGTGGCGGCCCGGCTCACCGGGCGGGCCGTCACCGGGCCCCGGCCGTCGTCCGGCTCGCCCGCCGAGGTGCTGCTGGACGACGGGACTCCGGTGATGGTCAAGCGGGGCGACGGCCGGGGGGCGGTGCGTGCCGAGGTGGCGGGGCTGCGCTGGCTGGGTGCCGCGGGCGCGGTCCGGGTGCCGGCCGTGCTGGGACACGACGAACACTGGATGGTGACCGAGCGGATATCGGCCGGGTCCCCCGGGCCCGGGGCCGCGCTGCGTTTCGGCCGGGGCCTGGCCGCCCTGCACCGGGCGGGCGCGCCGCACTTCGGGGCGGCGCCGCCCGGCGGGCCCGAGGACGCCTGGATCGGCCTGGCCCCGATGCGGAACGCGCCGGGCACCGACTGGCCGGCCTGGTACGCCGAGCACCGTGTGCTGCCCTATGTGCGCGGTGCGGTGGACCGCGGGGCGCTCCGCCCGGCCGAGGCGGACGTGTTCGAGCGGGTCTGCGCGCGGCTGCCGGAGGTGGCGGGTCCGGCCGAGCCGCCCGCCCGGCTGCACGGCGACCTGTGGAACGGCAATGTGCTGTGGGGCGCCGACGGCGAGGTCCGGCTCATCGACCCGGCCGCGCACGGCGGACACCGGGAGACGGACCTGGCGATGCTCCACTTGTTCGGCTGCCCGCACCTGGAGCGGGTGCTCGCCGGTTACCAGGAGGCGGCGCCCCTGCCCGACGGCTGGCGGGACCGGGTGGGTCTGCACCAGCTGTTCCCGCTGCTGGTGCACGCGGTGCTGTTCGGGCGCGGGTACGCCGAACAGGCCCTGGCGGTGGCGCGGGAGACCCTCGCGCGGTAGGAGTCCACGGCGGCCCCCGAGCCGTGGTCACGGAGAGTGAGGAAACCAATCATCCGTTCGACACGTATAAGGACGTGACAGCCTAATCAGGGAGAGACCATGCAACCGTTCACGCTCAACTACGCGCGCCCCGCTGTGCAGTTGGACGTCACCACTCCGTATGCGTACGACTCCGGACTGCAACTGAACGTCCTCCCGGACGGGCGGATCGCCGCCACCGATCACGCGACGTTGAGAGCCCTCGGAACCACGACCTCGACCGCCGGTTCCAAGACGCACTTCGACGACTGAGCCGCGGATCCCCACAGATGACCGTACTCATCCTGACCAGTGAGGAAGACGTGACGGCGGACATGGTGGTCCTCCGGCTGGGCGAGGCCGGCGTGCCCGTCGTCCGGCTCGACCCCGCCGACCTGACCGACGGGGTGGCACTGTCGGGCGAGTACGTGCGGGGCGCCTTCAGGGGACATGTGTCCGTCGGCGGACGCCTGGTGAGCATGGACGGTCTGCGCTCCGTCTGGGTGCGCAGACCGGGCGCCCCGGCCGCCCGCGCCGCCCAGCCGTCCGCCTGGCTGACGGAGGAGTCGTCGCAGGCGCTGTACGGCATGCTGCGGTGCGGCGACGCCCGCTGGATGAACCATCCGGACGCCGCCCGCCGCGCCCGGCACAAGCCGTGGCAGCTGGGCCTGGCCCAGCGCAGCGGTCTCGCCGTGCCGGCCACCCTCATCACGACGTTCCCCCAGGCGGCGCGGGAGTTCGCGGAGCGCTTCCCGGATCTGGTGGTCAAGCCGGTCTCCGGGGCGCATCCGCAGGAGCCGCCCCGGTCCGTGCCGACCAGCCGGGTCGCGCCGGACGCCGATTTCACCGCGGTGGCCTACGGGCCGACCCTGCTGCAACGGCGGATCGCCAAGCGGGCCGACATCCGGCTCACCGTCGTCGGCGGCACGCTGCTGGCCGCCCGCAAACCCGCCGACCCGGACGCCCATCCGGACGACGTGGACGTCCGTTTCGCGCCGTCGGTCGCTCCCTGGCTGCCCGCGGACGTGCCCCCGCGCGTCGCCGAGGGCGTGCTGCGTTACATGGCGGGTGCCGAACTGGCGTACGGGGCCTTCGACTTCGCGGAGGACGCGGACGGCATCTGGTGGTTCCTGGAGTGCAACCAGTCCGGCCAGTTCGGTTTCGTGGAGATGGACACCGGTCAGCCGATCGCCGCCACCATCGCCGCGTGGCTCGCGGGGCGGGGGAACCCGGGCGGCGGGTGTGCGCGGGACGAGCGCGGCACACCATCCTGAAGAGGCGGGAACGGCTGTGAGAGAGGAACGCGACATGCGCATCGGACTGCTGGGGACGGGCCCGTGGGCGCGGGCGACGTACGCTCCCGCCCTCGCCGCGCACCCCGGGCTCCATTTCGCCGGGGTCTGGGGGCGCCGGCCGGAGGCGGCCACGGAGCTGGCGGAGCGGTACGGCGTCACGGCGTACGCCGACGTGGACGCGCTGCTGGCCGACGTGGACGCGGTGGCGGTGGCCCTGCCGCCGGCGGTGCAGGCACAGCTGGCGGTGCGCGCGGCCGGCGCGGGCCGTCATCTGCTGCTGGACAAGCCGCTGGCGGTGTCGGTGGCCGAGGGCCGGGCCGTGGTGGAGGCGGTGGAACGGGCCGGGGTGGCGTCGGTGGTGTTCTTCACCGCGCGCTTCCAGCAGGAGCCGGACGCCTGGGTGGAGGAACAGGCCGCCGTGCCCGGCTGGTTCACGGCGCGGGCGCAGTGGCTGGGCGCGGTGTTCACGGGCGACAGCCCGTTCGCGGCCTCGCCGTGGCGGCGGGAGAAGGGCGCGCTGTGGGACGTCGGCCCGCACGCCCTGTCGGTGCTGCTGCCGGTTCTCGGCGACGTACGGCGGGTCCTGGCGGCGGCGCGCGGTCCCGCGGACACCGTCCATCTGGTGCTCGAGCACGCCGGCGGCGCGTCCAGCTCGCTCACGCTGAGCCTGACGGCCCCGCCGGCGGCGGCCGGGGCCGAGGTGGAGCTGCGGGGCGAGGCGGGCGTGTCGGTCATGCCCGGGAGTGCGCAGGGGGCGGTCGCCGCGCTGTCCCGGGCCGCCGACGCCCTGATGCGGTCCGCCGGCACGGGCCGGCCGCACTCCTGCGATGCCGCATTCGGTCTCCGGGTGACCGAGGTCCTGGCCGCGGCGGAGGACCGGCTCACGGCCGCCGGGGAGTAGGCCGCCCGGTGCCGTGAGCCGGTCTTCGCGCCGTCAGCGCCCGTCGCCGGCCGCCGGGTCGGCCCAGTAGGAGACGCGTTCGCGTACGACGGGGTAGCGGGCCGCGGTGAAGTGCGCGGCCATCGGGAAGTTGCCCTGGTCGGTGGCGGCGGCGATGAAGTGGGCGCCCTGTCCGGCCAGGAAGCGGGTGCAGTCGGCGAGCAGGTCGTAGGCGTAGCCGTGGCCGCGGTGTTCGGGCACCACCCCGATGAAGCCGACGCACGGTCCCGCGGGGTTGCGGGCCGGGATGTGGATGCCGACCGGCTCGCCCGCGGGGGTGCGGGCGAGCCGCCACCAGTCGCGGGGCGAGGGGAACCAGTGGAAGAAGTCCAGTTCCTCCCTGGCCGCCCGGTCCACGCCGCCCCGCTCGACGGCCCGGCGGGCGTGGGCGTCGAGGGTGGCGGAGTGGATGCGGCACAAGAGGTCGTAGAACACGCTGTCGTCCGGTTCGGCGGTGAACACGAGGCGCCCGGGCCGTTCGGGCAGGCCCCGGTCCGGGGTCCAGCGGTAGGTGAACCGCTCCACCAAGGGGGTGTAGCCGGCCCGGCGCGCGGCGGCGGCGCCGGTGCCGGCCGCGGCCCGCCGGCGCGGGTCGTCCCGCCAGCCGGGCGGCAGGTCGAGTTCGAGTTCGGGGGTCCGCCAGGGGGCCGTCCGCAGCAGTGCGGCACCGGCCTCCTCCTCGCCCTCGGCCACGTCGAGCCAGTTGATCACCAGGGGCTCGGGGTCCTCGGGCCGGGCCCACCAGGCGGCGCGTGCCACGACGCGGCCCTCGCGCAGGGCGACGCGCTGCCAGTCGGGGCGGTAGCGGGTGTGCCGGTGCCGTTCGCCCAGGGCGAGCGGGTCGGGCATCGTGTGGAACAGGTGCGCGCTGCTGTCGTCGAGCGCGCGGATGACCAGGCCGGTCATGGATTCCTCCGGAATGCGTGGATGGGCGACGCTCCCGGTCGGATCATCGGATCAGATGTGACACGCCCGCGGCGCGGGGAGGGGGGAGCGCCTGCTGCTGTCGTGCATGACACTCGCCTCCTTCTTCCGTCCGGTCCGGGCGTGGCGGGCCCACGCTAGGCGGGCGGCCGGGCGGACGTCCACCGGTTTTCGCGTTCTCCCGCGAGGTGCGGGGCATCGGCGGCGGCGTAGCGTGGGGATGTGGGATCGGTACGCGGCCGGTGGGTGCGCGGGGAGAGCCGGGAGCGCGGCTGGCTGCGCGGAGCGCCACCGCCGTGGTGGGTGCGTGTGCTGCCCGTCCTGCTGCTCGCGGTCGTCGGCTCGGCCACGCTGATCACCCCCCACGCCCGCGATCTCGGCTTCCTGCTGGGCGCGATCCCGCCGCTGGCGGTGCTGTCGTACGGTCCGCTGACCACCGGGGTGCTCGGCCTGGCCGTGGTCGCGGTGCTCACCGTGCCGGCCACCCATCTGAACCGCCCCGGTGACACCGACCTGCTGACCGTCGTGTTCGTGGCCGCGCTGAGCGTGTTCGTGTCCTATGTGCGCAGCCGCCGGGACGCCCAGCTCGACACGGAGCGGGCGATCGGCGAGGCGGTGCAGCGGGCCGTGCTGCCGCCGCTGCCGGACCGGGTCGGGCGGATCGGGTGTGCGGCCTACTACCGGGCCGCGCAGGACGGAACTTTGGTGGGCGGGGACTTCTTCGACGTACGGGCCGGACCGTACGGGGTGCGCGCGGTGCTGGGCGATGTGCGGGGGCACGGGCTGACGGCCGTGGCCACGGTGGTGTCGCTGCTGGGGGCGTTCCGGGAGGCCGCGCTGGACCAGCCGGACCTGGAGTCGGTGGCGGCGCGGCTGGACCGCCGGCTGGCGGTGGACGCGGCGGCCGTGGGGCACGCGGAGCTGTTCGCCACGGCCCTGCTGCTGGAGTTCGCCGACGGCACGGCCGCGGTACGGGTGGTCTCCTGCGGGCATCCGGCGCCGGTGCTGGTGCGGCCCGCGGCGGCCCGGGAGGTGACCGTCGCGCCCGCACCGCCGCTGGGCATCGGGCTGACCGGCGTTGACCCGCCGAAGGAGGTCACCGTGCCGCTGCGCCCGGGCGACCGGCTGTTCCTGGCCTCCGACGGCGTGTGGGAGGCCCGGGACGCCGACGGCGCCTTCTATCCCCTGCCCCAGCGGCTGGCCGCCCTGTCAGGCACCCCGTCCGCCGAGCTGCCCGGCGCGGTGTGGGAGGACCTGGTACGACGCCGCTACCGCGTCCGCGACGACGCGACCATGCTGGTGCTGACACCGGAGGCCGGGGAGGACAGCGCCCCGGCCGGACGGGGCGTCCCGCCGGCCCGGTGACCGGCCGGCGCGGGGCGCCGGCCGGAGGGCTCCGCGCTGCCCCGGCATGCGATCGGCACGCGGTGCCGGGCCGGCGCGAAGGAGCGAACTCGGTCTGATTCCTGGCCGGATGACACCGGAACGGTGGGTACCCGCCCGGTGACGCGGTGTACTTGGAGCGGGACCGCATCAGGCAAGGCCGACCAGTCTGGAGACCGTGTGACCGTCACCGACCGCATCGCCCTCGACCCCTTCGGCTCCGACATCGCCGCGGAGGCCGCCCGGCTGCGCGCCCTCGGCCCCGTCGTCCCCGTGGAACTGCCCGGCTCCGTCCCCGCGTGGGCGCCGACCGGCTACGACTCCCTCAAGGCGCTCATCCTCGATCCCCGGGTCAGCAAGGACGCGCGCCGGCACTGGCGGCTGTGGCCGGAGCTGGAGGAGCATCCGTCCTGGGGCTGGCTGGCCAACTGGGTGAGCGTGGTCAACATGCTGACCACCTACGGCGCCGACCACATCCGGCTGCGCAGGCTGGTGGCGCCGAGCTTCACCCACCGGCGCACCGAGGCGATGCGGCCCCGGGTGGCGGCGCTGACGGCCGAGCTGCTGGACGGGATGGCGGCGGCGGGGGCCGGCGGCGCCGCGGTCGACCTGCGCGAGGGGCTCGCGCATCCCCTGCCGATGCGCATGATCGCTGAACTCCTCGGGGTGCCCGACGAGTTGCGGCCCGATGCCGCGCGTCTCATCTCCGACTTCATGAAGACCTCCGACCCGAGTCCCGAGTTCGCGGCCTCGGTGCGCGAGCGCGTCGGCTCGGTGCTGGGCGCGCTGATCGAGTACCGGCGGGCCCGGCCGGGCGACGACATCACCACGGAACTGATCCGGGTCCGGGACGAGGACGGTGGCCGCCTCTCGGACGAGGAACTGCTGCACACACTGCTGCTGGTGGTCGGCGCCGGCTTCGAGACCACCGTCAACCTCATCGGCAACGCGGTGGTCGCCCTGCTCGCCGACCCGGGGCAACTGGCAGCGGTGCGCGCCGGGAAGACCGGCTGGGGCGCGGTGGTCGACGAGACGCTGCGGGTGCATCCGTCCATCGCCGCGCTGCCGTTGCGGTTCGCGGTGGAGGAGCTGACGGTCGGGGGCGTGACGATCCCGGCCGGGGACGCGATCATCACGACGTACGCCGCCTCGGGGCTGGACCCGGCGCACTACGGCCCCGACGCGGCGGTCTTCGACGCGGCGCGGGCGGCCGAGGACCATCTGGCGTTCGGTGTCGGCGTGCACCGCTGCATCGGGGCTCCGCTGGCCCGGCTGGAGGCGCTGACCGCGCTGCCCGCCCTGTTCTCCCGCTTCCCCGCCCTGCGTCTGGCCCGCCCCGCCGGCGAACTGCGCCACGTGCCGTCGTTCATCTCCCACGGCTGGCAGGAGATCCCGGTTCTGCTGGCGGACTGAGGTCCGGGGAGCGTGGACCCTTGCGTCCGGTGGCCCGGTGACGCCGGACACGGCTCCGCCGGCGGCCCGGGGGGAGTGGGCCGCCGGCGGAGACACCGCGCCCGGGGTGGGGGGAGCCCCGGGCGTCTCAGTTGCTCGGATGCCCCGCTTTCCTGGAGGTACGCAGTCGATTTCCAGACGATCCGAGAAAATTCCCGGACGGCCCGGGAGGTGGGGAGGGCGGGCGTGGAGTGACCGGCGTGACGCCCGGCGGGCCGCCGCCGCTCCTGCGGCTCCGCGCCCCGCGCGCTCGTGTGACTCCGCGCCCGGCGGGCAGAGGGCGCCGGTGACGACGGTCGAGACGCGCGCGGGTGGGTGCCGGTGAGGCGCGTGGGGTGTGCGGGACGGCATAAGCTCGACGGGTGGCGAAGTATTTCGACGTGCATCCCGACAATCCGCAGCCGCGCAGCATCGCCCAGATCGCTGACGCGGTGCGCTCGGAAGCGCTCATCGCGTATCCGACCGACTCCTGTTACGCGCTCGGCTGCCGGCTGGGCAGCCGGGACGGCATGGACCGGATCCGTGCCATCCGCCGGCTGGACGACCGGCACCACTTCACGCTGATGTGCCGGGACTTCGCGCAGCTCGGCCAGTTCGTGCGGGTGGACAACGACGTCTTCCGGGCGGTGAAGTCGTCCACGCCCGGCAGCTACACCTTCATTCTCCCGGCCACCCGTGAGGTGCCGCGCAAGCTGTTGCATCCGAAGAAGAAGACCGTGGGCGTACGCATCCCGGACCACGTGGTCACCCAGGCGCTGCTGGCGGAGCTGGGCGAACCGCTGCTGTCCAGCACGCTGCTGCTGCCCGACGAGGAGGAGCCGCTGACCCAGGGCTGGGAGATCAAGGACCGGCTCGACCACGTGGTGGACGCGGTGGTCGACTCCGGCGAGTGCGGCACCGAGCCGACCACGGTGGTCGACTTCTCCGGCGGCGAGGCGGAGATCGTCCGGCGGGGCGCGGGCGACACCAGCCGCTTCGAGTGAGCGCGCGCGACACAGGGGCGGTTGCCCTACGGGGGCGTCCCACACGGACGCCCGCCACATGTGCTTCCCGCACATAGGTGCCCCCCACATGGGTGCCCCCCACGCATCAGCGCCGGCCGCATGGACGCGACCCGCACAGACCCGACACACGGACCCGACACACGGATCCGACCCGCACACGTCCACGCACACGCCCACGCCCACGCCGGTCAGCGCGTGGACGATCTTGCGTGACAGCATGGGCGCAGCCATGGCGCCGGAGGCCGTCGCCGCCCGGCGCCCGTTGTCCCGAGGGAGGGCTTGTCCACCATGACCGATGTCCAGCGAGACGATGTCGACATCCGGACCGAGGACGGCGTCGCCGACGCCTACCTCGTCCACCCCGCAGACGGCCGCCCCCGGCCGGGCGTGCTGTTCTACCAGGACGCCTACGGCCCGCGACCGCACCTGAAGTCGATGGCCGACCGGCTGGCCGCGGCCGGCTACACCGTGCTGCTGCCGAACGTGTTCTACCGGCTCGGCCGGGCCCCGGTCGTGGACCTGCCGGAGTTCATCGACCCGGCCGGCGACCCGACCATCTGGGAACGGCTCGGCCCGATGCTGGCCGGCCTGACGCCGGACCTGGTCAAGCGGGACGCGGGCGCCTACCTGCGCTGGCTGGCCGACAGCCCGCTGGTGGCGGACGGCCCGGTCGCGCTGACCGGCTACTGCATGGGGTCCCGGCTCGCGCTGTGGACGGCGGGCGCCCACCCGGACCGGGTCGCGGCGGCGGCCGGTTTCCACGGCGGGGGCCTGGCCACCGACGACCCGGACAGCCCGCACCTGGAGGCCCCGCGCATCACCGCGGAGCTGTACTTCGGGCACGCCGACGAGGACACGTCGCTGCCCCCGGAGCAGATCGCGCGTTTCGAGGAGGCGCTGACCGCCGCCGGCGTGCGCCACACCTGCGAGGTCTACACCGGCGCCCACCACGGTTACACCCAGGCGGACACCCCCGCCTACCACCGGGAGGCCGACGAGCGGCACTGGGCGGCCCTGCTGGACCTGCTCGGGCGCACGTTCTGACGGAACACGGCCCGGCACCCGCCGACCGGTGGGCGCCGGGCCGATCCGGTCCCGGACATTGACATGAACTCGTCGTGGCTGGAATCTGAGAGCGCTCTCAGAACTGGTACGGACCAGATCCGTACGACCCCGACCCCACACGGAGGTGGAGAGTGCCTCACAGGCTCACCCGGGGCGTGCTGCCCCTGGCCGCCGCCACGGCGCTGCTCGGCGGACTGCTCGCGCTCGGCACCCCGGGCCGCGCGGACGCCGCCGTCCCCGACACCATCCCGCTGACGATCACCAACAACTCGGGCCGTTCCGAACCGGTCTACGTCTACGACCTCGGCACCCAGTTGTCCTCGGGACGGCAGGGCTGGGCCGACGCGGACGGCGTATTCCACGCCTGGCCGGCCGGCGGCAACCCGCCGACCCCCGCACCGGACGCGGCGATACCCGGCCCGGCCGCCGGCCAGTCCAGAACCATCCGCATCCCGAAGTTCTCCGGCCGGATCTACTTCTCCTACGGCCGGAAGCTGGACTTCCGGCTGACCACCGGCGGACTGGTCCAGCCGGCCGTGCAGAACCCGTCCGACCCCAACCGCGACATCCTCTTCAACTGGTCGGAGTACACACTCAACGACGCCGGACTGTGGCTCAACAGCACACAGGTGGACATGTTCTCGGCACCGTACGCGGTCGGGGTGCAGCGCGCCGACGGCGGGGTGACCA
Organism: Streptomyces sp. NPDC038707; assembly: GCF_040636485.1. Classification (NCBI taxonomy): domain Bacteria; kingdom Bacillati; phylum Actinomycetota; class Actinomycetes; order Kitasatosporales; family Streptomycetaceae; genus Streptomyces; species Streptomyces sp. NPDC038707. The sequence goes on from NZ_JBEZUP010000030.1 coordinate 73,704, forward strand.
CCACCGGGCATCTGAAGTCCGGCGGCTGGAGCGGGTTCTTCTCCGCGCTGCGCGCCCAGCCGGGCGGCTGGGCGGGCCTGATCCAGACCCGCTCGGACGGGACCGTGCTGCGCGCGCTGTCCCCGCTGTACGGCGTGGAGACCGGGGCGCTGCCCGGATCCGTGCTGGACGACTATGTGAACCGGGTCTGGCAGAAGTACACGACGTCGACGCTGACCGTCACGCCGTTCGCGGACCAGCCGAACACCAAGTACTACGGCCGGGTCTCGGGCAACGTCATGAACTTCACCAACGCCGCCGGCGCCGTCGTCACCAGTTTCCAGAAGCCGGACGCGGCCAGCGTCTTCGGCTGTCACAAGCTGCTCGACGCGCCCAACGACACCGTCCGCGGGCCCATCTCCCGTACGCTGTGCGCCGGTTTCAACCGCTCGACCCTGCTGGTCAACCCCAATCAGCCGGATGCCACGACGGCCGATTTCTACCGGGACGCGGTGACCAACCAGTACGCGCGCGCGGTGCACGCGCAGATGGCCGACGGCAAGGCCTACGCGTTCGCCTTCGACGACGTCGGCCACCAGGAGTCGCTGGTGCACGACGGCTCCCCGCAGCAGGCGTACCTCACGCTGGACCCGCTCGGCTGACACGGCGCGGTCCCGCACCCGGCGCGCCGGGTGCGGGACCGCGAGCGGTGTCACATGATCAGCCGGTCGTCAGGGCCGTGTCGTCCACGACGAAGCTGGTCTGGAGGCCGGAGTCCTCCACACCGTTGAACTTCAGCGTGACCGTGGAGCCCGCCAGCGAGGACAGGTCGAAGGTCTTCTGGCTGTAGCCGGAGGCCGCGTCGAGGTTCGAGTAGGTGGCGAGGGTCTTGGAACCGGCGGTCACCGTCAGCTTGTCGTACTGGACGCTGGTGGTGGTCTCGTCGGTGTCGATGTGCAGGTAGAAGGTCAGGGTCGCCTTGCAGCCCGCCGGGACGGCCACCGACTGGGACAGCGTGTCGGTGTGGGTGGAGCCGTAGCCGTTCAGCCACGCCTTGTACGAGCCGCCGTGGGCCGGCTGGCCGCTGTCGGTGGTGATGACACCGCTGGTGGAGGTCCAGCCGGTGCTGCCGGACTCGAAGCCGGGGTTGCCCAGCAACTGCCTGGCGGAGCAGCCGCCGCCGGTCGTGCTGACCGTCCAGGCGAAGGTGGCGGTGCCGGTCGCGCCGGTGGAGTCGGTCACCGTCACGGTGGTGTTGTAGCCGCCCGCCGTGGTGGGCGTGCCGGTGATCAGGCCGGTGGAGCCGTTGATCGTCAGGCCGGCGGGCAGGCCGGAGGCGCTGTAGGTCAGCGCGCCGCCGTTGCTGCTGCTCGCCTGGATCTGCAGGCTGACGGCGGTGCCGACGGTGGCGGACTGGCTGCCCGGGTTGGTGACCGTGACCCCGTTCGCGGGCGGGTTGATGTGACCGCCGACGCCGATGCCGGCGAACGCGTTGCCCACTCCGGCGTACTGCGTGGAGTTGGTGCCGTACAGCGCTGCGGCGGCGTTGAGCGCGGCGGTGCGGGCACCGGCGTAGTTGGTGCTGGACGTCATGTACGTCGTCAGCGCCTTGTACCAGATCTTCAGCGCGGCGTCGCGGCCGATGCCGGTGACGGCGACGCCGTCGGACGTCGGGCTGTTGTAGGTCACGCCGTTGACGACCTTGGTGCCGCTGCCCTCGGACAGCAGGTAGAACATGTGGTTCGCCGGGCCGGAGGAGTAGTGGACGTCCAGGCCGCCGAGCCCGGAGTACCAGCTGTCCTTCGACGCGCCGTCCTTGCTGGGCTTGTCCATGTACCGCAGCGGCGAGCCGTCGCCGTTGATGTCGATCTTCTCGCCGATGAGGTAGTCACCGACGTCCTTGGTGTTGTTCGCGTAGAACTCCACGCCGGTGCCGAAGATGTCGGAGGTCGCCTCGTTCAGGCCGCCCGACTCGCCGCTGTACTCGAGGCCGGCGGTGTTCGAGGTGACGCCGTGGCTCATCTCGTGGCCGGCCACGTCCAGCGAGGTCAGGGCGTGGGTGTTGCCCGAGCCGTCGCCGTAGGTCATGCAGAAGCAGCTGTCGTCCCAGAAGGCGTTGACGTAGCCGCTGCTGTAGTGGACGCGGCTGTAGGCGGCGACGCCGTCGTTGCGGATGCCGCTGCGGCCGAAGGTGTTCTTGTAGAAGTCCCAGGTCTCCTGGGCGCCGTAGGCGGCGTCGGCGCCCGCGGTCTGGGTGTTGGAGCCGGTGCCGTCGCCCCAGACGTCGTCCGCGTCGGTCAGCAGGGTGCCGGTGCCGGAGGTGCCCCGGTTGAGGTTGTAGGTCTTGTGACCGCCGCGCGTGGTGTCGTACAGCTGGTACGTCGAGCCCGACAGCGTGGTGTTCAGGCTGACGGCGCCGCTGTACTGGGTGTTGCCGGTGCCGGTCCTGACCGCCTGGTAGCGGTACAGCTCCTTGCCGGTGGTGGCGTCGGTGATGACGTGCAGCCGGCTCGGGGTGCCGTCGTCCTGGAGGCCGCCGATCACCGTCTCCCAGGCGAGCTTCGGAGTGCCGGCGCCGGCCCAGATCACCTTGCGGGCGCTGTCCGTGGTGGGCTCGGCGGCCAGTGTCCGCGCGGCCTTCAGCGCCTTGGTCCCGGCGGCGGCCTTGGTGACGGTGGCCGTGGTCGAGGGCACCTTGATGGTGCGCCGGCTGTTGAAGGTGGTGCTCACGGTGCCCTTGGCCAGCGAGGCGGGCGGGGTGTGCACGACGAGGTCGCCGCCGAGGACCGGCAGTCCGTCGTAGGTGCGCTCGTAACGGGTGTGCAGGGTACCGTCGTTGTCCTTGACGACGTCCTTGACGACCAGCTTCTCCTTGGCGCCGAGACCGAGGGCGCGGGCGGTGCCGGCGGTCTCTTCCCGGGCGCTGTCGACGAGCGCCCGGTGCTGGGCCGGGCTGAGCCGGGCCTCCAGTCCGCCGGTGCGCAGCGGGCCGGGGTGGGGAGCCGCCGGGGCCGCGGTCGCCGGGACCGCCTGGAGACCGACGGCGAGGAACGCCGCGGTGGAGAGCAGGGCGGCCGCTGCCGTGGCGCGCTTGTGGGGAAGGGGTCTGTGGGGTCTCACGCGTACTCCTCCTGCCGCGGTCGCCGGTCGGCGGCCGGTGAGGTGACGGACGGGCAGCGGGGTCTGCTGCCCGGGTGAGCTGAAGCCGTGCGGGGCCGTGATCCGGGAACCGGTGGGGCGGATCAGGGTGCGCAGGGAGAATGACAGCATTGACCGAGCCATGTCACCTCCGGCCGGATCAATCGAGGGTTTTCCCTATCGGCCGGCCCGGCCGGACCGGGAGGTGAGCGGCGGGTGTCCGTGGGCGGGGCAGGGGCCGGTCAGGGCTCCGGGGAAGGCCGTGGCCGGATCCGGGTCACGCGGGAGGGAAGGAGATCGCTGACGACCCGTCCGGCATCGCGCCCGCCGGTCGGCACATCGGTACCGCACCCGGCCCGCGTCCGGAACCACTGGCTCGGCGGGAAGGACAACCACCCGGCCGACGAGGCTGCCGGGGACGCCTGTACCACGGTCTTCCCCGGCAGCGTCACCCCCGCCCGCGCAGGCCGGGCGTTCCCGCGCCGCGCCCTCGCCCACCTCGTCACCGAGGCGGGCATCCGGCAGTTCCTGGATATCGGCCGTGTGTCCGGTGCGCGGGACGCGCGTCCGGCCGGCACGGCAGTCCGGCTCCCCTGACACCTTCTGTCAGCGAGGTGCGGCAGACTCGCGTCATGCGTGCGAGCCGACTGCTGTCCGTCCTGTTACTCCTCCAGACCCGGGGCCGGCTGACCGCCCGGCAACTGGCCGACGAACTGGAGGTGTCCGTCCGCACGGTGTACCGGGACATGGAGTCGCTCACAGCCGCCGGCGTCCCCGTCTACGGCGACCCCGGTCACGAGGGCGGCTACCGCCTGCTGGACGGCTACCGCACCCGGCTGACCGGGCTGACCCGTCAGGAGGCCGAAGCGCTGTTCCCGGCCGGACTGCCCGGGCCGGCGGCGGACCTCGGGCTCGGCACCGTCCTCGCCACCGCCCAGCTGAAGCTGACGGCCGCGCTGCCCGACGAACTGCGCGACCGGACCGGGGAGATACGGCAGCGGTTCCACCTGGACACCTCCGGCTGGTACGCCGAGGCGGACACGACCGAGCACCTGGCCGCCGTGACCGACGCGGTGTGGCGCCGGCACCGCGTCCGGGTCCGCTACCGGCGCCGGCGGGCACCCCAGGAGGTGACGCGGACCCTGGACCCCTACGGCCTGGTGCTCAAGTCCGGCCGCTGGTACCTGGTGGCGGCGAGGCCGGGGCACATCCGCACCTACCGGGTCTCGCAGATCCTCTCGATCCGGGCCCTGCCGGAACAGTTCGAACGCCCGGCGGAGTTCGACCTGGCCGCGCACTGGCAGTCGTACCTGGCCGGCTTCGACGCCCGCCGGCACCGGGACGAGGCCGTGGTACGGCTCTCGCCCGCGCTGCTCGGCCGGCTGCCCGACCTCATCGAACCGGCTCTCGCCCGCGCCGCCCGGGACAGCGCGGGCCCGCCCGGTCCCGACGGGCGGGTACGGGCCGTCATCCCCATCGAGTCCGTGGACCACGCCGTCGGCATGCTGCTCGGGCTCGGCGCGGAGGCCGAGGTCGTGGCACCCCCCGAGCTGAGGACCCGCATGGCCCGCACGGTCGCCGCCCTGTCCGCCGTCTACGGCCGCCCGCCGGCCACGGGCTGACCGGCGCCGGGGCACGGCCGAGTGCCGGCCGGCCGCCGGGCGAGGGTGGTCGACGCGGCGCGGCTGCCGGGCCGTCGAGCGGGACCGGCGGTCACGGTGCCGTTGTCCGCGTGCACCGGTCGGCGGCGGCCGGCTCGCCTTCCGCAGCCGCCGGTACGGCCGACGGCCGCCGCCGCGGCGCCTGTCCCGGCTGACCGGGGCGGAGGCGGCGGTCGTCGCCGGACGGCTCGGCAGCGCACCGGCCGCGCCGGGTGAACCCGCCCGCCGTCGGCGGACCGGCCGATTGATCACACGGTTGTCACACTCGCCTGCCAGAATCGGGGCGGAGCCGACATCCGACCGCTGGAGGACCCGTGCCGTCCACCCCTCGCCCGCTGCGCAAGCTGGGCTTCCTCACCATCGGCCTGTTCGACGCGGCGGACCCCGGGCGGGGCCACGAGTCCACGCTGGAGATCATCGAGCTGGGCGAGCGGCTCGGCTTCGACAGTGCCTGGGTCCGCCACCGGCATCTGCAGTACGGCATCTCGTCCCCGGTCGCCGTCCTGGCCGCCGCCTCGCAGCGCACCCGGCGGATCCAGCTCGGCACGGCGGTGACGCCGCTCGGCTGGGAGAACCCGCTGCGGCTCGCCGAGGACCTGGCGACGGTCGACGTGCTGTCCGGCGGCCGGCTGAACCCGGGGGTCAGCGTGGGTCCGCCGATGCACTACGACCAGGTCAAGGGCGCCCTCTACCCGGACACCGGCGACGCGGAGGACTTCGGTTTCGAACGGGTGCGGCGGCTGCTGGACCTGGTGCGCGGCAAGCCCGCCACCGACTTCAGCGGGGTGGAGGGGTTCGAGGTCTTCTCCGACGTCGTCCAGCCGCACTCCCCCGGGCTCGGACGGCGGATGTGGTACGGCGGCGGCAGCCTGCGGTCGGCGCGCTGGGCGGGCGAGCACGGGATGAACTTCCTGACCAGCAGCGTGGTGAAGGTGGAGGACTCCGAGGGCGCGGACGGGCCGCCGGACTTCGCCGCGATCCAGTCGTCCCTCATCCGGGAGTTCCGGACCCACCATCCCGACGGGGAGGCGGCCCGGGTCTCCCAAGGGCTGGTGGTGATCCCGACCGACTCGGCGACCCCCGCGCAGCGCGCCAGGTACGAGGAGTACGCGGCCCGGCGGCTGCCCCGCACCGCGGCCCCGCAGGGTCCGGGACGGCAGCTGTTCGCGCCGGACCTGGTCGGCAACTCGGCCGAGCTGGCCGAACGGCTGCATGCGCACGCCGCCTTCCGCGAGGTCGACGAGGTGGCGTTCGCCCTGCCGTTCACCTTCGGGCACGAGGACTACGTACAGATCCTGACGGACATGGCGACGCGGCTCGGGCCGGCGCTGGGGTGGCGGCCCGCCGGGTGACCACGGCATCGGGGCCCCGGCCTCGGGTACCCGGCCCGTCCGTGCCGGACCCGGGAAAGGAGCCGCAGATGGCAGCGGAGGACCGGCTGCGGACGTACCGCGGCAGGCGCGACTTCGGGCGGACCCGTGAGCCGTCGGGGCAGGCGCCCCCGGCGGGCGCGGGCGAACGGCCCCGGTTCGTGGTGCAGATCCACGACGCGCGGCGGATGCACTTCGACTTCCGGCTCCAGGTCGGCGATGTCCTGAGGTCCTGGTCCGTCCCCAAGGGCCCGTCGGCCGATCCGGCGGACAAGCGGCTGGCGGTGCCCACCGAGGATCATCCGCTGGCGTACGAGCACTTCGAGGGCGTCATCCCGAAGGGCGAGTACGGCGGCGGCACGGTGATCGTGTGGGACCGCGGGACGTACGAACCGCTCAGCCATGACCGCCGGGGCCGCCCGGTGGACTTCGCGGAGTCGCTGGAGCGGGGGCACGCCACGTTCCGGCTGCACGGCGCCAAGCTGCGCGGCGAGTACGCCCTCACCCGGTTCCGCGGCGGCGGCGCGGACGAGGAGGAGGCCTGGCTGCTGGTGCGCAAGGGGGCGGCCCGGCCGGCCGGGCACGGCACGCCCGACCCCCGGCGGGCCCGCTCGGTGCGCACCGGCCGCACCCTGGCCCAGGTGGCCGCCGGCGCGGACTGAGCGTCGTACCGGCCCGCCCGCCGTATCCGGATGGGGGCGTTCCGGCCCCGGCGGGCGGGCCGCGCCGCTATGTTCGCGGCGGTATCCGCTCGCGCTCCCGGAGGCTCGCATGCGCACCGCACTCCGTACCGCCGTGGCCGGTGTCGCCACGGCCGCCGCCCTCATGACCTGCGGCTCTGCCGGGGCCACCCCGCCGGGGCCGGGGATCACCTCCCGGATCCTCGCCCGCGCCACCGTCGACGGCACCGACTACATCCTGCGGGAGGTCACGCTCCCGCCCGGCCAGACGACCGGCTGGCACTACCACGACGGTCCGCTGTACGGCGTCGTGCGGCAGGGCACCCTCAGCCACTACGACTCCTCGTGCGGTCCGGACGGCGTGTACGGCACCGGCGAGAGGATCGAGGAGCCGCCCGGCCCCGGTTACGTCCACATCGGCCGCAATCTGGGTGACGTCCCGCTCGTCCTGGACGTGCTGTACGTGCTGCCGCACGGCTCCCCGTTCTCCGAGGACGCCCCGAACCCGGGCTGCCCGTTCCAGTGACCCCCGCTCAGCCCTGACGGGCGCGGAGGGCGGCGAGGGCCCGGTCGGCGTGGGTGTTCATGCGCAGTTCGCTGCGGACGACCTCCAGGACGGTACGGTCCTCGGCGATCACGAAGGTGACGCGCTTGGTCGGGGCCAGGGAGAAACCGCGCTGGACGCCGAACCGCTCGCGGACCGTGCCGTCGGCGTCGGAGAGCAGCGGCATGCCGAGGCGGTGGCGGTCGGTGAACTCCCGCTGCCGGTCGACGGCGTCCCCGCTGATGCCGACGGGCCGGGCGCCGACGGCCGCGAACTCGGCGGCCAGGTCGCGGAAGTGGCATGCCTCGGCGGTGCAGCCGGGCGTGAGGGCGGCGGGATAGAAGAAGAGCACCACGGGGCCGCCGGCCAGCAGTTCGGTGAGCCGTCGGGTGGTGCCGGTCTCGTCGGGCAGGGCGAAGTCGTCCGCCGTGTCCCCGACCGCGAGGGGCCTGGTCACGACCGTCCCTCTCCGCCGCGGGCCACACCGCGCGCCCACAGCACCAGGGGCACCTGGAGGGGCAGCCGGGCGAGGGCCGCCGCCTTGAGCGGAGCCGGCCGGTGGCGCCAGTCCACGGCCATCCGGACGTTGGCGGGGAACACGCCGACGAAGAAGGCGGCCGCCGCCTTCGCGGCCACCGTGCGGGTGCGGGGCGCGGCGATCCCGGCCGCCAGAGCCAGCTCGACGGCCCCGCTGCCGTAGGTCCAGGCCCGGGGCGGGCCCGGCAGCGAGTGCGGGACGACCGCGTCGAACTGCCGGGGGACGGCGAAGTGGGCGGCCCCCGCGGCGGCCAGCAGGCCGGCGAGCAGCAGGGGTGAGCGTTCGGACCGGGGCACGGTTCCTCCTCTGATGGCCTGCCGCCGGATATTACTGGAGCGTAGGCCGGCACCGTGCGCGTCCCGTCGATCCGCCCGCGCGGGCGGATCGGGCGCGAGGGGTACGCCGGTGTGTCCGAGCGGGGGCCCGGGGGGCCGAAGGTCCGCCTCAGGCCGCGACGAGCTCGGCCCAGCGGGTGACCCGGCCGGGGAGGACCCGTATGCCGTGGCGGGTGGCCAGGGCGTGCACGATGGCCTCGCCGCGGCCGTGCTCGTCCGGGTCGATCCCGGCGCGGGACGGCCCCGCGGCGGGGTCGGGTCCGGCGTCGGTGACCTCGACGCGCAGGGTGGGCGGGTGGTCGCCGCGCACCCAGGCCACCCGGAGTTCGGCGGGCGGGCGGGCGTGCACGATCGCGTTGGTGACCAGCTCGGACACCACGAGCAGCGAGTCCTCGACGATCTCCGGACACACGCTCCAGTCGGCGAGGAGCGCCGCCACCCGCCGGCGTACGGCGGAGACCGCGCCGGCGACGGGCGGTACCGGGCACACGTGTTCATGCACCGCCCGAAGCAGGGTATTGAGCTGGGCCACCATGTTCTCTCCCGATCTGCTGCCGGTCTCACGCGCTGTCTCGGCGCCTTCCGGGCCTCAAAGCACGTTAGGGAGACATATCGGACGGGTCAATGAACAGGGGTCGGCATTACCGAACGCCCCGTCGCGACCCCCGCCGCGGGGCGGAGCGTCCCCGGCGGTAATAGGCTCGCCTCATGGCCGGACCGGTCCAGTCGATCGAGCGGGCGGCGGCGATCCTGCGGCTGCTCGCCGGCGGGCCCCGCCGACTCGGGCTCGGCGAGGTGGCGGCCTCGCTCGGGCTGGCGAAGGGCACCGCCCACGGCATCCTGCGCACGCTCCAGCACGTGGACTTCGTGGAGCAGGACACGGCGACCGGGAAGTACCAGCTCGGGGCCGCCCTGCTGCACCTGGGCACCAGCTACCTGGACGTCAACGAACTGCGCTCACGGTCCCTGAACTGGGCCGACGCCCTGGCCGCCCGCAGTGGGGAGGCGGTGCGCCTGGGCACCCCGCTGGAGGGCAGGGTCCTCGTCGTCCACCATGTGTTCCGGCCGGACGACAGCTTCCAGACGCTGGACGTGGGCGCGCTGCTGCCGCTGCACGCCTCCTCGCTCGGCAAGGTGCTGCTGGCCTTCGGCACGGCCACGGCCGAGCCGGCGCAGGAGCCCGGGCCGGAGGCGTACACCCGGCACACGCTGGTCGACCCCGAGCGGCTCGGCCGGGCGCTCGCCGCCGTCCGGGAGGCCGGCTGGGCGGCCGAGATCCAGGAGATGAGCATGGGCGAGGCCGGCATCGCCGCGCCCATCCGGGGGCACGGCGGGCTCGTCGTCGGCGCCATCGGGCTGTCCGGGCCGGTGGAGCGGATCTGCGACGGCCAGGGCCTGCCCCGCCCCGCGCTGATCAGCCTGGTCCGTGAGGCCGCCCGGGCGGTCTCCAGAGACCTGGGAGCCGCCCGCTGGTAGGCCGCGACCGCCGCCCCAGATCCGTCGGAAGGCAGACCCGATCATGGCTGAACGGTATGTGATGTCGGTCGATCAGGGCACCAACTCGACCCGTTGCATCCTCTTCGACCACCGGGGCCGGCTGGTCTCGGTCGCGCAGCGGGAACACCGGCAGCACTTCCCGCGGCCCGGGTGGGTGGAACACGACGCCGTCGAGATCTGGCAGAACCTGCGCCGGGTGATGCCCGAGGCGCTGTCCGCCGCCGGCATCGACCAGGGGCAGGTGGCCGCCGTCGGGCTGGCCAACCAGCGGGAGACGACGGTGGTGTGGGACCGGCGCACCGGTGCCCCGCTGGGCCGGGCGATCGTCTGGCAGGACACCCGTACCGCACCCCTGGTCGAGGAGCTCCTGCGCCGTCCCGGCGAGGCGTTCTTCCAGGAGCGGTGCGCCCTGCCGCCCTCGACGTACTTCTCCGCGCTGCGGCTCCGCTGGCTGTTCGACCACGTCAAGGGCCTGGAGCAGCGTGCCCGGGACGGCGAGGTGCTGTTCGGGACGATGGAGAGCTGGCTGCTGTGGAATCTCACCGGGGGCGCCGACGGCGGCCTGCACCTGACCGACGTCACCAACGCCGGCCGCACGATGCTGATGAACATCCACACGCTCGCCTGGGACGACGAGCTGCTGGACTTCTTCGGCGTGCCCCGCCCGGTGCTGCCCCGGATCCGCCCCAGCGCCGAACGGTACGGCGAGACGCGCGCCCTGCTGCCGGGCATCCCGCTCACCGCCGCCCTCGGCGACCAGCAGGCCGCGCTGTTCGGCCAGACCTGCTTCTCCCCCGGCGAGGCCAAGTGCACGTACGGCACCGGGAGTTTCCTGCTGCTGAACACCGGAGGCGAGGTCGTACGGTCCCGGCACGGGCTGCTCACCACGGTCGCCTACCGCATCGGGGACCAGCCCCCGGCCTACGCCCTGGAGGGGTCGATCGCGGTCACCGGCGCGCTCGTCCAGTGGTTCCGCGACCGGCTGGGCCTGATCGGCAGCGCCCCGGAGATAGAGACCCTCGCGCGCACGGTCGAGGACAACGGCGGCTGTTACATCGTCCCCGCCTTCTCGGGCCTGTTCGCGCCGCACTGGCGCAGCGACGCGCGCGGGGTCATCGTCGGCCTCACCTCGTACATCACCAAGGGACACCTGGCGCGGGCGGTGCTGGAGGCCACGGGATGGCAGACCCGGGAGGTCGTCGACGCGATGAACGCCGACTTCCCGGTGCCGCTGCCGCAGCTGAAGGTGGACGGCGGCATGACCGCGGACAACCTGCTCATGCAGTTCGTGGCCGATGTGCTCGACGTGCCCGTGGTGCGGCCCATGGTCGCCGAGACGGTCTCCCTCGGCGCCGCGTACGCGGCCGGTCTCGCCGCCGGCTACTGGCCGGACCTGGAGGTGCTGCGCCGCCACTGGCACCGGGCCGCGCAGTGGCTGCCGGGCATGGACCCCGGGCGGCGGGAGGCCGAGTACGCCAACTGGAAACGGGCCGTCGAACGGTCCCTGGGCTGGGCCGGACCGCCGCACGCCTCCTGACCCCGCCGTTCCCCGCGCGCTCCTCAGCCCGAAAAGACGCCTCCCGGTGCCGCCGCCCGCGCGCTGACGGGTGCCAGCCACAGGCCCACGATCGCGTCGGCGAGCCCCGTCGCGGCCTCGCTCCAGGCGGCATGCGGGGCCGGGGCGGACTCGGCCAGCGCCCGCTCGCGCTCGGCGCAGGTGTGCAGGATCAGCAGCCGGACCATCTGGCCGCGTTCGGCGCGGACCTCGGGCGGCAGGTCCGGCAGGGTGCGGTTCAGGCCCTCGACCGCCTCGCGCAGCGCCGGCGAGGCCAGGGACTCCTCGACCATGATCTCGTGCAGCGCCGGGTCGGTCATCACCTGCGCGCAGAACCGGGCGTACCAGGTGGGGCTGCCGAGCCCGGCCAGGTGCTCGGTGACCGGGCGGACCAGGCAGTCGACCCAGTCGCGCACGTCCGTGGAGCCCGCGGTCCGCCGCAGGGCCCGCTCCCGCAGCGTCTCGATGTGCCGGGTGTGCCGCCGGGCGACCGCGCGGACCAGGTCGGCCTTGGTACCGAAGTGGTAGCCGACGGCGGCGTTGTTGCCCTGTCCCGCGGCCTCGCTGACCCGGCGGTTGGAGACGGCGTACACGCCGTGCTCGGCGAACAGCCGTTCCGCCGCGGTCAGGATCGCCTCCCGCGTCGCGTTCACCTGCTCGGTCCGCGCCGTCCTGCGCGCCATGCTCACCACCGCTCCGGGACGTGCGCCACCCCGGGGGCGGTCCGTCCCGCACTCCGCCCCGGGCCCTCGGCCGGGGCGGGCGAGGTCCAACCGGTCACAGCCTACGGCGCGCGGGCCGCCTCCCCGGACCTGCGCCCGCGCCGGGCCCGCTAATGTAAGTCAAGCAGTTGACTTAAAAAGGTCCCGCGGCGGTTCGCCGCTCCCGCTCTCCGGAAGGTTGCCCCTTCATGCCCGACGCCCCCGCCCGGCCCGCCGAGGCCGGACGCACAGCACCGTCCCGGCCGGGTGCCGTGGTCGCGGTGCTGGCCCTGGCCGGTATCACCGTGTCGCTGATGCAGACCCTGGTGATCCCGATCGTGCCCGAGCTGCCCGGCTATCTGCACGCCTCGCCGTCCGACGCCGCCTGGGCGGTCACCGCCACCCTGCTGGCCGCCGCCGTCGCCACCCCGGTGGCCGGCCGGCTCGGCGACATGTTCGGCAAGCGGCGCCTGCTGCTGGCCAGTCTGGTCCTGCTGGTGGCCGGCTCGGCGGTGTGCGCGCTCAGCGACCGGCTGGTCCCGATGATCACCGGCCGCGCGTTGCAGGGCCTGGCCGCCGCCGTGGTCCCGCTCGGCATCAGCATCATGCGGGACGAGCTGCCGCCGGAGAAACTGGCCGGCTCCACCGCGCTGATGAGCGCCTCGCTCGGGGTCGGCGGCGCGCTGGGGCTGCCCGCGGCGGCGTTCATCGCCGACCACTACGACTGGCACGTGCTGTTCTGGACCTCCGCGAGCCTCGGCGTGGTCGCGGCCGTGCTGGTGCTGGGCCTGGTACCGGAGTCCAGCGTGCGCACCGGCGGCCGGTTCGACCTGGCCGGCGCGCTCGGCATGGCCGTCGGGCTGGTCTCGCTGCTGCTCGCCGTCTCCAAGGGCGCTGACTGGGGCTGGGGCAGCGGCACCACCCTGGGCCTGTTCGCGCTCGCCGTGGTGGTCCTGCTGGGCTGGGGCTTCTTCGAGCTGCGCACGGCCCGGCCGCTGGTCGACCTGCGCACCACGGCCCGCCGCCAGGTGCTCTTCACGAACCTGGCCTCGATCGCGTTCGGCTTCTCCATGTTCGCGATGGCCCTCGTTCTGCCCCAGTTGCTCCAGCTCCCCGCGCAGACCGGCTACGGCCTGGGCCGGTCCATGCTCGCCGCCGGCCTGGTCATGGCCCCGCAGGGCCTGGTGATGATGGTCATGGCCCCGGTCTCCGCCCTGATCACCAAGTCCCGGGGCCCGAAGACCACGCTGATGACCGGTGCGCTGATCGTCGCCGCCGGGTACGTGCTCAACATCGTGCTGATGAGCGAGATCTGGCACCTGGTGCTGGTGTCGTGTGTCATCGGCGCGGGGGTCGGCTTCGCCTACGGCGCCATGCCCGCGCTGATCATGGGCGCGGTCCCGCCCTCGGAGACGGCCGCCGCGAACAGCCTCAACACGCTGATGCGGTCGATCGGCACCTCGGTGGCCAGTGCCGTGGCGGGCGTCATCCTGGCCCAGATGACGACCAGCCTCGGCGGTCACGCGCTGCCCTCCGAGAACGGCTTCAAGGCCGTCATGGCGCTCGGCGCGGGCGCGGCCGCCCTCGCCTTCCTGCTCGCCGGGTTCCTCCCCCGGCACCGCCCGGCCGGCGCCCCGGCCACGACGGCAGCGGAGGCCTCGGCCGAGCCGGTGGGCTGACGCCGCGAAGGGGTGCCGGTGAGCCGACTCCGGGAAGCCGAGGCGGCGCGCGTGCCGGCCGGCCGACAACCGGGGCCTGGGCACGGGCGGTGGCCGTCGGGGACGCCCGGGGTCTGGCGCGGGGCGGTGGCGTCGGGGACGCCCGGGACCCGGACGCGGTGCGGTCGCCATCGGGGACGCCCGGGGCCGGGTGCAGGACACCGAACCGGTCGGCTGACGCCCGGTGGTCATGGCACGGGGCACGAGCCGGTGGGCCGAGTCCGGGACGCCGAGGCGACGCACTGGCCGGCCGGCTGACGACCGGGAGGCCGGGCGCGGGGCCCGTTCAGGGGAACCGTGGGGCAAATGCGCGTGAGCGGGCCGGGGCCGGTCGAGATCTCTGCCGTGACCGCCGCGCCCCTGCCGTTCATCGCGCCGATGCTCGCCACCCCCGGGAGCCTGCCGCCCGCCGCTCAGGACCCGCGGTGGGCGTACGAGACGAAGCAGGACGGCCAGCGGGTGATGGTGTACCTGCCCGGCGACGGCAGCGTGCTGCTGCGCGCCCGCTCCGGCGAGGACATCACCGCGGCCTACCCCGAACTGGGGCCGCTGGGCGCCGCGCTGGGCCCCGCGCCCGCCGTGCTGGACGGCGAGGTACTGGCCCTGGACGAGCGGGGGCGGGCCGATTTCCAGCTGTTGCAGAGCCGGATGGGCCTCGCGCACGCCCCCGCGCGGGCGGCGCGCCGGGCCGCGCAGGTACCGGTGCACCTGGTCGTGTTCGACGTCCCCTATCTGGCCGAACCGCTGCTCCGGCTGCCGTACGCGCGGCGGCGGGCCCGGCTGGAGGAGCTGGACCTGGCCGGACCGTACTGGTCGACGCCGCGCGCCGTCACCGGTCACGGCGCCGAGGCGCTGCGCGCCACCCGTGAGCACGGGCTGGAGGGCCTGGTGTGCAAGCGGCTGGACTCGGTGTACGAGCCCGGGGTCCGCTCGCGCGCCTGGATCAAGATCCGGAACATGCGCGCCGAGGACGTGATCATCGGCGGCTGGCTGCCCGGGAAGGGCCGGCTGACCGGACTGCCCGGGGCCGTACTGGCCGGGCAGCGCGACGCGCGGGGCCGGCTGCGCTACGTCGGCGGGGTGGGCACCGGCTGGAGCGAGGCGGAACGGGTCCGGCTGGCGGAACTGCTGCGGGACGCGGCCAGCGACCGGTGCCCCTTCGACCCGGCGCCGCGGGTTCCCCAGGCGCGCTGGGTGGTGCCCCGGCTGGTGGGCGAGGTGAGTTACAGCACCCGCACCCGGCACGGCATGCTGCGCCAGCCGTCCTGGCTGCGGTCCCGCCCGGACCTCACACCGGAGGAGTCGGCGGCGGACCTGCCGGATGAGCCGGGATAAGACCGTGGAAAGCGCGGACGCGGCCGGACAGCCATGGGTCGCGCGGCCGGCGACCCCTGACAGGCGCGGACCGACGGGCCGCAGGACCCGCGGCCGGCGGACGTGGAACGCACAGCCGACGAACCAGAGCGGCAGCCACGGCCCACGGACCGTGCGACGCACAGCCCGCACACCGGGGCGGAAGACAGGCCGGCGAACCCTGGCAAACACGGCCGCAGACCACAGGACACACAGCCGGCGGACGTGGAACGCACAGCCGACGAACCAGAGCGGCAGCCACGGCCCACGGACCGTGCGACGCGCAGTCGGCGAACCAGGGCGGCAGGGCGCGTCCGGCGGGCCCCGGCGCGCGTGGCCGGCCGGGCGAACTCCCCGCGGCTCGGCGGTTCGTAGGGCGGCCTGCGACCGGAGCCGGACCGGCCCAGGGTCTATCGTGTCCCTCATGTCTGCACCGGAACTGATCCGTATCGTCTCCCGCGACTCGCCCATGGCCCTGGCCCAGGTCGAGCGGGTCCGCGCCGAGTTGGCCGTGCTGCACCCGGGGGTGCGGACCGAGGTCGTCCCGGTGAAGACGACCGGCGACAAATGGCTGGGCGATCTCTCCCAGGTCGAGGGCAAGGGCGCGTTCACCAAGGAGGTGGACGCGGCGCTCCTCGCCGGGGAGGCGGATCTCGCGGTGCACTGCGTGAAGGACGTGCCCGCCGACCGGCCGCTGCCCGCCGGCACGGTGTTCGCCGCGTTCCTGAAGCGGGACGACATCCGCGACGCGCTGGTGCACCCGGGCGGGCTGACCCTGGACGAGCTGCCGGCCGGCACCCGGATCGGCACCTCCTCGGTCCGCCGGATCGCCCAACTGGCCGCGACCCACCCGCATCTGGAGTGCGTGCCGTTCCGCGGCAACGCCAACCGCCGGCTGGAGAAGCTGGCCGCGGGCGAGGCGGACGCGCTGCTGCTCGCGGTGTCCGGTCTGGAGCGGATCGGCCGGGCCGACGTCATCAGCGAGGTGCTGTCGACGGAGACGATGATGCCGCCGATCGGCGCGGGCATCCTGGCCCTGCAGTGCCGGGAGGGCGACACCGGGCTGATCGACGCGGTCAGCGGGCTGGGCGACCCGGACACCCACCGGGAGGCGACGGCCGAGCGGATGTTCCTGCATGTGCTGCAAGGGCACTGCAACAGCCCGATCGCCGGGTACGCGCGCGTGGACCGCAGCGGCGAACTCTCGCTGCGTGCCTGCGTGTTCACCGCGGACGGCAAGACGCGGCTGAACGCCCACGAGTGGGCGGGCCGGCTCGATCCGGCCACCCTCGGCACCTCGGTCGCGGTCGCGCTGCTGCGCCAGGGCGCCCGGGAGATCATCGACGGTATCCCGCACTGAGCCCCGTACGGCGTCCCGCACTGAGCCCGGTACGGCGTCCGGCACCGGGCCGCGCACGGCGTCCCGTCGGTGCGCGTCAGGCCGAGCCGGGTTCCGCCTGGTCCCGCAGGAAGGCGGAGACCTGGTGGGCCAGGCCGCCCTGCCCGCCGGCCGCGGGGGTGGCCGCCGGGGCCGGCTCCAGGACGCCGGTGCCGCCCGCCCACAGCCGGCGGCCGGTCCACTCGTCGTCGACCCGCAGCTGCACCTGCACGTCCACGTGGCTGAGGGCGGTCTCGGGCGCGGCGGCGTAGAGCACGGCGGTGGCCCGGCGCAGCGGATAGACGTCGAAGCCCTCGATGAACTGGGAGTTGCGCCAGTCGATGAAGGCGCCCTCGCCGTCCGGGCCGACGCGGACGTCGATCTGGCCGTCCTCCAGGTGGATGCCGTAGGGCCGCGCACCCCGGTTCTCCACGGTCACCCGGACACTGAAATACGTCAGCCCGGCGGCGGCGTCGTCCCGTCCGCGCGGCGGCTCGGCCGCTTCCAGGCGGTGGACGCGGACCCGCAGACCGGCATGCTCCTCGTACTCCTGCCAGTCCCCGACCACGTTCGGCTCGTACACAGTGCCCCTCTCGACCCTCGAGAGCTGCTGTCTATCTGTGCGCCGAGCGCACTGTCAAATGGCCGGAACGCTCCGTGGTCAGGGGAATCGGAGCCCGTCGGCCGGTGATCAAGCGCTGCCCAGGAAGAACTCGCCCGCGGCGGGTTCCGGCCGCTTCTCCGCGCGTGCCACATATCACGTCCGCGACAAGATCGGCGATCTTGCCGCACCTTTCTGCCCCATTCGCTACATTTATTATTATTTGTTTGGAGGTGTCCCTCAGCGGGAAAGGGCACAGCAGTGCTTCGGACAGGAGGCACGTCCGTGGGAGACGGCATGGCCCGCCCCCGGTGTCCCACTCCATGCTCCGAGCGCACCTCCCACGGTGTCTGTCCCATCAGCACCTGCCGAGAGAGGTGCGCGCGATGCGTGTCACTGGCAGCACGAAGTCCCATCCCCACGACGACGCCCCGGACACGGGCGCCGCCTTCGAGCGGCTCGCCCTGCTGCCCGACGGCCCCGAGCGCCGGGCCCTCAGGGACGACCTGGTCCGGTTGTGGCTGCCCATGGCCGAGCGGATCGCGGTGCGGTTCCGCGGCCGCGGCGAGGCCCTGGAGGACCTGTACCAGGTGGCCGCGCTGGGCCTGGTCAAGGCCGTCGACCACTACGACCCGGACCGTGGCCGGGCCTTCGAGGCGTACGCGGTGCCCACCATCACCGGCGAGATCAAGCGTCACTTCCGGGACCACATGTGGACCCTGCACGTGCCCCGCCGGGTGCAGGACCTGCGCAACCGGGTCCGCGGCGCCGTGAAGGAGCTGGCCCAGACCACGGCGGGCCGGGCGCCCACCGTCGCGGAGATCGCCGCCCACACCCGGCTCACCGAGGACGAGGTGCGCACCGGCATGGAGGCGCTGGAGTGCTTCACCGCGCTGTCCCTGGACGCCGAGGTCACCGGCACCGACGGATACGCCCTCGGGGACTCGCTGGGCTGCCCGGATCCCGGCTTCGACCTCGTGGTGGACCGGGCCGCGGTCCGGCCGTGCCTGGAGGCGCTGCCCGAACGTGAGCGGACCATCCTCTACCTGCGGTTCTTCCGGGGCATGACGCAGAGCTGCATCGCCGCCCAGCTCGGCATCTCGCAGATGCACGTGTCGCGGCTGCTCAGCGGCTGCTTCGACCGGCTCCGCGAGGAACTGCTCGCGGAGATCCGCTGACCCCGGCCCCGCCCGTGCGCCCCTACTGCCCCTCGGTGCCCGGTACCTGCGCGGGCCCGTACCGGTCCAGGGCGTCCTCCAGCTCGGTCCGGATGTGCTCGGGGAGATCGCCGCGCCGCCCCCAGATCAGGAACAGCTCGGCGATGTGGCGCAGTTTGATGTTGGTGTGCTGGGAGACCTCCTTGAGGACCTCCCAGCCCTGGTCGGGGGTGACCCGGGCGAGGGCCACCACCATCCCGATCGCCTGGTCCACGACCGCGTGCGAGGCCATGGCCTCCTTCAGCTGGTCGACCTCCGCCTGCAACGCGGCGATCCGGTCCGGCTCGCTCTCTGCCATCCCTCCATCGTGCGCAGCGGCCTGCGCCCCTGCCACCCGGGGTACTCGGCAGGCGTGTCGACCCCGTCGGGCCGGACACTGGTGGCATACCGGTGGCCACCCGGCCCCCGAGAGCAGGACGCGACTGCCATGAACCACGAAAGCCCCACCGGCGGCGCGCCGCGCGGCAAGGACGTCGTCTCCACCCACTCCGTGTTCGGCGCACCGTGCTGGGTGAGCCTGACCAGCCGTGACCTCACGGCCACCCAGGAGTTCTACACGGCCGTGCTGGGCTGGCACTGGCGCACCGCCAAGCTCGGCGAGCACTTCCGGATCGCGCTCGTGAACGGGGTCCCGGTCGCCGGGATCGCCGCCGTCGCCTCCATGTGGCAGATGGCGGTGGCCTGGACGCCGTACTTCGCGGTGCGGGACGCGGACCTGGCCGTGTCCCGGGTCCGGGAGCGCGGCGGTACGGCGGCGGTCGGGCCGCTGTCCTTCCCGCCCGGCCGGGCGGCGCTGCTGGCCGACCGGGACGGCGCCACGTTCGGGATCTGGCAGGGCGACCTGGTCACCAACTGGGAGGCGTGGCGGCAGGCGGCCCCCGCCTTCGTACGGCTGCACACCCGGGACGCCTTCGACGCGGCGATGTTCTACGGCGAGGTCCTGGACTGGGCGACCGGGCAGCCTGGCTGCTGCGAGGTGGAGTACGACGGCGGCGAGGTGCTGCTGCGCAGCGAGGGCGATGTGGTGGCGCGCATCGACTCGGGCGCGGTGGAGGCCGCCCCGGACCCCTCGGTGCGCCCGCACTGGCAGATCCACTTCGCGGTGACCGACGTGCCGGCCTGCGCCCGCGCGGCGGAGAAGCACGGCGGCAGCGTGCTGCGCGAGGACGGCGAGCGGGAGGCGATCCTGCGGGACGCCGACGGCGCGCAGTTCACGGTGACCGCCCGCGGCGTCTGCTGCTGAGACCGGCGGCCCCCGGTCAGCCCGTGGCGCGGGACGGGCGGGACAGCAGGACCAGGCCGCGGGCCTCCACCCGGAGCCGGGTGGCCGCCTTGCGTTCGCGCTCGTCGGGGATGCCCTCGGGGTCGGCGGTGTCGATCAGCGTGGTCCAGCGCTCGCCGAACGACTCGTCGGGCAGGCGGAAGACGACCGGCTCCCAGTAGCCGTTGACCAGCAGCAGGAAGGAGTCGTCGGTCATGCGGCGGCCGTGCGGGTCGCGCTCGGCGATGGCGTCGCCGTTGAGGAACGCGCCGACCGAGTGCGCGTCCGCGCGCTGCCAGTCCCGGTCGGTCATCTCGCGGGCGTCCGGCCGCAGCCACACCAGGTCCGGCAGCGGCTGGCGGGCGTTGGTCGCGGTCTCGCCGCGGAAGAAGCGGCGCCGGCGCAGCACCGGGTGCGCGGCGCGCAGCGCGATCAGGCGCCGGGTGAACTCGGTGAGGGCGCGCTGCTCGTCGGTCAGTTCCCAGTCGACCCAGGAGATCTCGTTGTCCTGGCAGTAGGCGTTGTTGTTGCCGCGCTGGGTGCGGCCGAGTTCGTCGCCGTGGCACAGCATCGGGATGCCCTGGGACAGCAGCAGCGTGGCCAGCAGGTTGCGCTGCTGGCGGGCACGCAGTTCGAGGACGGCCGGGTCGTCGGTGCCGCCCTCCGCGCCGCAGTTCCAGGACCGGTTGTGACTCTCGCCGTCCCGGTTGTCCTCGCCGTTGGCCTCGTTGTGCTTGTCGTTGTACGACACCAGGTCGCGCAGGGTGAAACCGTCGTGCGCGGTGACGAAGTTGACGCTGGCGCGCGGCCGGCGCCGGCTGTGCTGGTAGAGGTCGGAGGAGCCGGTGAGCCGGGAGGCGAACTCGCCGAGCGAGCCGGGTTCGGCCCGCCAGAAGTCCCGTACGGCGTCCCGGTACTTGCCGTTCCACTCCGACCACAGCGGCGGGAAGTTGCCCACCTGGTAGCCGCCCTCGCCCACGTCCCACGGCTCGGCGATCAGCTTGACCCGGCTGATCACCGGGTCCTGCTGGATCAGGTCGAAGAACGCGGAGAGCCGGTCCACCTCGTGGAACTGCCGGGCGAGGGTGGCCGCGAGGTCGAAGCGGAAGCCGTCGACGTGCATCTCGGTGACCCAGTAGCGCAGCGAGTCCATGATCAGCTGGAGCACGTAGGGGTGCCGCATCAGCAGGCTGTTGCCGGTGCCGGTGGTGTCGTAGTAGTGCGCCCAGTCGCCGTCCACCAGACGGTAGTAGGAGGCGTTGTCGATGCCCCGGAAGGACAGCGTGGGGCCCAGCTCGTTGCCCTCGGCGGTGTGGTTGTAGACCACGTCGAGGATGACTTCGAGGCCGGCCGCGTGCAGCGCCTTCACCATGGCCTTGAACTCGTTGACCTGCTGGCCGCGGGTGCCGAAGGCGGCGTAGGCGTTGTGCGGCGCGAAGAAGCCGATGGTGTTGTAACCCCAGTAGTTGGACAGTCCGCGGTCCTGGAGGATGCCGTCCTGGACGAACTGGTGCACCGGCATCAGCTCCACCGCGGTCACCCCGAGCGAGGTGAGGTGCTCGGTCACGGCGGGGTGGGCCAGCCCGGCGTAGGTGCCGCGCAGCCGCTCGGGGATGTCCGGGTGGGTGCGGGTCAGCCCGCGGACGTGGGCCTCGTAGATCACCGATTCCGCGTACGGCGTGCGGGGCGGGCGGTCGTCGCCCCAGTCGAAGAACGGGTCGGTGACCACGCCCAGCATGGAGTGGCCGGCGCTGTCGGCCGGGGCGGGCCCGTCGGGGGCGCGCTCGTACAGCGAGGGGTGGTTGTCGATCTGGCCGTCGACGGCGCGGGCGTACGGGTCGAGCAGCAGCTTGGCCGGGTTGCAGCGGTGGCCGAACGCGGGCTGCCAGGGGCCGTGCACCCGGTAGCCGTAGCGCTGTCCGGGGCCGACGCCGGGCAGGAAGGCGTGCCAGACGAACCCGTCGACCTCGTGCAGCCGGACGGGGGTCTCGGCGCCGGAGTCGTCGACGAGGATCAGGTCCACGCGCTCGGCGACCTCGCTGAACAGGGCGAAGTTGGTGCCCTGCCCGTCGAAGACGGCACCCAACGGGTAGGGGTGCCCGCTCCAGACGGGCACCCCTGCGCGTGCGCGTGCGCGTGACGTGCGGGGGGTCACCGGCCGCCCTCCGGGGTGGCGTCACCGGTGGGCGCGGAACCGGCCAGGACCGTCACCGGCCGGTCGCGCGGGACCTTGAGGTCCGTGCGCAGGACGGGGTGGGGGGCGAGGGGCACCAGCGGGACGCGCTGGCCGGCCCGGGCGCGCTGCGAGAACCAGATGATCAGGCCGCCGGTGCCCGTGGCGCAGCAGCCCCAGCCGTCGCTCATGGCGGCGATGTCCGCCAGGCAGGACCGCAGGTCCGCCTCCGGCCGCAGATCGGGGTCGTCACCGCCGAGGGCGGTGATGAGGTGCTGGCCGTTCCACCACATCTCGATGGAGGCGTGCTTGTTCCTCGCGTGCGCGTCGATCGCCCGCAGCAGCAGTTCGGTGCCGTGGCGGACGGGCTCCACGAGGTTGTCGAGGTCCCAGTAGCGCAGATGGGCGGCCAGGATGCGGCTGACCTGTCCCACCCGTTCCGGGCCGACCTCCACGTCGAGGTGGTAGTAGCAGGGCACTGCGGTCTTCATCGTCGCTTGCTCCTCACCGGCGAAGCTCTCGCTCCCCTCGCCCGCCCGGAAGGGTTCCCGGACACACAGCGTGAGCGTTGATCGCTTCAGAGTCATCTCCACGGTGCGCGCACTACGCCATTCGTGCAACACGAGGCTCCGGACGTCACCCTCGTTGAAGGTCCAACAAGACGCTGCGTCGTCACGCGTGCACCATGAGTGAAAGCCTCGATCGCCGTAACGGTGCCGTGCCCTCCCCTGCGCGGACACCACCCGACCGTCGGGAACGCGCCCAGTCGAGAGCGTGGAGGGTGAAGAGGGCCATGCTGCTACCCGCCAAGGCCGAAGTGGCCCGGCAGTTGCGGCGTTACCGGGCGTGGGAGCGGGTGATGCTCGCCGCGCCGCACGACCGCACGGTCCGGGCCACCTTCGAGGACTCCGGGTACACCCTGTGCGTGCTGATGGGCAAGCGCTGCGCCCGCGAGGCCGCGGAGGCAGCCGAGCGCTATCTCCGCACGAACCTGGTCACCTATCTGCGGGAGCAGGACGGGCGGCCGCAGCCGCGCCGGACGGCGAGAAGAGCGCCGCCGTCGGAGCGGCGTTCCACGGCGCCAAGCCCCTGACCTGGCACCGTACAAGGCGTTCCCTCGGGACCGGCGAGCGGCCGGCCCGATTTCTCGGATCGCGGAGCCGGGCCGGGCGCCCGGCTCCGCGCACGGCGGAGGTGAGATACATGCGCAGGACCCCGGCCATCGGCCGTGTACCGGTACGTGACGTCCGGCCGGCCGTGGAGTGCGGCAGGCGCCCGGCGAAGGCGGTGGCCGGGGAGACGTTCGAGGTGTCGGCCACCGTGTTCCGCGAAGGGCATGACGCCGTGGGCGCGAACGTGGTCCTGCGCGATCCGGCGGGCCGGCGCGGCCCCTGGACGCCGATGCGGGAGCTGTCGCCGGGCAGCGACCGCTGGGGGGCGGAGGTCACCCCCGATGTGACGGGGCGCTGGACCTTCCGGGTGGAGGCGTGGAGCCATCCGCTGGCGACCTGGCGGGAGACCGCGTCGGTGAAGGTGCCGGCCGGGATCGACACCGGCCTGGTGCTGGAGGAGGGCGCGGAGCTGTACGAGCGGGCCGCCGCCGGGGTGCCGAGGGGCCCCGACAGGGACCTGGTGCTGGCCGCGGCGCGCGCCCTCGGCGACGACACCCTGTCGGTCCACCACCGGCTGAAGGACGCGCTGTCCCCCCAGGTGGGTCAGGTGCTGGCCCGGTATCCGCTGCGGGAGCTGGTCACCGCCTCGGACGCGATGCCGTTGCTGGTGGAGCGCGAACGCGCCCTGTACGGCTCGTGGTACGAGTTCTTCCCCCGCTCCGAGGGCACTGCCGAACGCCCCCACGGCACCTTCCGCACCGCCGCCCGCCGGCTGAAACCGATCGCGGACATGGGATTCGACGTCGTCTACCTGCCCCCCGTCCACCCCAT
>NZ_JBEZUP010000031.1:0-96039 GCF_040636485.1 Streptomyces sp. NPDC038707
GGTCTTCGAGTCGTACCCGATGGACCAGGCCGGGCTGAGCGAGGCCAACGCCCGGGCCGGCATCACCTGCACCGGCATGCGCCCCTACGCCGGCAGCACGCACTATCCGCTGGCCGTGATCGCCCTGGCGACCTCGCGGCTCCAGCTGTCGCTCGAATACCGGCCGGACCTGTTCGCGCGCGATGCCGTGACCGGGGCCGGCGCCCGGCTGCTGCGGATCCTGCGGCAGTTCGCCGCCGATCCCGGCCGCAAGGTCGGCGCGACCGACATGCTGGACCCGGCCGACCGCGCCTGGCTGGAGGCGTTCAACGACACCGCGGCCCCGGTCCCCGGCCTGACGGTTCCGCAGCTCATCGCGCGGCAGGTCGAGGCGGCCCCGGACGCCGTCGCGGTGCGGTGCGGCGATGTCGCGTGGACCTACCGGGAGCTGGACGGCAGGGCCGACCGGGTGGCGTGCGCACTGGTACGGCACGGGGTCGGGCCCGAGTCCCTCGTCGGCCTCGCGCTGCCCCGGACGGCCGACATGGTCGCCGCCATGCTGGGGATCCTCAAGGCCGGCGCGGCCTACCTGCCGATCGACCCCAAGTACTCCAGCGACCGGCTGACGTTCATGCTGGAGGACGCCCGCCCGGTCCTCGTCCTCACCGACCGGGCGACCGCCCCCGCGCTGCCCCCGGCACACACGGCGCGGCTCCACCTGGAGGACATCGACCCGCACGGGGAGGCGGACCTCACCGTGCTGCCCGCGGGGCTGCGGCCGGACAACCTGGCGTACGTGATGTACACCTCCGGGTCCACGGGCACCCCGAAGGGCGCGGCGCTCACCCACGCGAACATCGTCAACCCGGTGACCCGGCTCGCCGAGATCCTCGGCTCCGGATCCGGTTCCCGCATGCTGGGCGCGGCGTCGATCAACTTCGACATCTCGGTGTTCGAGTACTTCCTCACCCTGAGCACCGGCGGTTGTGTCGAGCTGGTCCGGGACGTGCTGGTCCTCGGCGAGGGCGGCGACTGGGAGGGGCGCGTGGTGCACACCGTTCCCTCGGCACTGGGCGAACTGCTCGACCGGCGCACCGGCGAACTCGGTCTGGACACGGTGGTGCTGGCCGGGGAGGCGTTCCCGGCGGCGCTGCTGCACAAGATCCGCGCCGCGATGCCCGGAGCGCGCATCCTCAACGGTTACGGGCAGACCGAGGACTTCTACGCCATGACGTTCGAGGTCCCCGACGACTGGGACGGCGAGGGCGGCATGCCCATCGGGACGCCGCTGAGCAACATGCGGGTGTATGTGCTGGACGGGGGGCTGAACCCGGTCCCGGCGGGCGCGGTGGGCGAACTGTACGTGGCGGGCCGGGTGGGCCGGGGTTACTACGGGCGTCCGGGACTGACCGGGGAGCGCTTCGTCGCCGATCCGTACGGGCCGCCCGGTGACCGCATGTACCGCACCGGCGACCTCGCCCGGCGCACCCCCGAAGGGCACCTCGAGTTCGCCGGCCGCAACGACTCCCAGGTCAAGGTGCGGGGCTTCCGCGTGGAGCCGCGCGAGATCGAGGCCGCGCTCGCCGGGCATCCGGCGGTGGAGCGGGCGGTGGTGATCGCCCGTGACGGCCGGGGTTCCAGCAAGCAGCTCGTCGCCTACGCGGTCCTCACCGGGGGCGGCGACGCCCCGGCCGCGGGCGAGCTGCGCAGGTACGTGGCGGACCGGCTGCCGGAGTACATGGTCCCGGCCGCGATCGTGCCGATGGACCGGCTGCCGCTGACCCCCAACGGCAAACTGGACCGCGCGGCCCTGCCCGAGCCCGAGTTCACCGGCGAGGCCTACCGGGCCCCGCGCACGGCGCACGAGGCGCGCGTCGCCGCGTTGTTCGCCGAGGTACTGGGCCTCGACCGGGTGGGCATCGACGACAACTTCTTCGCCCTCGGCGGGCATTCGCTGCTGGCGACACAGCTCATCGGCCGGATCGACGCGGCCTTCGGCATCGCCCTGCCGATCCGGGCGGTGTTCGAGCGCCCCACCGTCGCCGAGCTGGCCGCCCGGCTGCGCACCGGGGCCGGCGCCCGGGTCGAGGACCCCTTCGCACCGCTGCTCACGATCCGGTCCGAGGGTGACGGCGCGCCGCTCTGGTTCGTCCAGCCCGGGTTCGGGCTCGGCTGGTCGTACCTCAACTTCGCCCCGCACGTACAGGACCGGCCGGTGTACGCCTTCCAGGCCCCGGCGTTCAGCGGGGCGCCCTCTCCCGGCTCCATGGAGCAGTTCGTCGACGGCTGCCTGCGACGGATGCGGGAGATCCAGCCCGAGGGGCCGTACCACCTGTTCGGCTGGTCGTTCGGCGGCACCGCCGCCCACGCGATGGCCGCCGAGCTGGAACGGCGTGGACACGAAGTGGGGCTGCTCGGGCTGCTGGACTGCGCGCCCAGCACCTACTTCCACGAGGCCGAGGTGCCCCCGCAGCAGGACGTGGAGAGCGTGCTGGGCGAGTACGTCGGCGCCCTGGCCGGCCCGGACGGCGCACAGGCGGTGGTGCGGACGGCGGCGGTCGCCTGGACCAACCACATGGAACTGCTGCGGGGCTTCACCTCGCCGGCGTACTCGGGGGACGCGCTGTTCTTCAAGGCCACGCTGAGCACGGACGGCACCTACGCCGGGGACGACGGGAACTGGCGGCAGCACATCGCCGGGAACATCGAGGTGTACGGCATCGAGGCCGACCACGCGGCCATGTGCGACCCGGCGCCCGCGGCGGAGATCAGCAGGGTCGTCAACCGGAAACTGGGCCGGGGATGACAAAGACGCGCTACCGGGGGGACGTCCCTCCGGTAGCGCGTCCGGGCCGGTCGCCGGTTACCAGGTGACGGGCAGCTCGACGAGGCCGAAGACGCCCTCGTCGTCGCTCTTGTACCGCAACTCGTCGAACGGGACGGCCAGCTCCATTCCCGGAAGGCGGGCGCACAGCGCGTCGAAGACGACCTGGAACTCCAGCCGCGCCAGGCTCTGGCCGAGACACTGGTGCGGCCCGAACCCGAAGGCCAGGTGGCCGCGGGCCGGGCGGTCGATGTCGAACACGTCGGGCTCGGGGAACGCCTCCGGATCGCGGTCGGCCGCGTTGGTCAGCGCGACCACGCCCTCGCCGGCGCGGATCAGCCTGCCGCCGACCTCGATGTCCTCGGTCGCGACCCGGGTCATCGTCAGCTCGGCGATGGTGAAGTAGCGCAGCATCTCCTCCACCGCCTGCGGGGTCAGCGACGGGTCCGCGGTGATCCGCGCACGCACCTCCGGGTGCCGCAGCAGCATCATCGCGCCGAGCGAGATCATGCTGGTCATGTTCTCGGACCCGCCGATGAACAGCAGCAGGGCCAGGCCCGTCAGCCACGTACGGTCGTAGTCGCCGCTCTCCTTGTTCTTGGCGATCTGCCTGCTGAGCAGATCGTCGCCCGGATCCGTCTCCTTCTTGCCGATCAGGTCCATCAGATAGCCGCTGAGCGCGCCGAACGCCTCGTCCCGCTCGGACTCCGAGGTCAGTCCGCTGATCAGCAGGGAGTTCGTGGAGAGGAACCACTGGTGGTCGGCGCGCGGGATCCCGAGCTGTTCGAACATCACGAGCGCCGGCACCGGAACGGCGAACTCGGCCACCAGGTCGACCGGCCGCGGCCCCCGCAGCAGGGCGTCGAGCCGCTCGGCGACGATGCGCTCGACCCGGGGCCGCAGGTCCCGGGTCCGTTTCGCGGTGTACTCGCTGATCACCTTGCGGCGGGCTTCGTTGTGGGTCGGCGGATCCATGTGGATCAGCAGCTGGATGGGCTGCTCACTGGGCCTCTCCGGGGTGAAGAACGGATATCCCGGAAGCCGGACGTCCGAGCTGAACCGGGGGTCGGCGAGTATCGCGCGGATGTCCGCGTAGCGGGTCAGGACCCAGGCCTCGTCCTTGTTCGGCAGCCGGAAGCGGGCGACCGGCTCCTTCTCCCGCAGCTCGGCGTACCGGGCGGGCGGGGAGAAGGGGCAGGTACGGGGGATGGGCAGCGTCCTGTCGGCCGGCGCGGCGTGTTCGCTCACGTTGCGTGCTCCAATCGTCTGGGGTGACGTCATCGGTGGTGACGCCGCGGAGCGGCCCTCCGGCCCGGGCCGCGACGCGGTGCCGGCACGCGCGAGAGGGGGCCGGACGTGATCTCGACGTGCCGGGAGGGCGACGCGGCGCCGCCGGGTGGCGGATACGGGCGACGAGGCCGGCGGCGGGGCCACCCCGCGGCCGGGCTCCGGGCGCCGTCAGCGCCCGGCCGGCGACCGCGCCGCCCGGACCGCGCCGTCGCGTGTCATCGTGGGTCGCCGTCCGGGAGGACGGTGATCGCGCTCATCGGGCACAGGTGGGCCGCCTGACGGGCCGCCGCCCCGGCTGCTCCCCGGGACGGCGCCGGATCGAGCAACAGCACCCTCCCCTCCTCGTCGTCCTGGTCGAACACCTCGGGAGCGGCCAGCACACACATACCGGCACCGACGCAGCGCTCCCGGTCCACGCGGAGCTCCACCGCCTACGTCCGGTCCCAGGCGACGGGAAGGCGGTCCACACCGAAGACATCCGAGTTGAACCTGAGCGGCACGTCCTCGGGCGCGATGTCCAGGCGCAGTCCGGGGAACCGGTTGAGCAGTGCGGGAAGCGCGACCCGCATCTCGACGCGCGCCAGGTCCTTGCCCATGCACAGGTGGACGCCGCGGCCGAAGGCCACGTGCCCCGCGGCCTGCCGTCGCAGGTCCAGGGTGTCGGGGTCGGGGAACTTCCTCGGGTCGCGGTTGGCCGCCTGGTTCGACAGGGCGACGCTCTCGCCCGCCTTGATCAGCTGACCGCCGAGTTCGACGTCCTCGAGCGCCGCCCGCGCCCCGGTGTGGGTGATGGTCAGGTAGCGCAGCAGCTCCTCGACGGCCCGGTCGGTGAGGCCCGGGTCGGACCGCAGGGCGGCGAGCTGGTCGGGGTTGCGCAGCAGCACCCAGGTGCCCAGGGCGATCATGTTGGCGGTGGTCTCGAAGCCCGCGCCCAGCATCAGCGCCGCGATGTTGGCGATCTCCTCGTCCGTGAGGTCGGTGCCGGTCAGCTCGCTCATCAGGTCCTCGGCCGGCTTGGCGCGCTTGGCCGCCACCAGCTCGGTCAGGTACTCCTGGATGGCGACGAGGCAGGCCCACTGCTCCTCCGTCGGGAGATCGTTGTTGTTCACCCCGATCGCATTGCTCTGGAAGGACTCGCGGTCGGAGTAGGGCACGCCGAGGAGTTCGCAGATCACCAGCGCGGGGATGGGCAGCGCGTACGCCTCCACCAGGTCCACCGGCGGACCGTGCTCCTCCATGGCGTCCAGGTACTCGTCGGCGATCTCCTGGATGCGCCCGGCCAGCCGGTCCATCTGGCGGCTGCTGAACCGGGGTTTGAGCAGACTGCGGTAGCGC
Organism: Streptomyces sp. NPDC038707; assembly: GCF_040636485.1. NCBI lineage: Bacteria > Bacillati > Actinomycetota > Actinomycetes > Kitasatosporales > Streptomycetaceae > Streptomyces > Streptomyces sp. NPDC038707. The sequence continues at coordinate 5,429 of NZ_JBEZUP010000031.1, forward strand.
GCGGACTCGGGCAGGTCCATTCCGCCGAACATCCCGGGCGGGGCGGGCGGGAGCATGCCCTTGGTGCCCGCGCCGGGCAGCGGGGAGTGGATGAGCTCGAACCGCGCGCTGAACCGGTTGTCCTCCAGCACCGCGCGGACGAGTTCGTGACTGGTCACCAGCCAGCCCGTGTGTCCGTCGGGGAAGACCATCCGGACCACGGGTTCTTCCTCGCGCAGCTTCGCCAGTTCCTCGGGGGGATCGAAGGGGCAGCCCGCGGGGCGTGTCACGGGCAGTTCCGGCAATTCACTGACAGGGCGGGACATGAGTCTCCCTTTCTTCGGATAGGTGCAGGGCACCGGACGGCCCCCGGGCCGCCGGGCCCGCGCTCCACGCCGCACCGGACCTCGGGCCCGGACCGCACGGAACCGGACCGGCTCGGCCGCGCGCGACGGCGGGTGACACAAAGCCGGGTACGAACGTCCGGATCGTCGTCACCGGAGGAAACAGAACCGCCGCGGAGGGCCGCCGAGGCTTCTGCCGGCGTCCGGAAGACCTGGTGAAATAGCGTGCGTCCCGCCGAACGCTACAGCCTGGCCCGGGTAATTGCTATCGTCTTCCCGGCGCCGCGGTTCCATGGGAATATCGGCTGTCCTGTCGACGGGACACACGTTGATTCCAGCCTTTCCGGAACAGCCCCGAGCGCAAAGGACTCAAACCATTGCAGCGAAACACGGAGCGACGTTCGACCCGTATCAGGACGGCGACCCGGCGGCGTTACCTCATGTGCCGTCCGACGTATTTCGACGTCACCTATTCGATCAACGTCTGGATGGACCCCGCCCGGCCGACGTCCGCCGCGCTCGGTCAGGAGCAGTGGAAGCGGCTGCACGACACGTTCATCACGCTCGGTCACGACGTGGAGCTGATCGATCCCCAACCCGGCCTGCCCGACATGGTGTTCTCCGCGAACGGTGCGATGGCCGTGGACGGCAGGGCGCTCGTCGCCAGGTTCCGCAACCGGCAGCGGACCGACGAGTCGGCGGCCTACCTCGACTGGTTCCGCGCCGCCGGCTGGTCCGAGGTGCGGCAGGCCGAGTACATCAACGAGGGAGAGGGCGATTTCCTCTTCACCGGCCGGGAGATCCTGGCCGGCAGCGGATTCCGCAGCGACCCGCGCGCATGCCGTGAAGTGCAGGAGTTCTTCAGCCTTCCCGTAGTGCCCCTGGTGCTTGTCGACCCGCGGTTCTACCACCTCGACACGGCTCTCGCCGTACTCGGCCACGGGGAAATCATGTACTATGCGGACGCGTTTTCCGAAGAAAGTCGTGCCGTGCTGGCCGAACGATTCCCGGACGCCATTCTGGCCGACGAAGCGGATGCCGCCGTCTTCGGCCTGAACGCGGTGTCCGACGGGAAGAACGTGATTCTGCCGGGGCAGGCGACCGGACTCGCCGACCAGCTGCGCCAGCGCGGTTACACACCGGTCGGCGCCGACCTGACCGAACTCCTCAAGGCCGGCGGAAGCGTCAAGTGCTGCACCCTCGAACTGCGGGAGTGAACGAGCCCCCAGTGGTCCGCGGAAACCGGGAAGCGCCGGGGCCGCTCGCGCGCCCTCGGGCGTCCCGTCGGCGGGACAGCCGCCCCGGCCCGGTTCCGCACGGCTCGGCCGGCCCGCTACGCAGGAGCGAGAAGGAGTAGCCACGCATGATCCCGTTGCCGCCCGCGCAGCGCGCCGCGGAGCCCGTCCACCGGCCGAACGAGTCGCCGGCGCCGGGCCACACCACCTGGGCATGGCGGATGACCGGCCCCCTGGACCGGGCGGCCCTCGCGGCGGCGATGGGCGACGTGCTGGCCCGCCACGCCAGTCCCCGCACGGCACCCGTCACGCCCGCACCGCCCCCGCCACACCGGCCGGCGGACGAACACCCGCTCGCGGACGAAGGTCCGCTCGCGGAAGATGCCCGACCCCCCGTGCCCGTACGCGAGCTGGCGCCCCGGGACGTACCCGCCGCGGTGCGGGACGCGGCCCGCCGCCCGTTCGGTCCGGCGGAGACCGTGCCGGCCAGGGCGCACCTGCTGGCCTGCGCGCCCGATGAGCACGTACTGCTCCTGGTCCTGCACCCCGGTGCCGCGGACCGGGGCCTGACGGCGCCCCTGGTGCGCGACCTGCCGGCCGCCTACACCGCACGGCGCGCCGGCACCCCGCCCTCCTGGCCCGACCCCGCCCCGCCCCCCGCCCCGCCCCCCGCCGCCGTCGCGCCCGGGCCGGCCGGGGACCACCACCGTGACACGGTGGACCTCCCCCTCGAACCCGGACTCGCGGACCGGATCCGCGCGTTGGCGAAGGACCGGGACACGACCACCCCCCTGGTCCTGCGCTGCGCGCTCGCGGTGCTCTGGCACCACCTCGGCGGTTGCACCGGCACGCCGACCGCTTCGCTGACCCGGGCAGACGGCCCCGCCGCGGCGGCCGGCTCGGACGACCCCTACGGCACCATCCGCGTGCGGCGCACGGACCTGTCGGCCAACCCGGCCTTCACCACGCTCCTCGACACCGTACGGGACCGGGACCCCGGCCCCCCGGACGAGTCCCCGGGCGCCCCCGGCCCCCGCCGCCCGCTGTTCCGGACGGTACTCGCACACCGCCACCGCACCGCGCCGCACCTCGACCTGCCGGGCCTCACGGTGGCCGAGGAACCGGCGGGCACCCCCGGCGCCCGCGCCGACCTGGCCCTCACCGTCACCGCCGCCGGTGCGGACGGCCGGGAACTGACCGCCACCGTCGAGTACACCCCCGCCCTGTTCGAGCGCTCGGCGGCAAAGACGCTCGCGGGCCGGTATCTGCGGGTGCTGCGGCAGGTGGCGGCGGATCCCGGCACGCGGGTGGCGGCGGTCGACGTCACGGACACGGCCGAGCGCTACCGGCTGCTGGAGGAACTGGTCGACACGGCGGTGCCCACGCCCCCGCTGACCATCCCGCAACTGGTGGAGCGACAGGTCGCGGCGACCCCGGACGCGGTGGCCGTCGTGTGCGCCGGCCGGTCGCTGACCTACCGGGAACTGAACGCCCGGGCCGACCGGCTGGCGGCCGCGCTGATCCGGGCCGGACTCGGCCCCGAGGCCCTGGTGGGGCTGGCACTGCCCCGCTCGGCCGACCTGGTGGTGGCCCTGCTGGGGGTCCTGAAGAGCGGCGCCGGATACCTGCCGATCGACCCCCGCTACCCCGGCCGGAGGCTGAGCTTCCTGCTCTCCGACGCCGCCCCCGGCCTCATCCTCACGGACGCCGCGACCGTCCGGACACTGCCCGGCCACGGCATCCCCTGCCACTACCTGGAGTCCTTCGACCTCGACGGCGTCACGAAGGAGCCCGACGGCGATCCGGCGCGCCCGACGCTGCGCCCGGACCACCTGGCGTACCTGATGTACACCTCGGGCTCGACCGGCGCGCCCAAGGGCGTGGCGATCACCCACGCCAACGTGGTCAACGGCGTGTCCCGGCTGGCCGTGACCGCGGACCTGCGACCGGGGGCGCGCGTACTGGCGGGGACGTCGGTCAACTTCGACGTCTCGGTCTTCGAGGTGTTCGCGGCGCTGAGCACCGGCGCCACGGTCGAGGTGGTCCGCGACATCCTCGTGCTCGCGGAACGCGGCGGATGGAACGGCAGCGTCGTGCACACCGTCCCCTCCATGCTCGCGGAGATGCTGGAGCGGATCACCGGCCGGGTGACCGTGGACGTACTGATGTGCGCGGGCGAGCCGCTGACGGCCGCGCTGACGCGGCGGGTGCACACCGCGCTGCCCGGCACACGGCTGATCAACGCCTACGGGCAGACGGAGAGTTTCTACGCCACGACGTACACCGTCCCCCGGGACCGCACCGGCACCGGTACCGGCAGCGTGCCCATCCCCATCGGCCGCCCGCTGGGCAACATGCGCGCCTATGTGCTCGGCCCCGGCCTCGTCCCGGTGCCACCCGGCGTGGCGGGGGAGCTGTACGTCGCGGGCTCGATCGGCCGCGGCTACCACGCCCGGCCCGGCCTGACCGCCGAGCGGTTCGTCGCGGACCCGTTCGGCCTGCCCGGGCAGCGCATGTACCGCACGGGCGACCTGGCCCGCTGGAACGCGGACGGGCAACTGGAGCACCTCGGGCGCTCCGACACCCAGATGAAGATCCGCGGGATCCGGATCGAGGCCGCCGAGATCGAAGCCGTCCTGGCCACCCACCCGGGCATCACCCAGGCCGTGGTGGCCGTCAGGCCCGGGCGCGGCTCCGGCGGCGGCAGGCTCGTCGCCTATCTGGTCCCCGCCGCACCGGGGCCGGGACACCCCGGGGGCGGTCTCGACCCCAGGCGGCTGCGCCGGTTCGTCGCCGACCAACTCCCCGACTTCATGATCCCCTCCGCGTTCGTCGTCCTCGACCGCCTCCCGCTGGGCCCCAACGGAAAGCTGGACCGGCGCGGACTGCCCGAACCCCGGCAGAGCCGCTGACCGAGGCCGGCCCCGCGCACCACGCGGCCGGGGGAAGCGGAGGGACACCGGGGGCGACGCCCTCAGGAGACCTTCGGGGCCGCCCGCATGCCGAAGTAGACGTAGGGCGTACGGTCCGGAAGCGTCCCGAACACCAGCGGCAGCCAGGGCGCGCTCACCGGACCGGTCCCCGGCATGGCGAGCACCGAGTCGGACACCGGCACCAGTTCCGACTCGATCGGCGGTGAATACTTCGCCACCCCGCCGGTCAGCTCCAGCCGCACCCGCGGCACACCGGCACGCTCGCCGACCCTGATCCGCACGCCCTCCCGCTCGTACGTGCCCGCGAGCGCGCCCACGTCGACCGGCCGGGGCTCCTCGGGAGGGGCGAACACGTCCGGCAGCCGCACCCCGGCCAGCTCCCCCAGCAACTCCTGGAACAGGTCGACGAAGAAACTCGTCGCACTGCCCCCGTTCGTCAGCAGGGCGCCGACGACCCCGCTGCCGGGCACCACCCGCACATACGAGAACTGCCCGACCACGGCCCCGTCGTGACCGTAACCGGGGACACCGTCCCAGTCGTACAGCGCCCATCCGTGCCCCCACCCCTGCGCCATGAACGACCACGGGTCCCGGCAGTCCGCCACGCGCCGGCGCATCGTCGCCGCCGACCCGGCCGACAGCACGCGGGTGCCGTCCGGCGCGAGACCGTCGTCCAGATGCATCCGCGCGAAGCGCACCACGTCCCCGGCGGTGACCAGGACACGCCCGTACGGTCCGGCCGACCGCGGCAGCATGTCCCACACCGGCGCGGGCTCCGGCTCGTCCTCCAGCTCGCCGACATGGCTCATGGCCACCCGGAACCGCAGCGCCTCCTCGGGAAGGGTCATCGAGTGCTCCAGGCCCAGCGGGGTCAGCAACCGGTCGCGCAGCGCGTCGTCCCAGGTCTGCCCGGTGAGCACCTCCACGATCCGGCCGAGGATCGCGTACCCGGTGCTGCAGTAGGACACGATGGTCCCCGGCGGACAGTCCTGGCCCACGTCCGCGCACGCCTCCACATAGCGGGCCAGGCAGTCGTCACCGCGACCGGTGTCATAGGTGAACTCCCCGCCGATCCCGCTGGTGTGGCTCAGCAGCTGCCCGACCGTCACGGACTTGGTGACCTCGTCGTCGGCGACCGAGAAGTCCGGCAGCACGTCCACCACCCGGGTGTCCAGCCGCAGTTCACCGGCGTCGACCAGCTGCATCACCAGCGTCGCCGTGTACACCTTGGCGATCGAGCCGCACTGGAACACCGAATCCGGGGTGACCCGCACCCCGGTGTCCCGGTGCAGCACGCCGCTGGCCAGCTCGTGGATCTCACCGTCCACCAGTACCGCGAGCGCCGCACCCGGCACGTGGTACCGGGAACGCAGTACGTCGAGGCGGTCCTGCCAGTGGGCACGGTCGAACCCATGGCGCCCTTTCCCCTTGTCGTCGATCGTCGCGGTGGACACGGCGTCGGTCTCCCTTCGTGGGCGGAGGTTGCTGGAACGGGGCTGGAACGTGAGCCGTGAGCGCCGGCCGGGCACGGCGAGCGGGCCGTGGCCACGAGGCGGACGGGACGGAGGTCCGGGGCCGGCGAGCGAGGGGGGTCGCCCCGGGGCGGAGTGGCTCCGCCCCGGGGCGGTACGGGCTGCGGGGGATTCAGCCCGTGCTCTTACCGCGATTCGCGGGTGAACAGTGACCTCGACCAGTAGTAGCCGAGGACGGCCAGGCCCACGGACCAGGCCAGGGTGAGCCATCCGTCGTGCCCGATCCCGCTGCCGAGCAGCAGGCCGCGCACCGTCTCGATGGCCGGGGTGAAGGGCTGGTACTCGGCGATGGGCCGGAACCAGCCCGGCATCGCGTCGACCGGGACGAAGGCGCTGGAGATGAACGGCAGGATGACCAGCGGCACCGCGTTGTTGCCCGCCGCCTCACCGTTCGGGCTGGCCATGCCCACGGCGATCGCCATCCACGTGAACGCCAGGGCGACCAGCGCGAGCAGCACGAACGCCGCCAGCCACTCCAGCACGGTGGCGTCCGAGGACCGGAATCCGATGGCGACGGCGACGGCGCCGACCAGGGTCACGCTGAGCATCGACCGCAGCACACTGCCCGCCACATGCCCGATGAGCACCGAACCACGGTGGATCGCCATCGTGCGGAACCGGGCCATGATGCCCTCGGTCATGTCGTCGGCGACGGACACCGACGTACCCACCAGCGTGGTGCCGATGGTCATCATCAGGATGCCCGGGGTGATGTAGGCGACGTACGCGGAGCGGTCGGCACCGCCGCCACCGATGCCCGCGCTCATCACGTCACCGAAGACGTACACGAACAGCAGCAGCATGATCAGCGGCGTCAGCACGACGTTCAGGGTGAGCGCCGGGTAGCGCCGCGCGTGCAGCAGATTGCGGCGCACCATGGTCGTCGAGTCGCGCACGGCCAGGGACAGGGAGCTCATCGCACGGCCTCCTTCCGGGGCTGGGCCAGACCGCCGGTCAGGGCGAAGAACACGTCGTCGAGGTCGGGAGTGTGCACGGTCAGCTCGTCCGCCTCGATACCGGCCGCGTCCAGCCAGTCCAGGATGGACCGCAGCTCCCGCTGGCTGCCGTCACTGGGGATCTTCAGGGCCAGCGCCTCGTCGTCCCGGGTGACCTCCCGCAGGGCGAAGCCGGAGGAGTCGAGCCAGTCGAGGATGGACCGCAGCTCGCGCCGGCTGCCGTCGCTGCTCCCCTGCATCGCCAGCGCCTCGTCGTCGGTGGTGGCCTCGCTCAGCGCGACGACCGCCGACCGGTACGCGGCCGGGTCGGCGAACCGCAGCCGCACGTGTCCGCCGGGGACGAGCCGCTTGAGTTCCTCGGCGGTCCCCTCGGCAGCGATCCTGCCCTCGCTCAGCACCGCGATGCGGTCGGCGAGTTCGTCGGCCTCCTCCAGGTACTGGGTGGTGAGGAAGACGGTGACGCCGTCGGCGACCAGCTCGCGGATGATCTGCCAGGTGTTGTGGCGGCTGCGCGGATCTAGCCCGGTGGTCGGCTCGTCCAGGAAGATGATCCGCGGATCGCCGACGAGCGTCATCGCGATGTCCAGACGGCGCTTCGTCCCGCCGGAATAGGTCGACGCGGGCTTCTTCGCCACGTCCGTCAGGTGGAAGCGCTCCAGCAGCTCCGCGACGGTGCGGCGGCCCTCGGCGCGGGGCAGATGGTGCAGGTCCGCCATGAGGAGCATGTTCTCCTCGCCGGTGATCAGCCCGTCGACGGCGGAGAACTGCCCGGTGACCCCGATCGCGGCCCGCACCGCCTGCGGCTCGGCGGCCAGGTCGTGACCGCCGACGTACAGTTCGTCGGCCTCGCCGCGGACGAGCGTGGAAAGGATCTTGACGGTGGTCGTCTTCCCGGCGCCGTTCGGGCCGAGCAGCGAGAAGATGGTCCCGGACGGCACCGTCAGGTCGATGCCGTCGAGGATCGTCTTGTCCCCGTACGACTTGCGGAGCCCTCTGGCCGCGATGGCGAGTGATTGCGATGCCGTTGTCGTCATGCCACCGAGAGTGCGGCACGGCGCCTTCAGCGCGGTTTCACACCGGCTTCAGCGCCCTGAAACCGGCCCGGACACCGCCTGACCGGCACCGATGCGTTCAGCCGCCTCCTGTGACGAGCGCGCGGGCCGCGTCCTGCAACTCGTCCCGGCCCAGGGCGGCGTACCGCGCCACCGCGGCGGCGTACGCCGCGGCGTCCGCGTCCTTCGCGGCCTGCCGGGCGCGGGCCGCCGACATCGTCGGCTGGAACTCGCGCAGCACCCGCAGCTGTTCGGCCAGGGCGATCATCCGTACGGCCGAGGCGTCACCGGAGGCGAGCCCCGCCATGCCGAGCGCGTGCAGCACCGTGCCCAGCACCGGCAGTTCCCGGGGGGTGCGGGGCGGACCGGAGAGCAGCGCGTGCAGCCGCTGCCGCAGCCGGTCGACCGGCTCCGCGAGGAGTTCGAGACGGCCGGCGTGCGCGTGCGCCGTCACCGCGGCCGACTGGATCTCCAGCGCCCACGGGTCGAGCCAGGGGTCGTCACCGGGCGCCGAGCCGGCCTGCGGCATCTGCGCCACGGCGCCGCGCCACAGCCCGAGACCGGTCTCCGTCAGCCCCCGGGCCAGCGCGATCTCGGCGCGTCCGGCGAGGTCGGGGACGGCGTCGTTGCGCGGGGTGCTGTCGCCCTCCGCCTGCCGCAGCCAGTACTCGGCCTCGTCGGGGTCGTTCCGCTGCAGGCAGGCCAGGACCAGACCCCGGCGGATGCCGATGGCGTCGTGCTCGTCGTCCAGGCGCGGCAGCGCCTCGAGCGCCGCCTTGAGGTGCCCGTACGCCGCCTCGCCCTGTTCCGTCTGAAGACACATGTCGCTCAGCCGCGCATGGCCCATGACCTGCATGGACGGGTTGGCGACCGACGCCAGCGCGGTGATCGTCCGGCGGGCCGACGCGAGGGCGCGGTCGATGTCGTGCTCGTACTCCCAGACATAGCTGGCCACGCACTCGGCGATGCCGGCGACCAGCGGCCGCTCGCTGGCGCACAGCCGCCGCAGCACCTCGTAGCCGGGGGGCCGCATCTCCGGGATCGCCCTCAGCACCACCGCGGTCGCCCGCAGCAGCGTGTCCGGCTCCGCGGGCGGCAGCCGCCGCAGCGTGACCAGCTGCCGGGCCACGGTCACCTGCGGGCGATAGCCCATGAGGAGGCTCGCCGTGCACAGCACCGTGGCGGCGCGGGTGACCTCGACGTGCTCGGGCGCGGGGCGGTAGTGCGACAGCGGCGGACCGGTGTCGGCGGCCAGCGCGGCCAGCCGGGGGTAGTTGGAATCGGTGAACCACGAGGCGGCCAGGACGGCGGTCAGCGCGGCGACGGCGGGACCGTCCCCGCGGGCCAGCGCGTACCGCAACGCCAGCACGAGGTTGTCCTGTTCGGCCCTGACCTCGTCCCAGGCCGCCAGCGGCTCCGCCCCGAAGAGCACGTCGTGGTACGCGAGGCCGAAGTCCCGCGCCCAGTCCACGAACCGGTCGACCGCCTCGTCCTCCTCGCCGGCCTCCGCCCGGCGCGCCGCGCTGAACTCCCGTACCGTCTCCAGCATCCGGCACCGCACGCCCCGCCGGGTGTCGACGACGGTCAGCAGCGACTGGCCGGCCAGCTGCTCCAGCAGGAACAGGGCGTCCGCGCCCAGTATCCGCTCCGCCGCCTCGCCGGAGAAGCCGCCGGGGAAGACCGACAGGAAGCGCAGCGCCGCCCGCGCGTCCTCCGAGAGCAGGTTCCAGCTCCACTCCACGACCGCGTGCAGCGTGCGATGGCGCTCCGGCACGTCCCGCGCCCCGCCGCGCAGCAGCGCGAACCGGTCGCCGATGCGGCGGGCGATCTCCGGCACCGACATCACCCGCACCCGTGCCGCGGCCAGCTCCACGGCGAGCGGCAGCCCGTCGAGGTGGCGGCACAGCTCGGCCACCGCCTCCGGCGGCAGCCGCACTCCGGGCCGGGCGGCCCGGGCCCGCTGGCCGAACAGCTCGACCGTCGTCTCCAGGCCGAGCTCGGGCAGCGCGTACACCGCCTCCGACGTCAGGCCCAGCGGGGCCCGGCTGGTGGCGAGCACCCGCAGGTCCTTGGAGGCCGAGACCAGGGCCCGCACGAGATCGGCGACGCCCCGGATGACGTGCTCGCAGTTGTCCAGGGCCAGCAGCGTGGGCCCCGAGCCGAGCACGCCGAGGATGCCGGTGACCGGGTCGGCCGGGGCATGGCCGCCGACACCGCCGTGCCGCCCCTCGCCCGCCCCGAGCGCGGAGGCCACCTCCCGGGCCACGTCCTCGTCCGCGGTGACGCCGACCAGGGGCACGAAGTGCACCACGCGCTGTTCGGCGCGGCGGCTGACCGCGTGCGCGAGCCGGGTCTTGCCGAGGCCGCCGGGGCCGACGACGGTGACCACGCGCGAGGCACGCACCAGCCGCTCCACCGCCGCGATGTCCTCCTCCCGGCCGAGGAGCGGGTTCGGCTCGTGCGGCACCCCGTGCCTGACCACCGGTGCCTCACCCCGCAGCAGTTCCTGCTGTACGGCCTTCAGCCCGGGGCCCGGGTCGGTGCCGAGTTCGTCGCGCAGCTCACGGCGGTAGGCCTCGTACCGCGTCAGCGCGGCGGACGGGCCCGCCGTCGCCGCCTCGCCGCGCAGCAGCTCGGCCAGCACCTCCTCGTCGCGCGGACGCTCCGCGGCGGCCACGGCCAGCGGCCCGGCCGCCTCCGCGTGCCGGCCCAGCCGGGCCAGCGCGAGCGCCCGCGCGCGTACCAGCGCGCCGCGGACGGGGGCGCACCGGCCGCGCAGCGCGGCCACCGGGTCGTACGGGTCGTCGGCCCCGGCCGGGGTGCCGTCCCACAGCGCGAGCCCGGCCTCGGCCGCGGCGAGCGACCCCGCGTGGTCGCCGGCCCGGGCCCGGTCCGCGCTCGCGGCGGCGTGCAGCAGCAGGGCGGAACTGTCGACCTGTTCCTCGGCGAGGGCGAGCCGGTATCCGGTCGGCGTGCTCTCCAGGACGTCCGCGCCCAGCAGCGCCCGCGCCCTGGACACCAGGACCTGCACCGCCTTTCCCGGCCGGTCCGGCAGCTCGTCCGGCCACAGTCCCGCCACCAGCTGCTCGATGCCGCAACCGGTGCGCACATCGCCCGCGAGCAGGGCGAGCAGACCGCGGAGCCGGGGAGCGGTGACCTCCTGCCCGCGGTAGGCGACACGCGGCAGCAGCGTCAAGTCAGTGCTCATTCCCGCAGATTAACCAAGTGGCGGGCCGCCGCACTCGCTGGTTCTCGGACGACGACGGACCGCGCCGGAACCGCCTGTCCGACCCCCGCGAGCCGTGCCGGACGCTCCGCGCGGCCGGCGGTGTCCGCGTACCGCCGGCCACGGGCCCGGCCGGGTCCACCAGGTGGTGGACCCCAGGTTCAACCGGTCGCCGCTGTCGGCGCCGTGCCCGTGGCCAAGAGCATGGTCGGCATGAGGAATCTCCCTGTGCGCATGGCTCGTTGGAGCGCCGCCCACCCGTGGCGGGGCATCGTCGGCTGGCTGGTGTTCGTCGTGCTGTGCCTCGGCATCGGCATCTCGGTGGGCGCCAACCCGGCGACCTCCGAGGACTTCCGGATCGGCGAGGCCGGACGCGGTGAGGCGCTCGCCGCCGAGGGCGGGTTGCAGCAACGGCCCGTGGAACACGTCCTGATCACCGCGAGGCCCGGCGGCGGCCGGCTCGACACCGGCGCCGCCGACGCGGCCGCCGCCGACCTCACCGCCCTGATGCGAAGGCTCCCCGAGGTACGCTCCGTCGCCGCGCCGGCGCACGACGCGCACCACACCGCCGTACGGGTCACCGTCACCCTCAACGGCCCCGAACTCGAAGGGAAGAAGCACGTCGAGCCGCTGCTCGCGCAGACCGCCGCCGTGCAGAAGGCCCACCCCGGGCTGCGGATCGAGGAGACCGGATCGCCCTCCATCAGCAAGGGGGTGGAGAAGCTGCGCGGCGACGACCTGTCCCGCACCGAGGTCATCGCCCTGCCGGTCACCCTGCTCACCCTGCTGCTGGTCTTCAGCTCCCTCGCCATGGCCCTCGTACCGCTGCTGCTCGCCCTGTCCTCGATCGTGGCGGCCGTGGGCCTGTCGATGGCGGCCTCGCACGTCTTCCCGGACGCGGGAGTGGGCACCAACGTCATCCTGCTCATCGGTCTCGCCGTCGGCGTCGACTACACCCTCTTCTACCTCAAGCGGGAACGGGAGGAACGCGCCAGGAGCGGGGGCCGGCTGAACCCGCGGGCCGTCGTCGAGGTCGCCGCCGCCACCTCCGGGCGTGCCGTCGTCCTCTCCGGGCTCGCCGTCGCCGTGTCCAGCGCCACGCTCTACCTCGCCGACGACGTCATCTTCTCCTCCATCGCCACCGGCGCCGTCGTCGTCACCCTCGTCGCCGTCGTCAGCTCCCTGACCGTCCTGCCCGCGCTGCTCGCCCAGCTGGGGCTGCGCGCCGAGCGCCGGGCCGAGCGCCGGGCCGCCCGCGGGCTCGCGCCGAAGAAGCCGAAGACGTACCGGACCGGACCGGGCCGGCTCACCGCCGCCGTGCTGCGGCCCGTCGCCAAGCGGCCCGCCGCCACCCTCCTGGTCACGGTCCTCGCGCTGCTCGCCCTGGCCGCCCCGCTCCTCGGCCTGAAACTCACCGACATGGGCCGCGAGACCCACTCCCGCTCCATCGCCGCCATGCAGGTCTACGACCGGCTCAACGCGGCCTTCCCCGAGCTGAAGTCCATGCACCAGGTCGTCGTCCGCGCCGACGCCGGCCGCTCGGCCGAGGTCACCACCGCCCTGCGCGCACTCGCCGCCGACGCCGCGGACGACCCGCGCCTGAGCGGCAACTCCACCCTGACCACCTCGCCCGACAAGCGGATCAGCATGCTCCAGCTCCAGGTCCCGCACCATGTCAGCACGGACCAGGCCCAGAGCTCCCTGAAGGACCTGCGCGAGCGGTACGTCCCCGGGACCGTCGGCCGGATCAAGGGCGCCGAGACCGCCGTGACCGGCGACGTCGCCCGCTACGCCGACTACCCGGCCCACCAGGAACAGAAGCTGCCGCTCATCATCGCGGCGCTCCTCCTGGTCACCTTCGCCATGACGGTCTGGGCGTTCCGCTCCGTCGTCCTCGGCCTGGTCGGCATCCTCCTCAACCTGCTGTCCGCCGCCGCCTCGCTCGGCGTCCTCGTCCTGGTCTTCCAGCACACCTGGGCCGAGGGCCTGGTCGACTTCACCTCCACCGGATCGATCGGCTCCCGCGTCCCGCTGTTCCTCTTCGTCATCCTGTTCGGCCTGTCCATGGACTACCAGGTCTTCGTGATCAGCCGGATCCGGGAGGCCGCGCTGCGCGGAGTCCCGACCCGCAAGGCCGTCCTGGAGGGCATCGGCAGCTCGGCCGGCGTGGTCACCAGCGCCGCCGTCGTCATGGTCACCGTCTTCGCCAGCTTCGCCGCCCTGCACCTGATCGAGATGAAGCAGATCGGCTTCAGCCTCGCCGTCGCCGTCCTGCTGGACGCCTTCGTCATCCGCATGCTGGTCCTGCCCTCCCTGATGCTGCTGCTCGGCGAGGCCAACTGGTGGCCCTCCCGGGGAGTGCGCCGCGCCCGCGACACCGCCGTGACCACGCCCCGCCCGCTGGAACCGGTGAGCTGACCGGCACCGCCGATAGAATTCCGAACACCCTTACGGATGAGGTGAGTCAGCGTGGCCCAGGGGCAGCGGCAGCCGAACGAGCGGCTCACCCCGGACCGGATCCGGCTGTGGAACGCGGCGGTCTGGATCCTGTTCGGCCTGCTGCCGACGGCCGGCGGCGTCCTCGACCGCTCGCCGGCCCGGCAGTACGGGATGTACGGCCTGCTCGCCCTGACCGCCCTGTGCCACGCCGCCACCCTCCTCAGGCCGGGGGCCCGCCTCCTGGACCGCCGCGCCTACCTGGGCCTCCTCGCCCTCGCCCTCGGCGGCAGCGCGTACCTCCTCGACGGCGGGGCCGCCTTCTACGTCGTGTCCCTGCCGCAGTTCTGGCTCTACACCCGCACCCCCCGCGACGCGCTCGCCCTCAGCGGCGCCGCCGCCGTCCTCACCGTGTTCGGCGGCACCCTCGGCCAGGGCTGGAGTCCCGACCTCCTCACCGGCAACACGGTGTTCACCCTCGCCGGCTACGCCCTCGGGTCCGGCCTCGGCCTGTGGATCGACCGCTTCATCGGCCAGAGCAACGAGCGGCAGGAGCGGCTCACCGCCGAACTCGCCCTCGCCCAGGAGGAACTGGCCCGCGCCCACCAGCGCCAGGGCGCCGCCGAGGAACGCGAGCGGATGGCCCGGGAGATCCACGACACGCTGGCCCAGGGCTTCGCCTCCATCGTCGTCCTCGCCGAGGCCGCCCGCGCCGCCCTCGCCACCGACCCGGCGCGCAGCGCCCACCAGCTCGCCTCCATCGAGCGGACCGCGCGCGAGAACCTCACCGAGGCCCGGATCCTCGTCGGCTCGGTCCCGGCGAGCGGCGTCGCCCCCGGCTCGGTCGCCACCACCCTGCGCCGCACCCTGGACCGCTTCGCCCAGGACACCGGCCTCACCGTCACCGCCGAACTGCCCGACATCGACCTCGACCAGCGCACCCGGGTCGCCCTGCTGCGCTGCACCCAGGAGTCCCTCGCCAACGTACGGAAACACTCCGGCGCCTCCACCGTCGGCGTCGTCCTCGGCGAGGTCCCCGGCGGCGTGGAACTGGAGATCACCGACGACGGCGAGGGGTTCGTCGTCGCGGAGTCCCGCGGCTTCGGCCTCGACGGCATGCGCCGGCGCCTCGCCGAACTCGACGGCGAACTCACCGTCACCAGCTCCCTCGGTGACGGCACCCGCGTCCTCGCCACCCTGCCCACGCCCGCCCGGCGGCCGGGCCCCGCCGACCACGAAGGAACCAGATGACCGACACCGCCCCCGACCGGATCCGGGTCGTCGTGGTCGACGACCACGCCGTGATGCGCGCCGGCGTCGTCGCCCTGCTGGCCGGGGAGCCCACCATCGAGATCGTCGGCGAGGCGGGCGACGGCCGTGAGGGCGTCGGCCTGGTCCGGGCGCTCGCCCCCGACGTGGCCCTCCTCGACCTGCGCATGCCGGTGCTCGACGGGGTCGCCGCCACCACCGAGATCGTCGCCCTGCCGGTGCCGACCCGGGTACTGATCCTCACCACCTACGACACGGACGCCGAGATCGAACGGGCCGTGGAGGCCGGCGCCGTCGGCTACCTGCTCAAGGACACCACCCGCGAGCAGCTCGCCGACGCCATCCGCTCGGCGGCACGCGGCGAGACGGTCCTCGCGCCCAAGGTCGCCGAACGCCTCGTGGCCCGCATGCGCCGCCCCGAACCCGTCACCCTCACCGCCCGCGAACGCGATGTGCTGCGCGCGGTCGCCGACGGCCTGTCCAACGCCGAGATCGGCCGCCGCCTGGTGATCGGCGAGGCCACGGTGAAGACCCACCTCCTGCGCGTCTTCGCCAAGCTCGACGTCAGCGACCGCACCCGCGCGGTCGTCGTCGCCCTGGAACGCGGGCTGCTGGCGGGCTGACGGCCCCCGCGCCTGCGGCCCCCGCCGGTCGCCGGCTCACTCCTCGAACAGCGTCTCCTGCCCGCCCTCCGCCGTGCGCCGCAGCCGGCGGGTGCGTGTCCCCACCACCGCGGCCGTCACCGCCGTCGCCACGCCCAGGGCGGCCGGGACCATCCAGCCGCGGTCGAGGACGTGTCCGAGGGCGTGGTCGAGGGAGAGCCGGCCGGGACCGGTGACGGCCAGCCCGGCCGCGACCAGGCCCAGGACCGCCGGGTGCTCGTAGCCGCCCTCCTGCGCGAAGAAGCCGTTGGGCACGTGCACCGCCGCCGCCCCGGCCATCCCGCCGGCCGCCGCCGCGCCCGCCGCCGGGGTCGCGAGGCCGAGCGCCAGCAGGGTGCCGCCGCCGGTCTCCGCGAGGCCCGCCGCCAGCGCGCTGGGCTTGCCGGGCACGTAGCCGACGGACTCCATGAACTGGCCGGTGCCCTCCAGGCCGTGCCCGCCGAACCAGCCGAACAGCTTCTGCGCGCCGTGCGCCGCCAGCACCCCTCCGGTGCCCAGCCGGAGCAGCAGCAGGCCCAGATCACGTCGGTCGTAACAGGTCACGGTCACTCCCAGCAGACAGGCGGACAGACGTCCCCCGGTTCCCGGGGTGCCCCGGGTGGCTCCCTCCCGGAGCCCCCGCTCCGGACCCCATGACCCCACCCTCGCACCCGCGACCCCGTCCGGCCCCTCCTGACCGCCGTTCGGGTGGCGGCCCCGGGGCGCGGCAGAACTGACCCGGCTCCTCGGCGCCCCGGCCGTCCGGCTTGGGCGACTGGGCCGGTCGGGCGCGGCGTCCCTGGCCGCTCGGGCGCGGAGGCGCGGCTCGCCCGGCTTGGGTGGCTTGGCCGGTGGGGCGCGGAGGCGCGGCTTGTCCGGCTTGGGCGAACTGGCCGGTGGGGCTCGACTTCCTGGCTGGCTGGGCTCGGTGTCCCGGCCGGTCGGGCTTGGTGACCCTGGGGGAGCGGCGTCGGTGGCTTGGTCGTCTGGCCTGGGTGGCTTGGCTGGTGGGGCATGGAGGCGCGGCTTGGCCGGCTTGGGTGGTTTGGCTGATCGGGCTGGACTCCGGCTCGTCGAGCTTGGTGAGCCGTTCCGGTCGGCCGGCTTGGGTGAACTGGCCGGTGGGGCTCGGCTTCCTGGCTGGCTGGGCTCGGTGTCCCGGCCGGTCGGGCTCGGCGACCCGGCCGGTCAGGCTCGGCGACCCTGGGGGAGCGGCGTCGGTGACCTGGCCGTCTGGCCTGGGTGGCTTGGTCGGTCCGGTTCGGAGGTGCGGCTCGGCCGGCTTGGGTGAACTGGCCGGTGGGGCTCGGCTTCCTGGCTGGCCGGGCCCGGTGACTCGGTCGCCCGCTTCTGCTGCTCGTCCCGGCAGGCTCGGTGACCCTGTCCTTCGGGCCCCGCCCGTGTCTTCGGGGGGCCAAGGGGCCGGTGCCCGGTGCGCGGGCGTGCCGCTCACCGCCGGTCTGTGAGCGGGCCGTCCAACTCCAGGGCGCGCACGAGGGGTTCGTGCGTGCCGTGCTCGCGGGTGCCCACGGCCGGGCAGCGGCGGGCACGTCCGCGGCGTGATCCGGTCCGTACGCCCCTCCGATCGCATATCGCCCGCACGGCGCGGTGTACGGTCCCCGGGTGCGTGAATGTTCCCGGCTCAGCCGGCGGGCCGTCCTCGGGCTGACGGCCGCCGCCCTGCCCCTGTCCACGGTCACCGACGCCGCCGCGGCCACCCCGGTCGTCGGGGGCGAACGTCTGGCCCGTACCGGCGTCCAGGTGCGCGGCGCCTCGGGACTGCCCAAGAAGCTCACCGCGCGCGCCTGGCTGGTCGCCGACTGCGCGAGCGGGGAGGTGCTCGCCTCGTTCGACGCGCACCGGCGGCTCGCGCCCGCGTCCACGCTGAAGATGCTGTTCGCGGACACCGTGCTGAAGAAGTTCGACCGCGCCCGCCGGTACAAGGTCACCGACGCCGACCTCGCCGACGTCCCGGCCGGCTCCAGCCTCGTCGGCATCAAGCCCGGCATCACCTACACCGTCGACCAGTTGTGGCAGGGCGTCTTCCTGCGCTCCGGCAACGACGCCGTGCACGTGCTGTCCCACATGAACGGCGGCATCGCCAGGACCGTCGCCGAGATGCAGGCCAAGGCCGCGGACCTGCAAGCCCTGGACACCCATGTGGTGAGCCCCGACGGCTTCGACCACAAGGGGCAGCTCTCCTCGGCGTACGACCTCACCCTCTTCGCCCGCCACGGGCTGAAGGACGCCGACTTCCGGGGCTACTGCGGCACCAGGACGGCCGACTTCCCGGCGGGCGGCAAGAAGACGTTCCAGATCCAGAACACCGACCGCCTGCTGACCGGAGCATGGGGCCTGAAGACGTACGACGGCCTGATCGGTGTGAAGAACGGCTACACCAGCCACGCCGGGAACACCTTCACCGGCGCGGCCACCCGTGGCGGACGCACCCTGCTGGTGACCGTGATGCATCCCGAGTCCGGCGGCAACGCCGTCTACGAGGAGACCGCCGCGCTGCTCGACTGGGGCTTCACCCACGGGCGGGCGGCCCGGGCCGTCGGCACGCTGGTCACCCCGCTCAGCGAGGGCGGGGCGAGCGCGAGCCCGGCACCCGGGCGGCAGGCGGTGCGCGCGGCGGCCGGCGCCCCCGGCACGGCGGCCCTCGGCGGCAAAGGCTCCGCCGGCCCCGTCGCGGCGGCCGGCGCCGGCGCGCTCGCCCTCCTGGGCGCGGGCGTCTGGGCCCTGCGCCGCCGCCGGACCCGCGCGGCGACGGCCGGTGACGGCGAGGGGACCGAGCGGGCGGGGGAGAGGCGGGACTGAGCGCTCGCGGCCGCCTGTGGGCGACCCGCACCGGCCGTGCGGGAGGGCGACGGCGCTGATGCGCCGCGCGCGTATGCGGCGGCCGTTCCCCGGCCGGTCCGGCCTCGCGGTGGCGCGAGGCACGTCCCCCCTGGTGCGGTCCGGTGGAACGGCCGCCGTCTCCCCCTCGGAGTGGCTCGCGGAACCCTCGTCCCCCAACTGTGAAGCTCCGGTGGAGAAAAGTTGAGCACACGTCCATGACGAGCGGCAATA
Source organism: Streptomyces sp. NPDC038707 (assembly GCF_040636485.1). Classification (NCBI taxonomy): domain Bacteria; kingdom Bacillati; phylum Actinomycetota; class Actinomycetes; order Kitasatosporales; family Streptomycetaceae; genus Streptomyces; species Streptomyces sp. NPDC038707. Next base: position 24,104 of record NZ_JBEZUP010000031.1, read on the forward strand.
CCGCGGCGGCCCCAGCCCCGCCCGCGCGTGCGGCCGGGCGCGGCTCAGCCCCGTCCGATGTACGGCATCGTCGTCGCCAGCACCGTCGCGAACTGCACGTTCGCCTCCAGCGGCAGCTCCGCCATGTGCCGTACCGTGCGCGCCACATCGGCCACGTCCATCACCGGTTCCGGGGCGACCTCCCCGTTTGCCTGGAGTGCACCCGTCTGCATCCGCGCCGTCATGTCGGTCGCCGCGTTGCCGATGTCGATCTGGCCGACCGCGATGCCGTACGGCCGCCCGTCCAGGGAAAGCGACTTGGTGAGGCCGGTCAGCGCGTGCTTGGTCGCGGTGTAGGCGACCGAGTGCGGGCGGGGCGTGTGCGCCGAGATGGAACCGTTGTTGATGATCCGGCCGCCCCGCGGGTCCTGCTCCTTCATCCGCCGGTAGGCGGCCTGCGCGCACAGGAACGCCCCGTTGAGGTTGGTGTCCACCACGTGCCGCCAGGCGTCGTACGACAGTTCCTCCACCGGGACCCCGCCGGGCCCGAAGGTGCCCGCGTTGTTGAACAGCAGGTCCACCCGGCCGAACCGCTCCACGACCGCCGTGAACAGCGCGTCCACGTCCTCGGGCCGGGACACGTCGGCGGGCACGGCGAGCGAGGCCGCCTCCGGCACCAGCGCCGCCGTCTGCGCCAGCGGCTCGGCCCGCCGGCCGGCCAGCGCCACGGACCAGCCGGCGCGCAGCAGTTCCACGGCGACGGCCCGCCCGATGCCGGACCCGGCCCCGGTCACCACCGCGATCTTCGAGTTCCTGTCAGTCATGCCTCCGCAGCGTAGGCGGAGAGTCCGTCATGCGGAATCCGCTGTCCGCCATACGGTTGCCGAGCGAGAACGGGCGGCCCGCCGTACGGTTGCCCGGCGCGGACGGACCGCCCGCCGTACGCCTGGACGCCCACCGGCTCAGACGCCCACAGCTTCAGACGCCCACCGGCTCCGCGTCCCCGGGATACCGCACCCCCACCCGCTCCCGCACCGCGTCCAGCGTGCGCATCACCGCGAGCGTGCCCTCCAGCGGCACCAGCGGCGACTCCTTCTCGCCCGCCCGCAGCGCCCGCATGACCTCCCGCGCCTCGTGCCGCAGGCTGGTGCGCGGCCCGTCGGCGGGGTCGGCGGCGAACTCCTCGGGGTCCCGGCCCTCCCGGTGCAGCACGAACCGCTCCGGGTGGAAGAACCCGGACGGCACGTCGATCCGCCCGCGCGTGCCGGTGACCGACGCGGTGACCCCCGTACCGCCGGTGATCGAGCAGTGCAGCGCGGCCAGCGCGCCGCTCTCCCAGGACAGCACGGCCCCCGTCTGGAGGTCGACGCCCTCGGGCGAGAGCACCGCGCTCGCGGTGATGCCGTCCGGCTCACCGAGCAGCAGCTGAGCGAACGCCACCGGGTACACCCCCAGGTCCAGCAGCGCCCCGCCGCCCAGTGCCGGGTCGCGCAGCCGGTGCCCGGCGGGGAACGGCCCGGCGATCCCGAAGTCCGCCTGCACGGTGCGCACGTCGCCGATCGCCCCGTCCGCCACCAGCGCCTTCAGCCGCCGGACCAGCGGATTGCAGTACATCCACATCGCCTCCATCAGGAAGCGGCCGTGCTCCCGGGCCAGCGCGACGAGTTCCTCCGCCTCGCGCAGGTTCAGCGTGAACGGCTTCTCGCACAGCACGTTCCGGCCCGCCGCCAGGCACAGCCCGGCCGCCGCCCGGTGCGCCGAGTGCGGGGTGGCGACGTAGACGACGTCCACGTCCTCGTCGGCGGCCAGCGACTCCCAGTCGCCGTAGGCCCGTTCGGCCCCGAACCGCTCGGCGAACGCCTCGGCCGACTCCCGCCGGCGCGAGGCCACCGCCGCGATCTCCGCGTCCGGGAGATCCACCAGATCCGCCGCGAACGCCGCCGCGATCCCGCCGGTCGCCAGGATCCCCCACCGCACGCTCTGTTCCGCCATCGCCGCCCCGCCCTCGCTCGTGTGTGCCTCGGCAGTCTGTACGAGCTGAGAGCATAGGTGCCGGTCGGGTCGGTGACACCGATGTCAGGGACACCGGTGCCGGAGGGACCCACGGCACGGACAGGGGAGGGGCAGATGCCGGAGCACGCGGCGACACCGACGCCGGAACGGGACCATCACTCCGCGACCGCGCCACCGCCGGCCGGCGCCCCGGGCCGCCCCGGCCCCCTCGTCACCCTCCTCCTCGGCACCCTCACCGCGACCGCCCCGCTCGCGATGGACATGTACCTGCCCGCACTGCCGCAGGTCACCCGCTCCCTGGCCGCCCCCGCCGTCACCGTGCAGCTCACCCTGACCGCCTGCGTGGCCGGACTCGCGCTGGGGCAGCTGATCGTCGGCCCGCTCAGCGACCGCTGGGGCCGCCGCCGCCCGCTGCGCGCCGGGCTCATCGTCTACCTGGCCGCCACCGCCCTGTGCGCCCTCGCGCCCACCGTCGAGACGCTGATCGCGTTCCGGCTGGTGCAGGGCCTGGCCGGCGCGGCCGGGGTGGTCATCGCCCGGGCCGTCGTACGCGACCTGTACGACGGCGTCGCCATGGCCCGCTTCTTCTCCACCCTGATGCTGATCTCCGGGGTCGCGCCCGTCGTGGCACCGCTCGTCGGCGGGCAGATCCTGCGGGTGACGGACTGGCGGGGCGTGTTCGTCGTGCTCACGGTGATCGGCGCGCTGCTCACCACCCTGGTCTGGCTGCGGCTGCCGGAGACCCTGCCGCCCGCCGAACGGCACCGCGGCGGGCTGCGCGAGACCCTGCGCGCGATGCGCGGCCTCCTCGCCGACCTGCCCTTCACCGGCTACATGCTCGCCGGCGGCTTCGCCTTCGCCGCGCTGTTCGCCTACATATCCGCCTCCCCGTTCGTCATCCAGGAGATCTACGGAGCCTCCCCGCAGACCTTCAGCCTGCTGTTCGGCCTCAACTCGGTCGGCCTGGTGCTCGCCGGGCAGCTCAACGGAAAGCTGCTGGTCGGCCGGGTCGGCCTGGAGAAGGTGTTCGCGGCCGGCCTCGCGGTGATCACCCTCGCCGCGACCGCCCTGCTGCTGATGGCCACCGGCGCCCTCGGCGACACCGGACTGGTCCCCGTCGCCGCCGCCCTGTTCGTCCTGATGTCGGCGATGGGCGTCACCCTGCCCAACGCCCAGTCCCTCGCCCTGCTGCGGGTCCGGCACGCCGCCGGCTCCGCCTCCGCGCTGCTCGGCACCGCCTCCTTCCTCGTCGGCGCGGTGGCCTCCCCGCTCGTCGGCGTCGCCGGGGAGCACACCGCCGTGCCCATGGCCGTGGTCCAGCTGGCCGGAGCACTGGTCGCGGCGGCCTGCTTCGTGGGACTGTGCCGTCCCTGGAGGGCGCGGGAGGCCACCCGTGCGCACGCGGAGGGAGAGACGAGCTGAGCGCACCGAGACTGCGCGCCGGCACACCGGAACGCGCCGGGCTCGACCCCGTCGAGCTGGGGCGCCTGGTCGCCGAGACGCACGCCCTCACCGCCGGTGAGCGCCCCTGGGCGGCCGGCGCCGTCGTGCTGGCCGGCCGCGGACCCGTGATCGCCGTGGCCGAGGCCGCCGGCTGGGCGGTCCGCTACGCCGGCTGCGACCCCGAGACCGGCACCGGCGTCGAGCTGCCGGCCCCCGAACGGGTCCCGGCCACCCTCGACACCCGCTTCGACCTGGCCTCCCTGACCAAACTGTTCACCGCGGTCGCCGCCGTGCAGCAGATCGAGCGGGGCACCCTCGGCATCGACGCCCGGGTGGGCGACTACCTGCCCGACTTCCACGCCGCGGCCCGACACGGCGTCACCGTACGGCAGTTGCTCACCCACACCTCCGGGCTGCGCCCGGAACTGCCGCTGTACGACTGCCCGGACCACGCCTCCCGGCTGGACCTGCTGCGCGCCGAGGCACCGGCGAACGAGCCGGGCACGTACCGCTACTCGGACCTGAACACGCTGCTGCTCCAAGCCGTCCTGGAGCGGATCACCGGCCGCCGGCTGGACGTCCTGGTGCGGGACGGCATCACCCGGCCGCTCGGCATGACCGCCACCGGCTTCGGGCCCTGCGCCGGCGCCGCGGCCACCGAGGACCAGCGGCGGCCGTGGGCCAAGGCCGATCGGGGGATGCTGCGGGGCATCGTCCACGACGAGAACGCCTGGGCGCTCGGCGGGATCGCCGGACACGCGGGACTGTTCTCCACCGGGCCCGACCTGGCCGTCTTCTGCCGCGCCCTGCTCGCCGGCGGCTCCTACGGCCCCGCGCGCATCCTCGGCCCCGACTACGTGGAGCTGCTGTTCACCCCGCCCGGCCTGGGCTTCCTGCTGGACCAGCCGTGGTTCATGGGCGAACTGGCGGGCCGCGGCGCCGCGGGCCACACCGGCTTCACCGGCACGTCCCTGATCCTGGACCCGGCTACCGACACCTTCCTGATCCTCCTGGCCAACAGGGTCCACCCCCGCCGCCGCCCACCCGACAGCGCCCCGCGAGCGGCCCTGGCGACCAGACTGGCGAGAGCGGTGATCTGACCCGGGCGAGAGGGCGCCTCCGGGCCGGCCGGTCCGGGCGAGAGGACGCCTCCGGACCGGTCGGACCGGGCGGACGGGCGGGTCGGACCGGGCGGACGGGCAGGTCGGACCGGGCGGACGGGCAGGTCGGACCGGGCGGACGGGCGGGCCGGAACGAGGCAGGCGCCGGGCGCCATAGAATCGCCGGGTGAACGACCCCCTGCGCACGGCCCTGGCCGACCTGCTGGACGGCCTGCCCCCCAGGGAGGTGGCCGCCGCCGTCGACCGCCTGATCGCCAGCTACCGCGGCGACACCCCCACCCACGCGCCGATCCTGCGCGACCGCGCCGACGTGGCCGCGTACGCCGCCTACCGCATGCCGGCCACCTTCGAGGCGGTCCGCGCCGCTCTCGCCGCCCTCGCCGACGCCGTCCCCGGCTGGACCCCCGCCGGCCACACCGACGTCGGCGGCGGCACCGGCGCCGCCACCTGGGCCGTCCAGAGCACCTGGCCCGGCGAGCGCGCCGTCACCGTGCTGGACTGGGCCGAACCCGCCCTCGCCCTCGGCCGGCAACTGGCCGCCGCCCACCCGGCCCTCCAGGGCGCCCGCTGGCGGCGCGCCCGGATCGGCGCGGACCTCACCCTGGACGACACCGACCTGGTCACGGTGTCGTACGTGCTCAACGAACTCGCCGAGCCCGACCGCGCCGCCCTCGTCGACGCCGCCGCCCGCGCCGCCCGCACCGTGGTGATCGTCGAGGCCGGCACCCCGGCCGGCTACGCCCGCGTCATCGAGGCCCGCGACCGGCTGGTCCGGGCCGGCTTCCGGATCGCCGCGCCCTGCCCGCACAGCGCCGCCTGCCCCATCGCGCCCGGCACCGACTGGTGCCACTTCTCCGCCCGGGTCGGCCGCTCCTCCCTGCACCGCCAGGTCAAGGGCGGTTCACTGGCGTACGAGGACGAGAAGTTCTCCTACGTCGCCGCCACCCGGCTGCCCGCCCAACCGGCCCCCGCCCGGGTGGTCCGGCGCCCGCAGATCCGCAAGGGGCAGGTACTGCTCGACCTGTGCGAGGCCGACGAGCGGCTGCGCCGCAGCACGGTCACCAAGCGCCACGGCGACCTGTACAAGGCCGCCCGGGACGCCGACTGGGGCGACGCCTGGCCGCCGGACGACTCCGCGTCGTAGCCCGCCGCCCTGGCTTGTTACTTTCGGTCCCATGGTCCCCAAGCCCGCCCCCGACGCCACCCGCCGCAGCGAGAAGTCCCGCCGGGCGATCTACGCCGCCGCCCTCTCCCTGGTCGCCGAGGTCGGCTACCCGAAGACCACCGTGGAAGCCATCGCCGCCCGCGCCGGGGTCGGCAAGCAGACCATCTACCGCTGGTGGTCCTCGAAGGCGGATGTCCTGCTCGAGGCATTCCTGGACCTCGCCGAACAGACGGCCCGCGAGGCCGGGCACGAGACGGCGGGGGACGAGACCGCCGCCGTGCCGGACACCGGCGACCTGGCCGCCGACCTCAAGGCGGTGCTGCGGGCCACCGTGGACGAGCTGCTCGACCCCCGCTTCGACGTGCCCGCGCGGGCGCTGGCCGCGGAAGGCGTCGTCAACGACCAGCTCGGCCGCGTCTTCGTGGACCGGCTCCTCCAACCGCAGCTCCAGCTGTACGTCGCCCGGCTGCGTTCCGCGCAGGACGCCGGGCACGTACGACCCGACGTGGACCCCCGGATCGCCCTGGAGCTGTTCGTCTCGCCGCTCGCCCAGCGCTGGCTCCAGCACACCGGTCCGATCACCTACGACTACACGGACACCCTGGTCGACTACGCGCTGTACGGCCTGGCCCCGCGTTGACCGCCCACCCCCCTGCCGGTGACGGCCGGCCACTCGCCTGCGCCGGCCCCCCGGTCCACGCGAAGATGGGACGATAAGGCATGCTGTCCGCTACACCAGCGAGGCGAGGGGATAGATGAGCGGGACGTTCGGCAGCCGGCCCGGCCGGCAGGGCAAACTCTCCCAGTGGCTGCGCGGACGCCGCCCGAAGGAGGGCGCCGCCGACGACGGTGGCCGCGAGGCCCTGCTGCTCGCCGCCGCCGGCGCGGGTCTGCCGCTCGCCCCGGCCGCGCACCCCGCGCCGGGCTACCGCTGTTCCTGCGACCGGGTCGGCTGTCCCACCCCGGCCCGGCACCCGGTGTCGTTCGCCTGGCAGACGCAGTCCACCACCGACCGCGCCCAGATCGAGCGCTGGGCCCGGCACCAGCCGCAGGCGAACTTCATCACCGCCACCGGCATGGTGCACGACGTGCTCGACGTGCCCCTGGAGGCCGGCCGGGAGGCCCTGGAGCGGCTGCTCGGCGCCGGGATCGAGGTCGGTCCGGTCGCCGAGAGCGACGACGGCCGCATGCTGTTCTTCACCCTCACCCGGGGCACCCCCCAGGACGAGGACGAGTGGTGGCCCTGCGAGCTGGACTGCCACCCCGAGACGATGGACGAGCACCCCGGCCTGCGCTGGCACTGCCGGGGCTCCTACGTCCTCGTACCGCCCGCCCGGCTGCCCGGCGACGACGGCCAGCGGGTGCGCTGGGTGCGCGGCCCGGAGCACGCGCTGCCCGACCCGCTGAGCCTGCTGGAGGCGCTCACCGACGCCTGCGCCCGGCACGGCGCCGAGGCCGACCACCCGGGCGCGGCCTGGCCCCTGCGCCACTGACCGCCCCCGGCCGCCTTGACCGACGGGCCTCGACCGTCACCGCCGACTGCCCTCCCGGCCGCCTTGACCGACCTGCCCCCGTCGACCGGCCCCTCCGCTGCCCCCGTCGACCGGCCTCCCGGCCGTCGTGACCGATGGGCCCCGCCTGTCGTTGTCGACCGGTCCCGGCCGACTCCGCCAACCGGCTTCCGGTTGTCGCTGTCGATCGACGTCGGGCTGTCTTCGCTGGTCGGCGTTCCGGCTGTCTTGCCCGGCGGGTCCCGGTCGATTTCGCCGCCCGGCTGGTTCGGCCGATCGCCCCGGTCTTCCGGCCGACGCGCCGACCGCCGCGCTGGCGGTCTCCGCTGACCGGTCCCGGCCGACTCCGCCAATCGACTTGCGGCTGTCGCTGTCGATCGACGTCGGGCTGTCTTCGCTGGTCGGCGTTCCGGCTGTCTTGCCCGGCGGGTCCCGGTCGATTTCGCCGCCCGGCTGGTTCGGCCGATCGCCTCGGTCTCCCGGCCGACGCGCCGACCGCCGCGCTGGCGGTCTCCGCTGACCGGTCCCGGCCGACTCCGCCAATCGACTTGCGGCTGTCGCTGTCGATCGACGTCGGGCTGTCTTCGCTGGTCGGCGTTCCGGCTGTCTTGCCCGGCGGGTCCCGGTCGATTTCGCCGCCCGGCTGGTTCGGCCGATCGCCCCGGTCTTCCGGCCGACCCGCCGACCGCCGCGCTGGCGGTCTCCGCTGACCGGTCCCGGCCGACTCCGCCAATCGACTTCCGGCCGTCACCGTCGACCGACTCCGGGCTGTCGCCGCTGACCGGCCTCCCGGCCGTCGTGACCGACCGACCCCGGTCGACTTCACCGCAAGTCCGACTTGGCCGACTCGGCCGACCGCCCCCGGCCTCCCGGCCGACCCGCCAACCGCCGCCCTGGCGGTCTCCACTGACCCGCCCCGGCCGACCCCGCCAGCCCGCCCCCGCCGGCTCCGTCGTCCGGGACGCCGGGGTTCAGCCGCCCTGTGCGGACGTCAGTCCCTGTACCCGGCCCAGCATCCGTACCGGACCGCCGCCGGCCGGGTCGAGCACGACCTCGTTGGCGATGGACTCCATCGTCAGGGACTGCTTCACCTCGCCCTTGACCAGGGCGCGTACGTCCTTGTTGGGGATCAGCAGGGTCGTGCCGGTGGCGGCGGTCCGCTTCTCGTAGTGGTGCGTGGTGAAGAACACCAGCGCTCCGCCGTCCGCCGTGCGCAGCGCGAGCGGGGCGTAGGCACCGTGGGCGAGGGGTTCGTCGATGAACTGCCGGACCAGGCCGGGCTTCTCGGCCTCCTTCTTCCGGGCCGCGCGCAGCCCGCTGGTGTCGCGGCCGTCCGCGAAGGCCTTCCCGCCGTCCTTCAGGTACGTCGCGTACGTCTTGCTCAACGCGTCGGGCCTGACGGCCAGCCCGCCGGCGTCGGCGGGCACGGCCTCGGCCCAGCCGTCCGCGTCCTTCTCGAACTCCGGAACGGTCCCGGGCACCATGAGGGTCAGATAGGCCACCCGCCACCGCTCTGCGAGGTCGCCCCGGGTGAACACGAGCACCCAGCGGACGTCACCGCCCTTGTTGCCCCGGGCGTCGGCCACGAACCAGCGGGGCCAGCCGGCCTTCTTCGGGATCGTGATCTTGACGTCCGTCAGGGTCAGCGGGGTGTGCGCCGGGTTGCCGGAGGGGTTGTTGACGTGCCCCGCCTTCAGCCGGGCGGAGTCGATGTCGGCGAGGGCGCCGGTGACATAGGGGGCGTCCACGGAGCTGTCGTAGGCCTTGTCGGCCTTGTTGTACGCGTCCGTGAACGCGGTGACGGCCCTGACGGCCTCGGCGCGGGTGGCGGCGGGGAGCACCTCGCGTTCCCCGTGCACCACCACGCATCCGCTCACCGTCAGCGACAAAGCGGTCAGCGCGGCCGCCATGAGTGCGTTCCGGTCACGCCTGCGAGGCCGCCGAGGACTGCGTTCCCTGGTCATCGGGCTCCTTCACCTTCCCCTTCCCGGAGGCGAACCCTACCGGGGAGAGGAACAGCCCGAGCACCGGGACCAGATACAGCGCCCACACCGTGATCTGGACGACCGTCGGATCCGGCTGGAAGTTGAACACGCCCTTCAGCAGCGTGCCGTACCAGCTGTCCGGCGGGATGGCGCCGCTGATGTCGAACGCCAGGTCGTTCAGGCCCGGCACCCAGTCGGCCTCCTGGAGGTCGTGGAAGCCGTACGCCAGCACGCCCGCCGCGACCACGACCAGCATGCCGCCGGTCCAGGTGAAGAACTTCGCCAGGTTGATCTTCAGCGCGCCCCGGTAGAACAGCCAGCCCAGGAGCACCGCCGTGGCCAGGCCCAGGGCGACCCCGACCAGCGGGCGCGGGGTGCCGTCGGAGGCCGCGTGCACCGAGGCCCACACGAACAGCGCGGTCTCCAGGCCCTCCCGGCCCACGGCGAGGAACGCGGTGGCGACCAGCGCGCCGGTGCCGAGCTTGAGGGCCGCGTCGAGCTTGCCGTGCAGCTCCGACCGCATGTTCCGGGCGGTGCGCCGCATCCAGAACACCATCCAGGTCACCAGGCCCACGGCGATGATCGACAGGGAGCCGCCGAGCGCCTCCTGTGCCTTGAAGGTCAGCTCCTGGGAGCCGAACTCCAGGGCGCAGCCGAAGCCCATGGCGATGGCGATGGCCACGCCGATGCCGGCCCAGATGGGCTTGATGGCGTCCCGGCGGCCGGTCTTGACCAGGTAGGCGATCAGGATGCAGACGACGAGCGACGCCTCCAGTCCCTCCCGCAGGCCGATCAGGTAGTTGGAGAACACGGGCTACGCCTCCTTCGAGAACAGCGTCCGGCCCCACCAGTCGCCGGAGTCCCGGACGCCGGGCGGGATCGCGAAGACCGCCGAACCCACGTGCTGGATGTACTCGTTGAGCGCGTCGTGCGCCGCCAGCTTGCGCTGGAGCGGGATGAAGCCCTTGCGCACGTCCCGCTGGTAGGCGAGGAAGAACAGGCCCGCGTCGAGCCGGCCGAGGCCGTCGGTGCCGTCGGTGAAGGAGTAACCCCGGCGCAGGATGGTGATCCCGCCGTTGGAGTCCGGGTGCGCGAGCCGTACGTGCGCGTCCGGCTTCATCGCCTTCAGGAACGGCTCGTCGTGCTCCTTGGCCTTGCCGACCGGGGCGCCCTCGCGCTTGTCCCGGCCGAACACGTCCTCCTGCTCCTGGAGCGAGGTCCGGTCCCAGGTCTCGATGTTCATCCGGATCCGCCGGGCGACCAGGTACGACCCTCCGGTCATCCAGTCCGGGCCGTCCCCGGCGCCGACCCAGACGTGCTGGTCCAGCCGGTCGGTCTCGGTGCCCGCGATGTTGCGGGTGCCGTCCTTGAAGCCGAAGAGGTTGCGCGGGGTCTGCGCGCCCGGCGTGGTGGAGGAGGTCTTGCCGAAGCCGAGCTGGGACCAGCGCACGGCCACCTTGCCGAAGCCGATGCGGGCCAGGTTGCGGATGGCGTGCACGGCCACCTGCGGGTCGTCGGCGCAGGCCTGGACGCACAGGTCGCCGCCGGTGCGGGAGCGCTCCAGGTTGTCCCCGGGGAACTTGGGCAGGTCGGCCAGGGCGGCGGGCCGCTGGTCCGTCAGTCCGAACCTGTCGAACAGCGAGGGCCCGAAGCCGATGGTCAGCGTCAGCCGGGACGGCTTGAGCCCGAGCGCCTCGCCGGTGTCGTCCGGCGGTGCCTCGGCGAGCCCGCCGTAGGCACCCTCGCCGACCGGCTTGCCCGCGGTCATCCGGCGGGCGGCCTCGGTCCAGTCCTTGAGCAGCTGGACGAACGCCTCGCGGTCGTCGGTCTTCACGTCGAACGCCGCGAAGTGCAGCCGGTCCTGCACCGGGGTGGCGATGCCGGCCTGGTGGGCGCCGTGGAACTCCACCGCGCCGCCCGTCCCGTCGGCCACCGGGCCCGCGTCCTCGCCCGACTGGGCCATCGCCACGGCCCCGCCGGCCACGGCGGCCCCGAGCGCGAGCCCGGCACCGCCCCAGCCGATCAGCGCCCGGCGCGACGGATTGCTCCCCTGGGTCTCGGTCATGGCCCTCCCCTTGCCTTACTTCACGACCGCGGCGGCGAGCTTGGACAGCGGCTCGGCGAGCGCGTTCACCGCGTCCGACAGCTCCTTGCGCTGGTCCTTGCCGACCTTGTCGTAGGAGACGAAGTCGTACGACGCCTTGTCCGAGCGGTACTTGTCGAGCAGCGCGTCCAGCGCGGCGAACTGCTTGTCCAGTTCCTTCGTCAGCGCGGGGTCGTTCTTCGCGGCGACCGGCTTCAGCAGCTCGTAGGCCTTCTGCGCGCCCTCGACGTTGCCCTTGAAGTCGACGAGGTCGGTGTGGGCGTAGCGGTCCTCCTCGCCGGTGACCTTGCCGGTGGCGACCTCGTCCAGCAGCTCCTTGGCACCGTTGGCCATGGAGGTCGGGGTGATCTCGGCCTTGCCGACCCGCTTCTGCCAGTCCTTCAGGTCCGTGACCAGCCGGCCGGCGAGGGCCTTCTCCTCGGCGCCGATCTTCTTGTCGTGCCAGAGGGCCTTCTCCAGCCGGTGCCAGCCGGTCCACTTCTGCCCGGGCTCCAGGCCGTCCTCGCGGACGTCCACCTTCGGGTCGATGTCACCGAAGGACTCGGCGACCGGCTCGGTGCGCTCCCAGCCGAGCCGGGACAGGCCGTAGGCCTTCTTCGCCGCCTCCAGGTCGCCGTCCTGGACGGCCTTCGCGAACGCCTCGGCCTTCGGCAGCGTCTCGTCGGCCTGGTCCTGGGCGTACGTGCGGTACTGGGCGACGGCCGCGTCCAGCCTCGGGTCGCGCTTGGCGCCGGCGCCGGCGCCGGTCACGGTCAGCTTCTGCCGGACGCCGTGGCCCTTCATGCCGGGCCGGCAGGCGATCTCGTAGGAGCCGGCCTTCACCTCGGCGGTGAGCGTGTACTTGGTGCCCGGTCCGATGTTCTCCTTCTCGGAGACGATCCGGTCGTCCGGGAAGAGGATCTCGACCTCGGTCGCCCGCGAACCCTTGTTCTCGATCTTCAGCGTGACCTGGCCGGCCGGTACGGACTTGCTGGAGGTGTCGCACGTGGAGTCGGCCGCGGTGACCTGGATGGCGTCACCGTCCTCGGCGTCGCTCTTCGAGGTGCACGCCGAAAGGGCGGTCAGAGCGGCCGCGGTCACGGCGGCGGTGACGGTCAGTCGGACGGCTCGCATGCAGGCTCCAAGGCGATTCGTATGGTGAGGCTGCCCTAACTTACCCGAGGCTTACCACGGCCGTCCCCGTGCGTTCGGTGATTCGGCTCTCACAGCGGGCGCACAGACACGACTTGGTTGCGGTGCCACAAAGCAGACATCACGCGACGGCAAAGGGAGGGTCAAAACGCCCGGTGCGGTTCCCGGCGGGCGCGGCGATGCTTCAATGCCCGGGTGACCGACTACGACGTACTCCGCGTCTTCTGCGGGCCGGACGGCGGCTACGGCAACGAACTGGGTGTCGTCCGCGACGGCTCGGTGCTGCCCGAGCGGGAGGACCGGCAGGCACTCGCCGGAAAACTCGGCTTCAGCGAGACCGTGTTCGTGGACGACCCCGAGCGCGGGGCGATCGACATCTATACGCCCGCCCTGCGCCTGCCCTTCGCCGGCCACCCCTGCGTGGGCACCGCCTGGCTGCTCGACGTGCCCGAGCTCGTCACCCCCGCCGGTGTCGTCGGGGCCCGGCAGGACGGCGAGTTCAGCTGGATCGAGGCCCGCCCGGAGTGGGCGCCGCCGCGCACCCTGCGCCGGTATTTGAGCGCCGCCGAGGTGGACGCGCTCGACGTACCGCCGCCGGGGGAGTGGGTTTACGCCTGGGCCTGGGAGGACGAGGCGGCCGGCCGGGTCCGCGCCCGTGCCTTCCCGGGGCGGGACGACGGCATCGACGAGGACGAGGCCACCGGCGCCGCGGCACTGCTGCTCACGGACCTGCTCGGCCGGGCCCTGAACATCACCCAGGGCCGCGGCTCGCAGATCCTGACCGCGCCCCAGCCGCACGGCTGGATCGAGGTCGGCGGCCGGGTCAACCTGGAGCGCTGACGCCTGCGGGCGTCCGGGTGACCGGCCGCGTGCCGTCCGGGTGGAACCGAGTGTGCGGGCGAGGACGAACGGGGACCTCTGGGCTGACCACTCAGCCTCCCGAGAGGAGCACCATGCGCATCAGATCCGTTCTGGCCGCGACCGTCCTCGCCGTCGCCCTGGCCGGCGCCGGCGCGTCGACGGCAGCCGCCGGCACCTACGATGACCACAAGGACGACGACGCGGTCTGCAGCCCCTACTTCGGCGGGCTCTCCTCGTTGGAGAACAAGATCTTCTGGGGTGGCGCCCACTGCACCGACCTGTTCTGACGCGACCCGGGTCCCCCTCCCGCACCCGGCCAGGGGGACCCGGTCTCAGGGGAGGGTCAGGATGTCCGCGCCGGTGTCCGTGACCACCAGGGTGTGCTCGAACTGGGCGGTGCGCCTGCGGTCCTTCGTCACGACCGTCCAGCCGTCGTCCCACATCTCGTACTCGTGGGTGCCCAGCGTCAGCATCGGCTCGATCGTGAACGTCATCCCCGGCTGCATCACCGTCGTCGCGTGCGGGCTGTCGTAGTGCGGGATGATCAGCCCGGAGTGGAACGACGTGTTGATGCCGTGCCCGGTGAAGTCCCGTACCACGCCGTAGCCGAAGCGCTTGGCGTACGACTCGATGACCCGGCCGATGACATTGATCTGCCGGCCCGGCCGCACCGCCTTGATCGCCCGGTTCAGCGCCTCCCGGGTGCGCTCCACCAGCAGCCGCGACTCCTCGTCCACGTCGCCGACCAGGTACGTGGCGTTGTTGTCACCGTGCACCCCGCCGATGTACGCGGTCACGTCCAGGTTGACGATGTCGCCGTCCCTGAGGACCGTCGAGTCGGGGATGCCGTGGCAGATGACCTCGTTGACGGACGTGCACAGCGACTTCGGGAAACCGCGGTAGCCGAGCGTGGACGGGTAGGCCCCGTGGTCGCACATGTACTCGTGGGCGACCTTGTCCAGCTGGTCCGTGGTCACCCCCGGCGCGATGATCTTCGCGGCCTCCGCCATCGCCTGCGCGGCGATCCGGCCGGCGATCCGCATCGCCTCGATGGTCTCGGGCGTCTGCACCTCCGGCCCGGTGTACGGCGTCGGCGCGGGCTTGCCGACGTACTCGGGGCGCCGGATGTTTCCGGGAACCGAACGGGTGGGAGACAGCTCCCCTGGTACGAGCAGCGACTGGCCAGACATGCCAGCGAGTCTAACCAGCGGGCATGGGGGAACATGTCGGTGGCGAGAGGAGCTGTCGATGGCCCTGTTCAAGAAGCGCACGGCCGGCAAACCGGGCGAGTGGTACTACTGCCTGGAGCACGGGAAGGTCGAGGAGGGCCCCGACTGCCCGGGCAAGGACCGCTTCGGGCCGTACGCCACCCCCGAGGAGGCCCGGCACGCGATGCAGACCGCCGCCGAGCGCAACCTGAAGTGGGAGAACGACCCACGCTGGCACGACGCGCCGTCCGGCGAGCGGGCCGACGAGGACTGATCAGGTCTGCGGGGCGGCGGCGCGCCGCTCCCGCATCCGCACCGCGTGCTCGTTCGTCCGCGCGTCGTACGTCATCAGCCCCGGCAGGCACAGGGCCAGCAGCCCCACCGCGCCCGCGCACGCCAGCCCGCCGGACCACACCGAGGCCCGCACCCCCGCCCAGGCGGCCGTCCCGCCGGCCCGGACCTGGCCGAGCTGCGGGCCGACCGAGTACGACAGCAGCTCGATCCCGGCGAGCCGGCCGCGCAGCTCGTCCGGGATCGTCTGGTTCCACATGGCCGACCGGAACACCCCGCTGACCATGTCGAACCCGCCGCCGACGGTCAGGAACAGCAGCACCAGCCACACGTTCCGGCAGACCCCGGCCGCCGCGACCGCCAGGCCCCAGCCGGCCGCCGACAGCACCACCATCCGCCCGTGCCGGTGCACCCGCGAGGCCCAGCCGCTGGTCAGGCTCACCAGCAGCGCCCCCGCCGGCACGCTCGCGTACATCAGCCCCAGCGCCCACTCGGCGTCCAGGTCGTCGGCGAGGAACGGCAGCACCGCCAGCGGCATGGCCAGGAACATCGCGGCGAGGTCGACGGCGTAGGTGCCGAGCAGTTCCTTGCGGCTCCACGCGTACCGGGCGCCCTGCGCAACGGCCCGCAGATCCGGCCTCGCGGCCGCCTCGGCGGCGGGGGAGGGGGCGATGCGCAGGACGTACAGCAGCGAGACGGCGAAGGTCAGCAGGTCGGCGGCGTAGGCCCAGCCGAGGCCCGCGTAGGCGACGACCACGCCCGCGACCGCCGGGCCGGCCACCCCGCCGACGGTCCAGCGCAGCGAGTTCAGCGAGGCCGCGGCCGGCATGTCGTCATGGGCGACGATCCGGGGCCACAGCGAGTCGAGCGCCGGGCGCTGCACGGAGACCAGGGCGGAGGAGAGGGCGGCGACGGCGTACAGCGGCCAGACGGCGGGGCGCGGGAGCAGGGCGTTCAGCAGCAGGGCCGCGCTGAGCAGGCCCTGACCGGCCTCCGTCCACACGATCAGCTTGCGCTTGTCCAGGGCGTCGGCGAGGGCGCCGCCGTAGAGACCGCACACGATCAGCGGCAGCAGCTCCACGGCACCGATCGCGCCCACGGCCGCGGTGGACTGCGTCAGGTCCTTCAGCTGGACGGGCAGCGCGACGAACGTCAGAAAGCTGCCGAAGTTGCTGATCAGCCCGGACTTCCACAGCCGCCGGAAGTCGGCGGAGGCGTTCCAGGGAGCGAGGTCGGGAAGCAGGGCGCGGGTCACCCAGGCATGCTGAGCCCCGCACCGGGGCGCGGCAACCGCTTTTCTCCGGCCGGTCCAGGCGGCCGCGCCGCGCGGGCGGGCGAGGTCACCAGGGGGCGGGGGGCGGTGCCGTCAGGGCTTCCGTCAGGCGGGAGAGGCGGTCGCGGAAGCCCCGGCGGGACCGGGGCGGCCCCGCGTTCTCGCCGGCCGCCGCGCTCACCAGGTGCTGGACGCTGTCCAGGTCCAGCTCCGCCCCCTCCGGCACGGCCAGCGTGTCGTGGGCCATCGCGGCCAGCTCACCCCCGCCCGTGCCGCCCAGCGCCAGCACCGTCACCCCGGCCCGCCGGGCATCGTGCACCCGCTCCAGCAGCGGCGCCGGTTCCTCCGGCGCCACCACCAGCAGGGTCTCCCCGCGCCGCGCCGCCGAGATCCGGCCCGGCCCGACCGCCAGATGCGCGGGATCCGAGGGGCGCGCGTGCTGGCGCACCAGCGTCGGCGCCAGCTCCGGCGTGCCCGACCAGGCCGCCTCGTCCACCAGGTGCGCGGCCAGGTGCCACGGCTCGTACTCCGGCGTGCCCACCAGCAGCAGCCCGCCCCCGTGCGCCACCACCGACCCGCGCAGCACCCCCGCGAACCTCCGGGTGGCCCCCAGCCACTCCGTCCCGGCGAGCACTTCCCGCAGCAATGCGACCCGTACGGCGTCCATGTGGCCGAATCCTGCCGCAACGGGCCACTCGTGACCCGGAGTTCACCGGGAATTCGCCCGACCCGGGGAAGTGGCGGCCCGTACGGGAAGCGCACGAGACGCGTACGCGGCCCGCGAGCGACCCGTACCCGGCCCGTACGCGCCCCCATCCGCGCGCCGCCCGCGACCGAGGAGCCCCCATGACCGACGTGACCGTCCCCCCGACCGGCGTGACCGTCCCCTTCCGCGCGGGCCGCGAGGGGTACGCGAGCTTCCGCATACCCGCCGTCGTCGCGAGCCGGTCCGGCACCCTGCTCGCCTTCTGCGAGGGCCGGGTCGCCTCCGCCGCCGACCACGGGCACATCGACATCGTGCTGAAGCGGTCCACGGACGGCGGCCGGACCTGGGGCCCGCTCCAGGTCGCCGCGAGCAACGGCACCGGCCTCGCCGGCAACCCCGCCCCCGTCGTCCTCGACACCGGCCGCATCCTGCTCGTCCACGTCCGCGCCGCCGCCTCGGCCACCGAGGCCGCCATCCTGCGCGGACAGGTCCCGGACGCCGACGGGCGGCGGGTGTGGGTCCAGCACAGCGACGACGACGGGGAGACCTGGTCCGCGCCCAGCGAGATCACCGGCCAGGTGAAGAAGCCGGGCTGGCGCTGGTACGCCACCACCCCCGGCCACGCCCTCCAGCTGACCACCGGCCGCGTCCTCGTCCCCGCCAACCACACCCTGCCGCCCGCCGGCACCGACACCGGCGCCGAGGCCAAGTACAACGGCGGGCACTGCCTGCTCAGCGACGACCGGGGCGAGACCTGGTACCTCGGCTACCTGGACGACAACACCGACGGCTACGTCAACGTCAACGAGACCACCGCCGCCGAACTCCCCGACGGCCGCGTCTACCTCAACACCCGCAACGACTCCCCGTCCCCCGGCAACCGCGCCGACGCCCACTCCGCGGACGGCGGCAGGACGCTCGTCAAGCCGTTCCGCCCGCAGGCCGGGCTGACCGCACCCGTCTGCGAGGCCGCCGTCCTCCAGCTGCGCGACCCCGACCTGCTGCTGTTCTCCGCCCCCGCCGACCCCGGCAACACCCGCGCCGTGATGACGATCCGCGTCTCCCGCGACGGCGGTACCACCTGGCGGGCGGCCTTCACCGTGGACGGACTGCCCGCCGGCTACTCCGACCTCGTCCGCGTCGACCGGCACACGGTCGGGCTGCTGTACGAGACCGGCGACTTCGGCACCTACGAGACGATCACCTTCCGCCGGGTGCCGGTACGGCGGCTGACCTGAGCCGGTGCCCCGGCCGGCCCGGACGTAGAGTCGGGCCATGACCTCTACCGACAGCGCACAGAAGGCCCCCGCCAAGGACCCCTGGGACCTGCCCGACGTCTCCGGACACACCGTCGGCGTGCTCGGCGGCACCGGTCCCCAGGGCAAGGGCCTCGCCTACCGGCTGGCCCGGGCCGGCCAGAAGGTGATCATCGGCTCCCGCGCCGCCGACCGCGCCCGGGCCGCCGCCGCCGAACTCGGCCACGGCATCGAGGGCGCCGACAACGCCGAGGCCGCGCGCCGCAGCGACATCGTGATCGTCGCCGTACCGTGGGACGGCCACGGCGACACCCTGAAGGCGCTGCGCGCGGAACTGGCCGGCAAGCTCGTCGTGGACTGCGTCAACCCGCTCGGCTTCGACAAGAAGGGCGCCTACGCCCTCAAGCCCGAGGAGGGCAGCGCCGCCGAGCAGGCCGCCGCGCTGCTGCCGGAGTCCCGGGTCACCGCCGCCTTCCACCACCTGTCGGCCGTCCTGCTCCAGGACCCGCAGGTCGAGAGCATCGACACCGACGTCATGGTCCTCGGCGAGCAGCGCGCGGACGTGGAGATCGTGCAGGCCCTGGCCGGTCGCATCCCCGGCATGCGCGGCATCTTCGCGGGCCGGCTGCGCAACGCCCACCAGGTGGAGTCGCTGGTCGCCAACCTGATCTCCGTCAACCGCCGGTACAAGGCGCACGCCGGGCTGCGCGTGACCGACGTGTGAGCGGCCGCGGGGCATGGGGGACACTGGTCGGCGAAGCAGTTCCGAGCAGTGTCCCCGACAGGAGCCCCCCGTCATGCCCCGCATCGCCCTCTACACCCTCGTCGTCTGCGTCCTCGCCGTGGCCGCGGCGGTCGTCTCCTTCGTCCAGGGCAGCTGGCTGGGGATCGTGTGGGTGCTGCTGGCCGGCCTGTCGTCCAACATGACCTGGTACTACGTCCGGCGCGCGCGCATGGAGGCCGCCGCCCGGCGCACCTCGGCCTCCGTCACGAACTGAACGAGCAGATCGCCGGGGCGTCCTCCCAGAAGCGGTACCGGACCTCGCCGCAGTACTGCGAGAAGGCGTCCACGTTCAGCGCCCGCATGACCGCGTCGACCACGTCGAAGAACGCCTCGTTCACCGACGGCAGCCACAGCACCGCGAACACGAACAGCAGGCCGAACGGGGCGAACGGCTCCACCTGCCGCTTCACCTTGTACGACAGCCACGGCTCGATCACGCCGTAGCCGTCCAGGCCCGGCACCGGCAGGAAGTTCAGGATCGCCGCCGTCACCTGGAGCAGCGCCAGGAACGCCAGCGCGAACCGGAAGTCCGCGGGCACCCCGTCCAGCGCGTCCAGCCAGAACGGCGCCGTGCACACCGCGGCGAACAGCACGTTCGTCAGCGGGCCCGCCGCCGAGATCAGGCTGTGCCGCCAGCGCCCCCGGATCCGGTTCCGCTCGATGAACACCGCGCCGCCGGGCAGACCGATCCCGCCCATGATCACGAAGACCAACGGGAGCACGATGCTCAGCAGCGCGTGCGTGTACTTCAGCGGGTTCAGCGTGAGGTAGCCCTTCGCGCCGACCGTGATGTCCCCGCTGTGCAGGGCGGTGCGCGCGTGCGCGTACTCGTGCAGGCACAGGGAGACGATCCAGGCCGCGGTCACGAACAGGAACACCGCGACGCCCGGCTGCTCCGCGTACCCGGTCCAGGTGGCCCAGCCGGTCACCGCCGTCACGGCCAGGATGCCGACGAACACGGGACTGACCTGCCGGTCGCCGGGTCGGGTGGTGGCGGTGGTCATGCGTCGGCTCCTGCGGTGACGGGGGACACGGGACGGGGCTCCCGCAAGATCCGAGAGCATACGGGGAAAACGTCTCGCCGTCGCCGCCGGGTTCCTGGAAGGCTGGCGGGATGGCACGGATCAAGGTGTTCTACGAGGACTGGCAGATGGAGTGCTGCGGGCGGCCGTTCGCGGCGGGCGACGAGGTGGCCTGGCCGCTGGTCGCCGTGGACACGCCGGAACGCCGGGACGAGTGCTACGGGGCCGAGGCGTGGGTGGAGAACCACGGCGACCGGACCCGCCCGACCACCGGCCGGGTCCGCGCCATCGAGCTGGTGCGCCGGGAGTACGTGGTCCACACGGACGAGAGCGCCCGCGAACGCCTGGAGCGGGCCATGGAGAGCGAGGGCAGCGAGGGCGTGGTCATCCTCCCGTCCCCCCACCGCTGGGAGGCGGTGCCCGGCGCGTACACCCTCCAGGCCGCCGACAGCTGCCCGAAGTGGTTCGAGCCGGACGAACCCGGCCGGGACCCGGGCCCGCACCGCATGCACCGCACGGTCGGCGCCCTGATCACCCTGGAGACCCCCGCCACGGGCGAGAGCCCCTGACACCGGGGGCCGTCGGGGCGTCCGCGGCAGCCGCAGGGCTGCCGGGGTGACCGTCTCCGGCGCCGCCCCCTCCGGAGACAATGGACCCCGTGTACTACCGGCTGCTCGGCACCACTCAGGCGATCCGCCCCGACGGCACGGCCGTCCCGGTCGGCGGGGCGCGGCTGCGTGCCCTGCTCAGCGTGCTCGCGCTGCGGGCCGGCCGGACCGTGCCCGCCGCCGTGCTCGTGGACGAGGTGTGGGGTGCCGACCCGCCCGCCGACGCCCCCGGCGCCCTCCAGGCGCTCGTCGGCCGGCTGCGCCGCGCCCTCGGTGCCGGGGCCGTCGCCTCCGCCGACGGCGGCTACCGGCTCGCCGCCGCCCCCGACGACATCGACCTCACCCGCTTCGACCGGCTCACCGGCGACGGCCTCGCCGCCCTCGCCGACGGCGACCCGGCCAAGGCCGCCGTCCTCCTCGACGAGGCCCTCGCCCTGTGGCACGGGCCCGCCCTCGCCGACCTGCCCGACCGCACCGCCGAGGCGGCCCGCTGGGAGGCCCGCCGGCTCGACGCCCGGCGCGCCCGGCACGCCGCCGCCCTCGCCCTCGGCCGGGCCGAGCAGGCGCTGCCCGAACTGACCGCGCTGTGCGACGACCACCCGCTGGACGAACCGCTGCAGGCGCTGCGGCTGCGCGCCCTGCGGGACACCGGCCGCCCCGCCCGGGCCCTGGCCGCCTACGAGGAGGTGCGCCGGCTGCTCGCCGACCGGCTCGGCTCCGACCCCGGACCCGAGCTGCGCGCCCTGCACGCCGAGCTGCTGCGCGCCGAACCGGCGCCCGCCCCGCCCGCCGCCGGCCCGGGCAACCTGCCCGCCCGGCTCACCTCCTTCGTCGGCCGCGAAGCCGACCTGGCGGCCATCGCCGCCGACCTCGCCGGGGCCCGCCTGGTCACCCTGCTCGGACCCGGCGGCGCCGGGAAGACCCGGCTGTCCCAGGAGGCCGCCGAGGCGGTACGGCACACCGTCCGGGACGGGGTGTGGCTCGCCGAGCTGGCCCCGGTGGACGACCCGGACGCCGTGCCCCAGGCCGTGCTCACCGCCATCGGCGCCCGGGACACCGTGCTGCACGGCGCCGGCGTGGACGGCATGCGCGCGGTCACCGACCGGCACGACGACCCCCTCGAACGGCTCGTGGAGCACTGTGCCCGGCGCCGGATGCTGCTCGTCCTCGACAACTGCGAGCACGTCGTGGACGCCGCCGCCCGGCTCACCGAGTCCCTGCTGGCCCGCTGCCCGGAGCTGACCGTCCTCGCCACCAGCAGGGAGCCCCTCGGCGTGCCGGGGGAGCTGGTGCGGCCCGTGGAACCGCTGCCGGAGCCGGTCGCGCTGCGGCTGCTCGCCGAGCGCGGCGCGGCGGCCCGCCCCGGCTTCGGGGTGGCCGACGACCCCGAGGCGTGCGCGGAGATCTGCCGCCGCCTGGACGGCCTCCCGCTCGCCATCGAGCTGGCCGCCGCCCGGCTGCGCATGCTGACCCCGCGGCAGATAGCCGACCGGCTGGACGACCGGTTCCGGCTGCTCACCTCCGGCAGCCGCACCGTGCTGCCCCGCCAGCAGACCCTCAGGGCCGTCGTGGACTGGTCCTGGGACCTGCTGGACGCCGCCGAGCGGGAGGTGCTGGCCCGGCTGTCGGTCTTCGCCGGCGGCTGCGACCTGGCCGCCGCCGAGGCCGTGTGCGGACCGGCCGCGCTGGACGCCCTCGGCTCCCTGGTCGACAAGTCCCTGGTGGTGGCCGCGCCCGCGGGCGGCGGCATGCGCTACCGGCTGCTGGAGACCGTCGCCGAGTACGCCGCCGAACGGCTCGCCGAGACCGGGCGGCGCACCGAGACCGAGCGCGCCCACCTGACGTACTACCGGGAACTGGCCCGCACCACCGAGCCGTTGCTGCGCGGCCCCGAACAGCGCGCCGCCATCGGCCGGTTCCAGCTGGAGTACGAGAACCTGCGCACCGCCCTCAGGCACGCCGTCGCCCTGGACGACGAGCACGAGGGGCTGTGCCTGATCCACTCCATGCTCTGGTTCTGGCAGATGCGCGACCTGCGCGTGGAGACCCGCATCTGGTGCCGGGAGGTCATGGCGCTCGGCCCCGACCCGTTCGCCGAACCGGCCCGCCCCGCCGCCCCCGTGTGGCAGCGCTGCACCGACACCCCGCCCCCGTACACCGGCGAGGCCCTCATGGAGGCCCGGCGCGGGATCCATCTGGCCCACCTGGCCTGCATGGACACCGAGATGGACGCCTGGCAGACGCCCGCCGCGCAGGCCAAGCTGCGCACCATCGCCCGGGTCTACGAACCCGGCCTGCCGCAGACCTGCCGGGTGCCGGGGCTGCTGTGGTTCTTCGCCGTGCTGCTGACCGGCGGCGCCGACCGGCTGCACGCCCTCGCGGACGCCTGCGTGCGGACCTGCCGCACGACCCCGGGTTTCGAGTGGGAGCTGGCCGGAGTGCTGCACCTGCGCGCCAACTTCCTCTCCAACCGGGCCGCCTGGACGGACGACGCCACCCGGGACGCCGACGAGTCGCTGGAGATCTACCGCCGCCTCGGCGACCTCTGGGGCGCCACCGAGGCCCTGGCCGCCCGCGGCGAGGCCAACGAACGCGGGGCCGCCTACGACAGGGCGGCGGCCGACTACCGGGCCGCCATCGAGCACGCCGAACGCCTCGGCGCCCGCGCCCAGACGGCCGTGCTGCGCGCCCGGCTCGGCGGCGTCCTGCTGGAGTCGGGCGACAGCGAGCGCGGCGAGCGGATGCTCAGGGATGTCATCGCCGGCCAGGACGGCGCGCAGAACGAGGCGACGACGATGGCCCGGCTGCACCTGGCCGCCTGGCTCGGCCTGACCGACCGCACCGACGAGGCGCGCGAGCAACTGCGGGTGCTGCGCGCGGAACTCCCCGTCGCCCGCTTCGTCATCTTCGACTCCCTGCTGACGTGCCAGGAGGCCCTGCTGGACGCCCTCGACCGGCGGACCGGCCCGGCGCTCACCCTGGTCCGCAAGGCGCTGCGGCTCAGCGCCGAACCGCTGTCCCAGGCCCTCACCCCGCATCTGCACTCCGTCTGCCTCAGCGCCGCCGCGATGGCCCTCGCCGACGCCGACGGCGGGGAGCGGGCCGCCGACGCCGCCCGCTGCCTGGGTGCCGCCCGGGCGCTGCTGCCGGCCGGCCATGTGGTCGCCGGGGTGGAGCGGCGGATCTTCGAGCGGACCGAGGCCCGGGTCCTGGCCCGGCTGGACGAGCGGTCGTACGAGGCCGCGTACGCCGAGGGCGGTGGCCTCTCCCTCGCGGAGGCCACCGCCCTGGTCTGACCGGTGCGCCGTCAGCTCTTGGTGCGGAACTTGTGGATCGCGACCGGGGCCATCACCACGGTCAGCCCGACCGACCAGAGGACCGTCACCCACAGGGCGTGCGCCACCGGGCCGCCCTCCATCAGCCCGCGCGCGCAGTCGGCCAGCGCGGAGAGCGGGTTGTAGTCGGTGAACGCCTGGAGCCAGCCCGGCATCGACTGGGTCGGCGCGAAGATGGAGGAGCCGAACTGGAGCGGCATCAGCACCAGGAAGCCCATCGCCTGCACCGACTGGGCGTTCTTCATGATCACGCCGAGGGTCAGGAACACCCACATCAGCGCGGAGCCGAACAGCGCGGACAGCGCCACGGAGCCCAGCAGACCGCTCCAGCTGCCGACGTCGTAGCCCACGAGCAGGGCGACCACCAGCAGCACCGCCGTCGCGAACAGCATCCGCATCAGCTCCACCGCGATCTTCGCGAAGAGCACCGAGCCGCGCCCGATGGGCAGCGAGCGGAAGCGGTCCATGACACCCGAGTTGAAGTCCTGGTTGAAGCCGGTACCGACCCCCTGGGCCATGTTCATGCCCATCATGGCCAGCAGTCCGGGCACCACGTACTGCACGTACTGGTCCTGGCCGCCGCCCAGCGACTTGCCGATGGAGCCGCCGAAGACGTACACGAACAGCAGGGTGAACACGACCGGGAACAGGATCGCGTCGAACATCGACTCCGGGTCCTGGCGGATCCAGAGCAGATTGCGGCGGATCAGCGCGCCGGTGTGCCGCAGATGGGCCCGCAGCGGGATCGGGGTGTCGGCCTGCGCGGCGGCCGGGGAAAGGGTGGCGGTGCTCATACGGCGACCTCCTGGCGGGCGGGCGCGGCGTCCTGCGGGGCACTGGCACGGTGGCCGGTGAGCGACAGGAACACCTCGTCCAGGCTGGGCAGTTCGGTGGTGATGGAGGACAGCGTGATGCCGCGCGCGGTGACCGCGCCGACCACGGCGGTCAGCTGCTCGTCGCTGAGGATCGGCACCAGCAGCGCTCCGGTCTCGGTGTCCACGGTGGTGGACGCCAGCCCGGTGATGCCCAGCTCGTCCAGCATGCCGGCGAGCGGACGCAGCTGGAGCGGGTCGACCGGCCGCACCCGCAGGGTGCGCCCGCCGACGCGGGCCTTCAGCTCCTCGATGCCGCCCTTGGCGATGACCCGGCCCCGGTCCACCACGGTCAGCTCGGAGGCGAGCTGCTCGGCCTCCTCCATGTACTGGGTGGTGAGCAGCACGGTGACGCCGTCGCCGACCATCGCCTTCACCTCGTCCCACACCTCGTTGCGGGTGCGCGGGTCCAGGCCGGTGGTCGGCTCGTCCAGGTACAGCACGGCCGGCCGGCCGATCATCGAGGCGGCCAGGTCCAGCCGGCGCCGCATACCGCCGGAGTAGGTGCCGGCCGGGCGCCGGGCGGCCTCGGTCAGCGAGAACCGCTCCAGCAGCTCGTCGGCGCGGGCCCGGGCCTCCTTGCGGGACAGGTCCAGCAGCCGGCCGATCAGGTACAGGTTCTCCCAGCCCGGCAGCTTCTCGTCCACCGAGGCGTACTGGCCGGTCAGGCCGATGACCCGGCGCAGCTGCCGGGGCTGGCGGACCACGTCGTAGCCGGCCACGGTGGCCTGGCCGGAGTCCGGGGTGATCAGGGTGGACAGGATGCGTACGAGGGTGGTCTTGCCGGCGCCGTTCGGCCCGAGCACACCCATCACGGTGCCCTCGCGCACGTCCAGGTCGACCCCGTCCAGCGCCTTGGTCTCGCCGTAGTGCTTGACCAGCCCCCGTACGGTCACGGCGGCACGTCCGCCGGCGGGGTTGTCGTCGATGCGTGTCATGGGGACGACAGTGCCAGGGCCCGCCGACAAACCGCCGACAGAGCGCCGACACCGGCGGCGGGCACTGTGTCGGCGGACTGTCGACGCGGGCGGGGCGCTACGACACCTGCCGGATGTCGGCGCCGACGAGCTGCCCGTCGGACACGGTGTAGGTGCCCCGGAACACCTGCACACTGCCGTCGGTCTGGGTCGCCCGGATCTCCGCGGCGACCTGTCCGCCGCCGTTGTCGGAGGCGGTGACGTCGATGTGCGCGGTGGAGGAGAAGCCCGCCACCCAGTCCGAGTAGGAGCCGCCGTAGAGCCGGCCGCCGCCCATGGACCAGGCGGCCTGGAAGTCCCCGGCGTTGAGGTGGTCGTAGTACGTGGTGACGACCGTGCTCGCGTCCTGGTCCTCCTGCGAGGGCTCGGGAGTCGGGGTGTCGTCGTAGCCGCCGCTGTCGTCGTAGTCGGGTGTGACCACCGGTGTGGTGTACCCGCCGTCGGTGGGGGAGGGCGGGGAGGTCCAGCCGTCGTAGGTGCCGCCGGGTGACACGGTGACGGCGGACCAGCCGCCCGCCGACGGGGTGTCGGGGCGGTTCGCGACGGCCACCCCGAGCGTCACCCCGCCGGCCACCAGCACCGCCAGCAGGGCCCAGGGCAGCCAGACCGGCAGCCGGGTGGCGCCGATCCGCACATACCCGCCCCCGGGCGGCTCCGGCGCGGCGAGCGGCGCCCCGCAGTCCGGGCAGTCCGGCCGCGCGGCGTCCTCGACGCGCGAGCCGCAGTGAACACAGAAGTGCATGGCCCCCCGCTTTCCGTCTCCAGGCCGTTTCCCGGCTACAGGCCGCGGACGGCTTCCTCGATGGTCACCGCCAGCGAGGCCAGCGCGGCGAACCCGGGCACGGCCTCCACCAGCGCCTTGGCGACCCGGCGCAGCTTGCCCGTGCGGGGTTCGGGCGCGGCCAGCTCCTCGCGCGCGTCCTCGGCGAACTCCGCCAGGTCCTCCCGCTCCGGGTGGTCCGAGCGGCGCAGTTCCTCGACGAACCGGGCCAGCAGGTCGCTGATCTCCGGCGGGGTCAGCGGACGGCCGCCGGCCCGCTCCGCCTCGTCCTCCGTGACCCGGAAGTCGACGCGGGCGTTGCTGCCGCTCGCCACCACCGTGTTCCTGACCTGTGCGTTTCCCGTCGCGATGACGCCGTCGTTGCTGCGCTGGTGCATGCCGGTCCCCGTTCATCCGTCGCGTGTGCGGTGGTTGTCAGTCGGTGTTGGGCCGCGGGATCTTCTTCAGGATGGCCGAGACGCGGGACTTCTCGCCCGAGGCGACCGCGCTCGACTCGACCCTGGCCCCCGCGGTGGCGATGATGCCGTTGTTGATGATGGTTTCCTGACGCTTGATCAGATCGCCCGCGTCGATGTCGTGTTCCAGGGCGAACTCCACCAGGGCGTCCAGGATCCGCCGTTCCACGGTCTTGAGGACCATGCCGGAGTCGACCTTCTGGAAGTAGCGCCGGTGGTCCGTGGCGGAGGCGAGCTGCCGCACGCTCTTGCGCGCCCCGTAGTCGAACACCCCGAGCCGGGTGATCTGCCGGTGCTGCTTCTTCAGCCGCTTGCGCATCCCGAAGTCCGGGAAGAAGCCGGTGACCGCGCGCCCCGGCGAGGCGATCATCACGAACGGGGTGCTGGCGAGGGTCTGCAGCGCCATCGAGAGGAACTCGCGCGGCGAGGGCGCCGGCATCAGGGAGTCGATGGTCCGGTAGCGGTCCAGCAGCGGGCACAGCACGGTGGGCAGGGCCTCCACGAACAGGTTGGAGTCCGAGCGCACCAGCCGCAGGAACACCGAGGTCACCAGCTCCCCGCCCCAGCCCGAGGAGTGGGCGACCAGATAGGCGCGGGCGGTCTCCTCCGGGTCCCGCTTGAGCGCGTCCAGCCGGTCGGCGCCGATCCGGGCCACCGGGCGGCCGAGCGGGTCGGGCAGGAAGCGGGTGTCGCCCAGCAGCGCCGTGCCCTCCACGAACACCCGCTCCTCCAGCTCCAGGCAGGGCAGCGACAGCTCGCCGACCCGCCGGGCGATATGGGCGTACAGGTCCGCGACGTCGAAGTCCCGCGGCCGTACGCCCTCCCGCCCGGAGGCGGTCACGTCGAAGGTGAGCGACCAGGAGTCGAGTTCCTGGCCGTATCCGGTGAACGGCGAGAAGCCGCTGTAGACGGTGAGGTTGCCGCGCGCGTACTCGTCGATCTGGCGCAGCCGCCGGGCGGCGGACTCGTTGGGCGGCGGCGGCGCCTGCGCCGGGTCGAACCGGTCGGGCCGCAGCCGCTGGAGGCGCTCGCCGTACTGGGTGGAGAGGGCGAAGACCAGCGTGGTCAGCCAGCCGAACAGGAGCATGAGGAACACGGCGAGGCCGCTGTGGATCACCAGCAGCCCGAGGACCAGTACCAGGAACTCGACGGCCAGCAGCAGGTCCCTGGCGTGCCGGCGCGCGTTGGCCTCGTAGGCGTAGCGCAGGACCACGGGTACGTCGCACCCCGGGGCCGGCGCCACACCGAGGTGCGGTTCGGCGGCGACGTCCCTGATCAGGGAGTCGGCGTACTGCCGGTCCAGGAAGACGGCCGCGCACATGTACCGGGTCAGGTCCCGGCCGCCGGTCCAGTGGGGCACGGCCAGGCGGGACGCCGGGTGGTCCGTGTCCGCGCTGCGGGTGACGGCCAGCGTGGCCCCGCACCCGCCGCAGAAGGCCGCCCCGGGCACGGTGGCGGTGGAACAGTCGGCGCAGACGGCCGGTGGCTGGCTCATTGTCTCTCCCCCGAGTGTGAGACGGCCCACACTGTCAAGTGCACCACCGAGCCAGGAGCGGGGGAGCCCCCGCACGGATTTCGACGCCACTCTGTTACAACTGCCGTGCCCGAGAGGGGAGTTGAGGCCAAAGCTTTGCGGGCGCGGGCGCGGGCGTGCGGGCGGGTGCCGGCGGCATGCCTCTCGGCCGGAAAAGGGACAGCCCGCCGACGGGGGAAGATCGGCGGGCCGTCCGGTGGTGCCGCGGTGGACTAGTGGACGGAGTGCTCCGCCGCCGGGAACGCGCCGCCGACCACGTCCTCGGCGAACGCCTTGGCCGCGCCGGTCATGACCTCGCGCAGGTCCGCGTACTTCTTGACGAACTTCGGCACCCGGCCGGAGGTCAGACCGAGCATGTCGGTCCACACCAGCACCTGCGCGTCCGTCTCCGGACCGGCGCCGATGCCGACCGTCGGGATGTGCAGCACCCGCGTGACCTCGGCCGCGAGCTCGGCCGGCACCAGCTCCAGCACCACCGCGAAGGCGCCCGCGTCCTGTACGGACTTGGCGTCCCGCAGCAGCTGCTGGGCCGCCTCCTCGCCGCGGCCCTGCACGCGGTACCCCATCGCGTGCACGGACTGCGGGGTCAGCCCGATGTGCGCCATGACCGGGATGCCGGACTCCACCAGCAGCCGGATCTGTTCGTGCGAGCGCTCGCCGCCCTCCAGCTTGACCGCGCCGGCCCCGGCCTCCTTCACCAGCCGGGTCGCCGAGCGCAGCGCCTGCACCGGGCCCTCCTGGTACGAGCCGAAGGGCAGGTCGGCGACGACCAGGGCGCGCTGGGTGCCGCGGACGACGGCGGCCGACAGCATGGTCATCTCGTCGAGGGTGACGGGCACGGTGGTGTCGTACCCGAGGTGACAGTTGCCCGCCGAGTCGCCGACCAGGATCACCGGGATCCCGGCCTCGTCGAAGACGGACGCGGTCATCGCGTCGTAGGCGGTGAGCATGGGCCACTTCTCGCCCCGCTCCTTGGCGAGGGCGATGTCGCGGACGGTGATGCGGCGCGTGCCCTTGCCCCCGTACAGCGCCTTGCTGCCGTCGGAGGGCTTCGTCTGGGCAGCCGAAAGCTGCGTCATTGCAACGGCTCCTTCAGTCATCTCGAGGCGCCCTGACGGCGTCCCCGGATCGTCTCCATGGTGGCACCTCGTGCCAGTCGGGGCCAGAGGGGGTCCCGCAGAGTCCGTGAACCACGTTCGGAGGCAATGGCTTGGCAAAGAAAATAAGATACGAGACCGTTCCGTATCGAAAGTCTCTAGGGTCGGACGCATGACAAGTCCCGTCCCCGCCTCCCGAATACCGGAGGCCGTGCACCGGCGCCGCTGGGCCATCCTCGGCGTGCTGATGCTCGCCCTGCTCATCGTCGTCCTCGACAACTCGATCCTGAACGTCGCCATCAAGACCATCGCGACCCCGGCGCCGACCGGCCTCGGCGCCACCCAGAGCGAGATCGAGTGGGCGATCAACTCCTACACCCTGGTCTTCGCCGGCCTGCTGTTCACCGCCGGACTCGTCGGCGACCGGGTCGGCCGCAAGAAGGTGCTGCTCGGCGGCACCCTGGTGTTCGGCATCGGCTCCGCGCTCGCCGCCGAGTCCGGCTCGCCCGACCAGCTCATCGCCTACCGCGCGGTGATGGCCCTCGGCGCCGCCTTCGTGATGCCCGCCACCCTCGCCGTCCTGATGAACGTCTTCGAGCGGCACGAGCAGCCCAAGGCCATCGGCATCTGGGCCGGCGGCGTCGGCCTCGCCATCGCCATCGGCCCGATCACCGGCGGCGCGCTCCTCGGCCACTTCTGGTGGGGCTCGGTCTTCCTGATCAACGTGCCCATCGTGATCGTCGCGCTGGTCCTGATGGCCTGGCTGGTCCCCGACTCCCGCGACCCGAGACCCGGCCGCCTCGACCCCATCGGCGTGGTCCTGTCCGTCGTCGGCCTCATCCTGCTGGTCTACGGCATCATCAAGGGCGGCGAGCTGGCCGACTTCACCGACCCCAAGGTGCTCGCGACCACCATCGCCGGCATCGTCGTCCTGGCCGCCTTCGTCGTCTTCGAGAAGCGCACCGACCACCCCTCGCTGGACGTCACCTACTTCAGGAACAAGGTCTTCTCGGCCGCCATGAGCGCCATCGCGCTGGTCTTCTTCGCGCTGATGGGCGTCACGTTCTTCGGCGTCTTCTACACCCAGAGCGTGCGCGGCTACTCGGCGCTGGAGTCCGGCCTGCTGATGCTGCCGCTCGCCGTCGCCCAGCTGCTCTTCGCGCCGCGCGCCCGGCTGGTGGTCGACCGCTTCGGCAACCGGGCCACCACCACCGGGGGCCTGCTGCTGATCGCGGCGACGCTGGCCGCGTTCGCCGGCTTCGAGGCGGACACCCCGATCTGGCTGCTGGAGGTCGTCTTCTTCCTCATGGGCACCGGCATGGCGCACATCATGACCCCGACCTCCGTCGTGATCATGCAGGCGCTGCCCCGGGAGAAGGCCGGCTCCGCCTCCGCGCTCAGCAACACCTTCCGGCAGGTCGGCGGCGCCCTCGGCATCGCCGTCCTCGGCTCGGTCCTCGCCACGTCCTACCGCAACGGCATCGAGGGCAAGCTCGGCGCGCTGCCGCCGGACCTGCGCGACACCGCCGCCGAGTCCATCGAGGCCACGCTGGGCGTCGCCGAGAAGCTCGGCCCGCGGGGCGAGGCGCTGGTCAACCCGGCCAACGACGCCTTCCTGCACGCCATGCACGTCACCGCGCTGTGCGGCACGGGCGTGGCACTGGTCGGCGCCGTGGTGACGGCCCTGTTCCTGCCGGGCCGCACGCCCGCGGCACCGCAGGGGGAGAAGGAACAGGAGATGGTCACCGCGATGGAGTGAGGTCCGAGCGAGATCCGAGTGAGATCCGAGTGAGGTCCGAGCGATTCCTGACAGGGTCCGTCGGGGGAGTCCGGGTTCCGCGGCGGACACGGAGGCCGTGTGGGGCGTCGGGGGTCCGGGGTCCGTGGTGGACGCGGAGGCCGTGGGCGGGGCGTCGGCGGACGCCGGGGCCGGCGCGGCGGTCCGACGGGGAAAGCGGTGGTTCGACGGGGGAAGGAGGCCGCTGCGGGACAATGGCCGCAGCGCAGTGAGAGGACGGAACGACGTGAGCCTTGCCGGCAGCCGGCCGCGACCGGAGGCACCAGCCCGGGGCCGCCCGCGCAGCGAAGCGGCGGAGCGCGCCATCCTGGACACGGTGATGCGGCTCCTGGAGGAGGGCGTGCCCCTCGCCGAGCTGTCCATCGAGCGGATCGCCCGCACCGCCGGGGTCGGCAAGGCCACCATCTACCGCCGCTGGAGCGGCAAGGAGGAACTGTTCATCGACGTGGTCCGCGCGGCCGAGCCGCCCGAGCCGGAACTCCCCGGCACCTCCATGCGCGACGATCTCGTGGTCCTGCTGGAGAACCTGCGCCAACGCGGACTGGCCAGCCGCTCCTCGGTGCTGTTGCACAACGTGCACGTCCAGATGAAGAGCAACCCGAGGATCTGGGCCGCCTACCACGAGAACGTGATAGAGCCCCGGCGCCGGCTCGTCCTGGACGTACTGCGCCGCGGCCAGCGCGACGGCGAACTGCGCGCGGACGTCGACGTGGACCTGGCGAACGACCTGTTCGTCGGCCCGGTCCTGGTCCGCTCCGTCATGCGCCCCGAGGCGGACCTCTGCGAGGACCTGGCGGAACGGGTCGTCGACTCGCTCCTGGCCGGCCTACGGCCCGTCAGCTCCACAGCCTCGTAGCACTCGTGTGCGCGTTTCGTCACAGACCCCGCCCGCCCGGGGCCCGACCGGAACTCCCGCCCCCGCATCGCACGTCATCGTCTTCCGTACGGCCGTCATGGGACGGCGGAACGGAGCCGGTCATCCCCTAGGGTCGGGGGCTACGGGGGATGAACGGTGTGCACGGCAGGCAGTGAGGCAGACGGTATGGCGCAGCAGGCGTACAGGACGGAGACGGCGGACGGCGGCTCGGGGCCCGAGCGACCGGGGACCCGGCTCCGACGCCTCGCGCACCGGCTGGTCTCCGGCTGGCGGGGCGATCCGCGCATCTGGCGGCGCGGCGCCGTCCTCGCCGGGCTGGCCCTGCTGCTCGCCCTGGTGATGCTGCTGCACGCGCACATCCCCAACGCGGTGGGCAACCTGGGCAGCCTCACCGAGACCTTCCTGCCCTGGCTGGGCCTGGCCATCCCGGTGCTGCTGGTGCTCGGCGTGCTGCGCAAGTCGGCGACCGCGCTCATCGCCGTGCTCCTCCCGGCGATCGTGTGGCTGAACCTCTTCGGCGGACTGCTCGTCGGCCGCACGGGCGCCGGCGGCGATCTCATGGTCGCCACCCACAACGTCAACGCGGACAACCCCGACCCGGCCGCCACCGCCACCGGCGTGGCCGCGTCCGGCGCCGACGTGCTGGCCCTGGAGGAACTGCCGGCCTCCGCCGTCCCCGTCTACGAGAAGGCGCTCGCGCCGACGTACCGGCACCACGCGGTGGTCGGCACCGTCGGGCTGTGGAGCAAGTACCCGATGACCGATGTGCGGGCCGTCGACATCAAGCTCGGCTGGAAGCGGGCGATGCGCGCCACCCTCGCGACCCCCGAGGGCCCGGTCGCGGTCTACGTCGCCCACCTGCCCTCCGTCCGGGTGAAGATCGAGGCCGGGTTCACCGCGCGGCAGCGGGACAAGAGCGCCGACGCGCTCGGCGAGGCCATCGCCGACGAGCCCCTGCGCCGGGTGGTGCTGCTCGGCGACCTCAACGGCACCATGAACGACCGCTCGCTCAACGCCGTCACCTCCCAGCTGCGCTCCACCCAGGGCGCGGCGGGCAGCGGCTTCGGTTTCAGCTGGCCGGCGTCGTTCCCGATGGCGCGCATCGACCAGATCATGGTCCGGGGCGCGGAGCCGGAGAGCAGCTGGACGCTACCGCGCACCGACAGCGACCACCTGCCGGTGGCGGCCCGTGTGAAGCTGGACACAGGCGCGTAACCCGCTGGAATATCGACCCTGAGAGCGTTTGTTCGGCACGGGAACATACTGCGAAACTTTCCGTCCCCCCTTCTCCGCTCTGAAAGGTCCCTCATGCCCCTGGCCCTGCTCGCCCTAGCCGTGGGCGCCTTCGGCATCGGTACGACCGAGTTCGTGATGATGGGCCTGCTGCCCGACGTCGCGGACGACCTGCACATCTCGATCCCCGCCGCCGGGCACCTGGTCTCGGCGTACGCGCTGGGCGTGGTCATCGGTGCCCCGCTGCTGGCCGCGCTCACCGCCCGCATGTCCCGCCGTACGGTGCTGATCGCGCTGATGGCCCTGTTCGTGGCCGGCAACGCGCTGTCCGCGTTCGCCCCCGGCAACGGCTCGCTGCTCGCCGCCCGGTTCCTCAGCGGCCTGCCGCACGGCGCCTTCTTCGGCGTGGGTGCGGTCGTCGCCACGGCGATGGTCCCGCCGGAGCGCAAGGCCCGCTCGGTGTCCCTGATGTTCCTCGGTCTGACCGTCGCCAACATCGCGGGCGTCCCCGCCGCCACCCTCATGGGCCAGCACCTTGGCTGGCGGGCGACGTTCCTCGCGGTGAGCGCGATCGGCGTGGCCGCGATAGCGTCCCTGGCCTTCCTGATCCCCCGCGACCACGCCCCCGCCCCCGCGGCGGGCCTGCGCGGCGAACTGGCCGCCCTGCGGTCCCTGCCGGTCTGGCTGGCCCTCGGCACGACGGTGGCGGGGTTCGGCGCGCTGTTCGCGGCGTACAGCTACGTCACCCCGATGCTGACCGGCACGGCGGGCTACGCGGAGACGAGCGTGACCCTGCTGCTGGCCCTGTTCGGCGTGGGCGCGACGGCGGGCAACCTGCTGGGCGGCCGCCTGGCGGACCACTCCCTGCGGGCCACCCTGTTCGGCGGTCTCGCGTCGCTGGTGCTGGTCCTGCTGCTGTTCCCCCTGATGATGCGGGCGGAGTGGAGCGCGGCGCTCGCGGTCGCGCTGCTGGGCATGGCGGCGTTCGTCACCGGCTCCCCGCTCCAGCTGATGGTGATGGAGAAGGCGTCGGCGGCTCCCTCCCTCGCCTCCTCGGCCAATCAGGCGGCCTTCAACCTGGCCAACGCGGGTGGCGCGTGGCTGGGCGGGCTGGCGCTCTCGGCGGGCTTCGGTACGACGTCGCCCGCGCTGGCCGGTGCGGTGCTGGCGGTGCTGGGGCTGGGGGTGGCCGGCGTGTCGTACGGGGTGGACCGTCGGCGGTCCGTGGTGGGTGGGGGGCGTGTGGTGGCCGCGCATGTGCCGTCGGGCGTGGAGACGCCTAGTCACCGATGAACCACAGGCACCCGCCGGGTGTTCCGGCGCAGGCTGTGAGCATCTCGGCGAGGTCGAGGAGGGCGGCCCGCTGGAAGGGGCTGGTGCACTTGTCCACCAGGGCGGTCACCTCGGGGAGGGCGGCCTGTGCGTCCTGCTCGGTGAAGCGGGTGTCACGGTAGGGGTCGATCTGTGAGAGGCGGCCCTGTCCTGGTGGGACGAGCGTGTCCAGGGCGAGCGCGAGGGTTTCCCCGTGTTCGTACGAGCGCCGTACGACGGTGTCCCGTTGCCGCAGCTCCAGTTCGATGCCCATGCGTTCCTCTAGGTGCGTTTCTATACGTTTCTGTACGTTTGCGAGGTGGCCGTTGGGCCGCTCGCTTCTTGGTCAGTGTCGGGCTTCCGCGGTCCGCGTCAAGGGCGCTGCGCGTCGCCTTCGGCGATGGGCCTGCGGCCCACCCTCGACCCGGCCGCTCCAGCCCGGGTCAGAAGCGAGCGAGCGGCCCGGGGGAACGGGGGGCCGGACCGGTACCGGGCCCATGGATGGGCTACGAGGCCCTGTCGGCAGGGGGCGCGGTCGCGTCTCGCCTGCACGCCGGGTGGGTCGAGCGGGTTCGGGGTCGGTGGGGGTGGGTGCGTGTTCTCGCCTCGCCTGCTCGCTGGGCAGGTTCGGCGGCCTTCGGGCCGGTGGGGGTGGGGTGCGGTCGCGTCTGGTGTGGATGTCGGGTGGGTTGAGCGGGTTTTGGGTCGGTGGTGGGTGCGTGTTCTTGCCTTGCCTGCTCGCTGGGCAGGTTCGGCGGCCTTCGGGTCGGTGGGGGTGGGGCGCGGTCGCGTCTGGCGTGGATGCCGGGTGGGTTGAGCGGGTTTTGGGCCGGTGGTGGGTGCGTGTTCTTGCCTTGCCTGCTCGCTGGGCAGGCTCGGCGGCCTTCGGGCCGGTGGCGGGTGTGCATCCTCGCCTTGCCGGCCCGCCGGGTGAGCTGGGCGGTTCCCGGGCCGGTGGGGGTGGGGCGCGGTCGCGTTTCGCGTGGGCGCCGGGTCGGCTTGGCGGCTTGCGGCGCCAGTGGTGGGCGAGGGGTGGTGGCGTGAGGGGGGGTTATTTGTGGATGGGCGTTCCAAAATGGTCCAGCGAGCACGGCCAGGGGGCCTCGGCTCCGCTGGTGGCGGATCATCCACCGCGTGTTCGTCGCGCCGCTGCCATGCCGTCTCCAGCAGAAAACCCGCCCCGAGGATTCTCGGGGCGGGTTCTCGGTCGAGCGCCGGGCAGGCCTTGCACCTGCATCTCCCCACAGGAAGTGGGGCGTCTTTCCTTGGACCACCAACGCACCGCCAGCCGGGCCGCGTTCGCCCGCTTGCTTGTGATGATCGTATCCCATCCGTCGGCCGCCACGCGAGTGTGCGCGCGGCCGGGACAACTCCCTTGCGGCGCCCTATGGTTGAGGTGCTCGACAGGAGGGGGGACCCGTGGAGCAACGCCGAACCGCTGTCTTGCCGCAGTACGTGGAAGACATGCCTACCCGGGAACTGTGCGGCTGGACGTACCGAAGTGCCGAGTTCGCGGACGGGATGACCGAGCACTTCGTGACGGAGAGGTTCAGAGCCCACGGCCGCCCGCAGGGCCTCGACCTCGTCGCCGTGGTCCGGCACGCCTGCCGGGCGCGGCGGCTGCACCTGTTCCGCGACGTCATGCTCTCGCTCTGCCTGGCCGTCCTGGTGGCGGGCGTGGTGGGGATCGCCGCGGCGCTGGTCAGCCGGGACATGGCGCGCCTGGCCGGCTGTCTCCGGCTCGCCGTGTACGCCTTGCTGGCGGCGGCGGTCGTCGCGTACGTCTGGAACTGGGGCCTGACCCGGTTCCAGCAGGCCGTCCTCTGGGGAGAGGCCCGCCCGCGGGACGGCGCCGGGCCGGTGGACGCCGCGCTGGAGTCGGACCTGGAGGCGCTGGAAGCCGCGAACGTGGTCCTGTACCGGTCGAAGGGGCGGGGCGGCGAGGAGCCGTTCGTCGACAGCGGCATCCTCGTGCTGCAACGGACCTGGCCGAGCATCGACATCAGCCGCCCCGCCCCGGGGGACGGTGGCGACCGGCCGGCCATGAGCGAGGTGAAGCCGGCCGAGGTGCACGCGTACATGGCCGAGCACCTGCCCCGGGCCGCGGGACTCGACGGGCTGCGGGCCTGCAACCGCCTGTACGTGCAGGGGGACCGCGTGCGTGACATCGACCGGGGTGGGCTGTTCGGCAAGGGCCGCCGCCGGCCGCTGGTGAACGTCGACGCGGCGCTCGTCGACGAGGGCATCACCGCCGCGAGCATGGCCATGCGCACCTACCTCACCCTGGAGCTGGTCGGTTCCGGCGGTTCCTACGTCGTCACGATGCACGTCCGCGCCCGGGTCTCGCAGTCGCAACTGTCCTGGCAACTGGCCGCCTACTACGTGCCCCCGGTGAACGCCGGCTTCGGTGACCGCCCCATGGGCTGGGCGGAGACGGCCTGGCGCACGCTCGGTTCCACCCGCGCCCGGTTCCGCGCCGATCTGTTCGGGTCGGCCGGCCGGGTCCTCGGCCGGCCGAGGCGGTACCTGACCGACGGCTTCCGGCTGCTGTGGCGCAGCCACCGCGTCCGGCAGCCCCACGGCTACTTCGACTACGGCGCCTCCGGGACGCTGCGCGCGGCCGTGTCCGACCCCGACCGCACCCATGACCTGACACAGCAGATGGACGCCCAGCTCGCCCTCCAGCGCATGCAGGAGGCCCTGCTCACCCTGACGGAACGGTTCCTGGAGGAACACGGCATCGACACCTCCGGCCTGCGCGACACCCGCGTCACCATCACCCTCCAGACGTACAACTTCAGCGGGCCGATCCACGGCCAGAACATCTTCGGGGACGGCGGCACCAACATCCTCACCGGTACGGGCTCCTCGCCCGGCGCTCCGGAGAGAGCCGCCCAGGGGACACCGCCGGTTCCGTCCGGAAGCACCGCGGGAGGCACGGGCACCTGAGCGGGCCGCACCGGCCCGGCCCCGGCGACCGATCCATGGAAGGCAGCCATGAGCACGTACAGGTTCGGCAACGTCGAGTTCCACGGCGGCCGTCAGCAGTTCGGCGACGGGACGGTCAGCGTGGCGGCCGACAGTTTCGAAGCGGCCCGTCTGATCGCGGGCGTCCTGGTCGGCCGGGTCGGCGCGGAACAGCCGGAGCAGACGCCGGAGGCCGAGGCGCTGCGCGATGAACTGGCCGCGGCCGGCTCGCCGCAGGCGCTGGACGGCTCCCGCGTGCGCTCCTGGCTGACCACGATCAGCACGGGCGCCACCGCGGGCGGCACCGTGCTGGGACTGCTGGAGGAGCTGAGAAGACTGCTGGGCCTGTGACCTCCCCGCCGCGTCGGGGAGGCCCGGCATCTTCTTCAGTTCCTCAGCTCACACCACACCGTCTTGCGGTCGGGTCCCTGCACCACGCCCCAGCACTCGGCCAGCGCGGCCACGAGCGCCAGACCCCGCCCCGACTCCTCCGACTCCGTCGCGGACAGCAGCACGGGCAACGCGCGCGGATCGGGATCGGTCACCTCGATACGGGTACGGCCGTGCTGGGGCGCCGTCCCGATGACCCGTACGGTCACCGGCGTCCCGTCGCCCAAGTGGTCGATGACGTTCGTCAGCAACTCGGTCGCGCACAGACGTACGTCGTACCCGTGGTCCCGGAGCTGGTGACGGAGCACCGGCGCGGCCTTCGGCGTCGCCAGCAACTGGAACTCCAGGGACGTGATCACTGCTCCGCCGCCTTCCGCAGTACGGCGGCCAGGGCCCGCGCCGTGGTCGTGTTGCAGTTCCCGAGCGAGACGAGGCCGGGGCTGTGCGAATCCGCGAAGCTCGGCAGGTCGACCTGGAGCGACGGAAGCGTGAGGCCGTGCAGGGCGAGGGCGGCGCGTAGTTCCTCTACGCAGACGGTGACGACGTAGGGCGCGGGGGAGTGGTCTGACATGTGGGGGCTGCAACCTTCTGTGCGTTGTGTGACGAACGCCTCACAGAATGTCGCCGACCTCGCTACCGTGAAAGGGGTTTCGCGTTCGCGATCACGGCAGCGGAGGAGAATGAGCGATGGCTCGCGGCAAGGACATCGACGGTTCGATCAGCGTCCCCACCTTCTACGGCAAGGAGTTGCGGTGGAAGAGGGAAGCGGCGGGCCTGTCGCTGGAAGCGTTCCTCAAGGGCAGCTTCTACGGCAAGAGTTACCTCAGCGACATCGAACGCGGCGAGCGACGGATGCCCCTTGACTTGGCCCGGCACGCGGATCGGGTCCTGGGCACCGACGGCTTCTTCGAGCGCCGCTGCGAGGACGTGCAGAAGGCGAGGAGGGCTGGGCATGCCGCGTACTTCGAGAAGGTGCTGGAGGCGGAGAGGCACGCCCTGACCATCGAGGAGTGGAGTCCGATGCTCTTCCCCGGACTACTTCAGACTCCGGCTTACGCGCGCGCCGTCGTTCTGGCAGCTGTGCCGATGTCCCTGGACGAGGAGGTTGAGGAGAGGGTCAGCGCCCGAATGGCACGCGCCGACCTCTTCGAAGTAGACCACCACACGCCGGAGTATTGGGTGATCCTGCACGAGTCGCTGCTCACCGACCCGATTCTGTCGCCCGAAGGCATGGCCGCACAGCTTGACCGGATCGTTGAGTTGGCCGAGCGCCGCCGGATCACTTCGCAGGTTCTGTTGCGGAAGTGCGGAGCGCATCCTTTCATGACCGGCTCCGCGAAGATCATGACCTTTGCCGAGGCCCCGCCACTGTTCTACACAGAGGCGCTGCACAGTGGTGACACCATCGATGATCAGGCTCTCGTGAAGGAGTATCGCAGGTCGTACGATCGCCTCAGGGCCGTCGCGCTTTCCCCGGAGGCGTCCCTGGACCTGATCAAAGCTGCGGCAGAGGACTACCGAAATGGCAAGCGCCCGAATCGACTTGAGTGACGCTCTCTGGTTCAAGAGCAGCTACAGCAACGGAACCGGCGGCGACTGCGTCGAAGTGGCCAGCGACTTCCGCGGTGCCGCCCTCTGGCGCAAGTCGAGTTACAGCAACGAAAGCGGCGGCAACTGCGTAGAGGTCGCCGACAACATCCCCGGCCTCGTCCCCGTCCGAGACTCCAAGCGTCCCGACGGCCCCGCCCTCATCCTCCCCGCCGCCGCCTGGACCCCCTTCATCGCCGCACTCAAGTCCCGGTAACGGCAGGAAGCCTCGCTACGACCTGGCGCACAACGCGGAGGGGCGTGAGGCAGTACGCCTCACGCCCCAGGCAGCGCGGCGACTCAGTGCCGCCGGAACGACTGCACGTACCCGTTCGCCGGCGAGCCGACGCCCGTCACGTCGTCGTAGCCCTTGACCGCCGACAGGGAGCTGTCGTGGCCGAGGGAGCGGGCCGAGTACAGGAGGCCGTCCGCCGCGTCGAGGCCGTTGGCGAAGTCGACGCGGGCCACCGCGAGGCCGGAGCCCGTGGGGTTGTCGGTGACGTCGTGGTAGACGCCCCGCTTGCCGTACTTGGCGTAGATCGCCGGGTTGGCGAAGCCGAGGGGTGCGCCGCCTCGGGCCTCCTGGGCCAGGGCCTGGACCGCCGCGATGACCGGCGCCGCCAGCGACGTGCCGCCGATGCGGTACTCGCTGTACCGCTCCGTGCCGTCCGGGAAGGTCTGCGTCTGGCCGACCAGGAACCCGGTGTTCGGGTCGGCGATGGCCGCGATGTCGGGGACCACCCGGTTGCCGGCGGTGTTGTTCGCCTTGGCCAGGGAGTCGGGGACCACGCCCTTCTGGTAATACGGCTGCGGCACGGTCCGGCTGGTCCCGCCGCCCGCACCGGAGGTGAACGTGCCCGGGAAGTTCTCCCACGTCTTGCCGTCGGCCGAGAGGGAGGACTTCTCGGTGCCCCAGCCGGTCTCCCACAGGTACGTGTCGCCCTTGCCGACCGCCAGCGACGTACCGCCGACCGCCGTCACCCACGCCGAGTTGGCCGGGGTGTCGACCTGCTTCGTACCGGTGTTGGCGACCTCGTCGCCGTTGTCGCCGGAGGAGAAGTAGAAGCCGATGCCCTGCACCGCGCCGAGCTGGAAGACCTGGTCGTACGCGGCGGCCAGGTCCGGCGTCTGGTTGGCCTCGATGTCGCCCCAGGAGTTGGAGACGATGTCGGCCAGGTGGTTGTCGACGATCTTGCCGAGGGAGTCCAGCAGGTCGTCGTCGTAGCAGGAGGCCGCGCCGACGTAGGTGATGTCCGCGTTCGGCGCCACCGCGTGCGCGGCCTCGACGTCGAGGGTCTCCTCGCCGTACCAGCCGGCCGCGCCGCACTCCTCGGTCTTGGTGTAGTTCTTCGGGAGGACCTGGTGCAGCTGACCGGTCTTCCAGGCCGCGTCGCCGTTCTTCGCCGCGTACTGCGCGGCGTCGTAGGCGATGGTGGGCGAGGCGTACGCGTCCGTGATCGCGATGCGCACCCCGCGGCCGGTGTACGTGCCCGCCCCGTACGCGGCGCGCAGCTGCTTGCCGGTGTAGCCCTTGACCGCGTACGGGATCTTCCCACCGTAGGCGTCGGGGAGTGTCGTCGCGATCTGCGAGCCGTAGTACGAGGAGAACGGGCCCGAGTTCTTGAACACCGCGTCCGGGGGCGGGAGCTGGTCGGCGTGGCGCGCCTTGTGCGGGGCGTTGTCCAGGCCGGTGACCGTGAGGACGGCGCCCTTCAGGGAGGCGGGGGCGGAGGCCGTCGCGGCCGGGGCGCGGTAGGTCCGGGAACCCTTGGCGAAGTCGTGCAGCTGGGTGCCGAAGGCCTTCTCGGCGGCGGCCACGTCACCGGAGACGGCGACGTAGCGCGGGGTGACCGCGGTGACGGTCAGACCGGCCGACCTCAGCCAGGACTTGACGGCGGCCACCTGGGCCCCGGTGGCGCCGAAGCGGGCCTGGGCCTGCTTGGTGCTCAGGTACCTGCCGTAGAGCGGGGAGGCCGGGTCGGAGACCGCCTTGGCGTAGGCGGCGAGGCCGGCCGCGTCCCGGCCGGCCAGATAGACGCGGGCCTTCACCTGGGCGCTGTCCGGGGTCGCGCCCTTGTCCGCCTTGGCCGTGGCCCACAGCGGCTTGGTGCCCTTCAGTACGTCACGTGCGGGGCCGTCGGCGGCATGGGCCGCGGGTATGCCCAGCGCCAGCGCGCCGGCGATCAGCGGCAGCGTCGCCGCCATGCTCACACCGGCGCGCATGGTGGCGCGGTCGGATCTCATAGAACCCCCTGCGATGCGGTTCGCATGCATGTAGTGGCTGGTGGGGCCACTCTTGCGATGAACCGTTCATGCCAGGGGAACGGGGAAGTCAAGAGAAGATCAAGCGGCGGTCACCCGGGGGGATTTCGCCCCTTGTGTCACGAACGCGGGCGCGCGCCCCGCTCCTTGAGCATTCCCGCCATCAACTCGATCTCCGACTGCTGCGCGTCCACCATGCCCTGCGCGAGCCGCTTCTCCACCCCGACCGCGCACTTGTCCACACAGCCCTCAGCCATGTGGATGCCGCCCTTGTGATGCTCCGTCATCAGCTGGAGGTAGAGCACCTCCGCCCGCTTGCCGTCGAGCGACTGGAGCTTCTTCAGCTCGGTGTTGGTGGCCATGCCCGGCATCAGCGCGCCGTCCTTGCCGGGAGGCATGTCGCCCATGCCCATCCACGTCATCGGCGGATCGGCCGACACCTTCGGCAGCCCCCACAGGTCCAGCCAGCCCAGCATCATCCCGCGCTGGTTGGCCTGGGTCTGCGCGATGTCGTACGCGAGCCGCCGCACCTCCTCGTTCTTCGTGCGGTCCCGCACGATGTACGACATCTCGACGGCCTGCTGGTGGTGGACGGCCATGTCCCGGGCGAAGCCCGCGTCGGCCGACTTCGCGTCCGGCGTCCGCGTCGCCGGACCGCCGCCGTCCTGGGCGACCGCGTAAGTGATCGCGCCGGCCGCGACGAGCACCGCCGCCGCGGTCCCGGCGACCCAGCCGATGGAGCGCCGGCTCACTTCATGACCCCGCCGGTGCACGAGGCGCCCGGCTCGGGCGTCTGGTCACCCTGCACGTACTTTTCGAAGAACCTGGCCACTTCCGGGTCCTTCGCGCTCTTGACCGCCACCTGGTGACCCCAGGCCGACAGCAGCAGCGGGGAGTCCTGCTTCTCGTACGGGCTGATCAAGGAGTACGGCGTGTTCTCGACCTTCGCCGCGAGCGCGTCGACGTCCGCCTTGGGCGCCTTGGCGGTGTACGTCACCCAGACCGCGCCGTGCTCCAGCGAATGCACGGCGTTCTCCTCCGGCACCGGCTCGGTGTAGACGTCACCGTTGCAGTTCAGCCAGACCGGGTTGTGGTTGCCGCCGACCGGCGGGTGCATCGGGTACGACACCTTGGTCGTCACATGCGTCCGGGCCAGCTTGCCCGACCAGGTCCGCACCCCGTCCTTGCCGGTGGTGAAGTGCCCGGAGTCGCCGGAACCCTTGGCGTCACCGCTCGCCGTGGAGTCCTTGCCGTCCGACTGCGAGTTCACCAGGACCACGCCGCCGACGACGAGACCGGCGACGACCACCACGCTGGCGGCGATGGTGAGGATCCGGTTGCGGCGTTCCCGGGCACGCTCGGCGCGCCGCATCTCGTCTATGCGCGCCTTGCGCGCCGCGGTGCTGCTGTTCTTGCCGGAGCCCATGTGACGTGTCCTTCGGGTAAGGAATGGGTGGGACGGTGGGGCTCGCTGATCGTAATGCGGAAAGGGCCGACTTCCGTAGGGATCGCACGGCGGTACGGATGATTTGGCGCCAGGGTGGGCATTCCCTACGCTCGCGGTATGCGGCTGCTGCGCTCCACCGACCTGGCCCTGCGCGTCCTGATGCGACTCGCCGTCGCCGCCGGCACCACTCCCACGACCCGCCAGGTCGCCGCCGACATGGAGGTGCCCTACACGCATGCCGCGAAGGTGGTCGCCGAGCTCCAGCACCTCGGCCTGGTCGACGCCCGCCGGGGCCGGGGCGGCGGGCTCGCGCTGACGGAGAAGGGCCGTACGGCGTCCGTGGGCGCGGTGGTGCGCGCCTTCGAGGGCGAGGGCGACGTGGTGGACTGCGAGGGCACGCCGGGCTGCCCGCTGCGCTCCGGCTGCCGGCTGCGGGGAGCGCTGCGGCGGGCCCAGGAGGCGTTCTTCGCCACCCTGGACCCGATCACGGTCTCCGACATCGTCACCGACCCGACCGGCCCCCTGCTGCTGGGCATCTCGCGGGGGCCGGCGGACGGGGACTGAGCCGGTCCCCGACGGCCGGGTTCAGTAGCGTTGTGCCTTGGCGAGGACGGGCGTCAGCCGCGGTTCCGGCGGCTGGTGGCTGAAGACGATCGGCTGTTCCTTCTTGCCCGGCCCGAGGTCCTCGGCGCCGGTGTACCGGGTCTCGACGACCTTGCCGTCCGCGTTCTTGAAGTCCACCTGTACGGCGTACGACGCTTTGCCGTCCGTCTTGTTGGTGATGGCGACCCGGACGGCGAGCACGCCCCCGGTCTCCGCCCTGGGGATTCCCGTCATGCCCACCTCGGCGAGCGCGTTGCCGCGGCCGTGGACCTTCTTCAGCTCCCTCTCCGCCGCCGCGTTCCTGCGCTGGGTCTCGGCCTCCACCGACGCCTCGAACTCCGAGGCGCGCGCCGAGGCGGACGAGGCCGCCGCGGAGGCCGAGACGCTGGCCGAGCTGATGGCCGCGGACGCCGACGACGCCAGGGCCGACGGCAGTTCCCCGCTGAAGGAGGAGGCGTTCGGGGTGCGGGGGGTGTCGGTACGGGCCGGGGAACCGGTGTCCCGACCGCCGCCGTCGCCGCAGCCGGCGAGCGCACCGACGAGCAGGAGGCCGCCGAGGGCGCTTCCGACGGTGATCCGGCGTGCGCGCCTGGTGGGGCCGGTGAGTCGTCCTGTAGG
Organism: Streptomyces sp. NPDC038707; assembly: GCF_040636485.1. Lineage (NCBI taxonomy): Bacteria > Bacillati > Actinomycetota > Actinomycetes > Kitasatosporales > Streptomycetaceae > Streptomyces > Streptomyces sp. NPDC038707. The sequence goes on from NZ_JBEZUP010000031.1 coordinate 68,709, forward strand.
CATGGGGCCGTCCATGGGGTGGGGTTTCGTGCCCTCATCGTCGGTGACGGGCCTGCCGCCTGCTACTCGAACGGTCCGACGGGCCGACCGCCGGGGCCGGAGGCGTACGTGCGGACGCGGTGAAGATGCCGGGGATCACGCCGTGCCGCACAGTGGTGGCATCCGCTCCCTGATCCCCGGGGGATGGCATGTCGCAGGCCGCAGTCCCCGTCACCGGCCGGGAAGCCCCGCCCCCCGCCAAGCTGCCGCTGCTCACGCTCACCGCGATGGTCGTCGGGTCGATGGTGGGCGCCGGGGTGTTCTCCCTGCCCGCCCGGTTCGCGCAGGAGACGGGGGTCGCGGGTGCGCTGATCGCCTGGGGGGTCGCCGGCACGGGCATGCTGATGCTCGCCTTCGTCTTCCAGTCCCTGGCCGTCCGCCGGCCCGACCTGGACGCCGGGGTGTACGCGTACGCCAAGGCCGGCTTCGGCGAGTACCTGGGTTTCTTCTCCGCCTTCGGCTACTGGGCCAGCACCTGCGTCGGCAACGTGACGTACTGGGTCCTGATCATGTCGACCATCGGGTCGGTCTGGCCCGAGCTGGGCGACGGGGACACCGCCGTGGCCGTGGTGCTGTCCTCCGTCGGACTGTGGGCCTTCTTCTGGATGATCCGCCGCGGAGTGAAGGAGGCCACCGCCATCAACAGGATCGTCACGGTGGCCAAACTCGTCCCGATCCTGATGTTCGTCCTTCTGGCCCTGTTCGCCTTCGACACCGGCGTCTTCGCGGACAACTTCCGGGGCGCGGACTACGCCGGTTCGCTCTTCTCCCAGGTGCGCGGCACCATGCTCGCCACCGTGTTCGTCTTCCTCGGCGTCGAGGGGGCCAGCGTCTACTCCCGGCACGCCAGACGCCGTTCCGACGTGGGACGGGCGACCGTGCTCGGCTTCCTGAGCGTGTTCGCCGTCTTCGCGTCGGTGACCATCGTGTCGTACGGCATCCTGCCGATGGCCGAGATCGCCGCGCTGCGCCAGCCGTCGATGGCCGGAGTCCTGGAGGCCGCCGTCGGCACCTGGGGCCGGGTCTTCGTCGGCGTCGGGCTGATCGTGTCCGTCCTGGGCGCCTATCTGGCCTGGACGCTGATGGCCGCCGAGGTGCTCTTCGTCGCCGCCCAGGACGACGACATGCCGCGCTTCCTGCGCCGCGCCAACGCCGTCGACGTGCCCGTGCCGGCCCTGCTGATGACATCGCTGCTCACCCAGGCGGTGCTGATCGTCACCAGTTTCTCGGACGACGCGTTCGACTTCGCGCTCAACCTGACCAGCGCCCTGTCGCTCATCCCGTACCTGCTGGCGGCGGCCTTCGCCGTCCGGGTCGGCACCCGTGCGGGCCCCGGCACCATCGGGGGCCGGACGTCCCGGCGGGAGGTGACCGTCGCGGTCGTCGCCACCCTGTACACGGCCTTCCTGCTGTACGCGGCCGGGCCGAAGTTCCTCCTCGTGTCGTTCATCCTCTACGCCCCGGCGACCCTGCTGTTCGTCATGGCCCGCCGCGAACAGGGCCGGCGCCTGTTCGCGCCCCGCGAGCTGGTCGTCCTGGCCGTCTCCGTGGCCGGCGCGGTGGTCGGCGTCGTGGCCCTGGCGGCCGGCTGGATCAGCCTGTGAGAGTCCCCCTTCCCGCCCCCGTCCCCTCCCGGGAGGTCCCGTGACCGGCAGCGACGGCGCCGTCCGCCCCGTGCTCGGCGTGCACTCCGAAGTCGGCAGGCTCCGCAAGGTCCTGGTGTGCTCCCCGGGGCTCGCGCACCGGCGGCTGACCCCCACCAACTCCGCCGAGCTGCTCTTCGACGACGTGATGTGGGTGGAGAACGCCCAGCGCGACCACGCGGACTTCGTCGACGGGCTGACCCGGCGCGGGGTGGAGGTGGTCGAGCTGCACGACCTCCTGGCGCAGACCATGGCGATCCCGGAGGCGAAGGCGTGGCTCCTGGACCGCAAGATCGTCCCCAACCGGGTCGGCATCGGCCTGGTCGACGCCACCCGCGACTACCTGGAGACGCTTCAGCCGCGGCGACTGGCCGAGTACCTCATCGGCGGGCTCGCCACCAGCGACCTGCCGGAGGACTATCGCTGCGGGTACCTCGCGCTCGCCCTGGAGTCCACCGGGGCCCGGGAGTACCTGATGCCGCCGCTGCCCAACACCCTGTACACCCGCGACACCACCTGCTGGCTGTACGGCGGCCTCACCCTCAACCCGCTGTACTGGCCCGCGCGGCACGACGAGACGCTGCTGATGAAGGCGGTCTACACCTTCCACCCCGACCTCAAGGGGGCGACGGTGTGGTGGGGCGACCCCGAGCTGGACTGGGGCCAGGCCACCTTCGAGGGCGGCGACATCATGCCCGTCGGCAACGGCGTCGTCCTCATGGGCATGAGCGAGCGCACCTCCCGTCAGGCCGTCACCCAGGTCGCCGCCGCCCTGTTCCGCGCGGGCGCCGCCGAGCACGTGATCGTCGCCGGGATGCCGAAGCTGCGGGCCGCCATGCACCTGGACACGGTGTTCACCTTCGCCGACCGGGACGTCGTCACGCTCTACCCCCGGATCATGGACGCGGTGCACACCTTCTCGCTGCGCCCCGCCGACCGGGCTCCCGGCTTCGACATCACCGACGAGGGCACGACGCCCTTCGTCGAGGTGGTCGCCAAGGCGCTGGGGCTGTCCTCACTGCGGGTGGTGGAGACCGGCGGCGATGTGTACGCCTCCGAACGCCAGCAGTGGGACAGCGGCAACAACGCGGTCGCCGTGGAGCCCGGCGTGGTGTTCACCTACGACCGCAACACGCTCACCAACGCCCTGCTGCGCCGGGCCGGCATCGAGGTCGTCACCATCGTGGGCGCCGAGCTGGGCCGCGGGCGCGGCGGGGGCCACTGCATGACCTGTCCGCTCGCCCGGGACCCGGTCGACTTCTGACGGGCTCGTCAGGCCGTCCGTCAGCCCTGCGCCAGCCACAGGTCGGGGCCGAACACCTCGTAGTGGATGCCGGCCGGGGCCACGCCCTTCTCGATCAGCTGGGCGCGGACCGCGCGCATGAACGGCAGCGGGCCGCACAGGTACGCGCGGGTGCCGGGCCGTACGGCGATGTCCGCCAGGTCGACCAGGCCGGTGCGGGTGCCGGGCTCGGCGTCCCGCTCGTAGAAGAAGTGCACGTCGGCGTCGGACAGCTTGCCGGCGTGGGCGGTGTGGTCGGCGCGCAGGGCGTGGTCGGCGGGGGAGCGGTCGCCGTGCACGACGGTGACCGGGCCGCGGTGGCCGGCGGCGGCGAGGCCGGCCAGCATCGCGATCATCGGGGTCACGCCGATGCCCGCCGAGGCGAGCAGCACCGGGGTGTCGTCACCGGCGTCCAGGACCAGGTCGCCGTAGGGCTCGGACAGCTCCAGGACGTCACCGGGCCGCACCTGGGCGTGCAGGTGGGTGGAGACCTCGCCGTCGGGCGTGGCGCCGCCGTGCACCCGCTTGACGCTGAACTGGCGCACCGACTCGGCGGGCGCCCCGGTCAGGCTGTACTGCCGTATCTGCCGGGCGCCGTCGGGCAGGGTGACGCCGACGGAGACGTACTGACCGGCGCGGAAGGCCGTCACCGGGCCGCCGTCCGCCGGGCGCAGCCGGAAGGTGACGACGTCGGCGGTCTCCTCGACCCGCTCGACCACCTCCCAGCGGCGCGGGCCCGGGCCGCCGCTCTCCTCGTAGAGCCGCTTCTCGATCGCGATCAGCGCGTTGGCCATCAGCCAGTAGACCTCGTCCCAGGCGGCGGCCACCTCGGGCGTGACGGCCTCGCCGAGGATCTCGGCGATCGCGGCGAAGAGGTGCTCGTGGACGACCCGGTACTGCTCCGGCGCCACGCCCAGGGAGGCGTGCTTGTGGGCGATGCGGCCGAGCATCGCGTCCGGCCGCCGGCCGGGGTGGTCCAGCAGGTGGGTGGCGAAGGCGGCGATGGAGCCGGCGAGGGCCTGCCGCTGGGTGCCGGCGGCCTGGTTGCCGCGGTTGAACAGGTCGCGCAGCAGTTCGGGGTGGGCGTCGAAGAGGCGGTCGTAGAACCGCTCGGTGATCTCGCCGATGGCCGCACCGACGGCGGGCAGGGTGGCGCGGACGGTGGCTGCGGACTGCTCGGTCAGCATCACGGCTCCTCGTGGGACGTCTGGGCACTGGCACGCTATGAAAATTGGCATATGAGATGCAAATTAAACGGGCGTGGAATCGCTCACCCCGGCCGGCCGGTGGAAACGGACCGGCCATTACGGATACCGGTGCGAGCAGGCAAGATGGGCGAGAGCGCAGTACACCCGCCGTACGAGAGGCGTTCAGCACGAGGACGCGCCCGCGATCGAGGTCCGCAACGCGCGTGAAATGGTGTTGTGGTGGGATGCTCAGGTGCCCGACCGCCTCCCGTCGTAACGGGGGACAGGCGGCCTGACCAGCAAGGATGGGGAAGCGGAAGATGGACAAGCAGCAGGAGTTCGTGCTCCGGACCTTGGAGGAGCGCGACATCCGGTTCGTACGCCTGTGGTTCACGGACGTGCTGGGCTTCCTCAAGTCCGTCGCCGTGGCCCCCGCCGAACTGGAGCAGGCCTTCGACGAGGGCATCGGCTTCGACGGCTCCGCCATCGAGGGCTTCGCCCGCGTCTACGAGTCCGACATGATCGCCAAGCCGGATCCGGCCACCTTCCAGGTGCTGCCGTGGCGCGCGGAGACCCCCGGCACGGCCCGGATGTTCTGCGACATCCTCATGCCGGACGGCTCCCCGTCCTTCGCCGACCCGCGCTACGTCCTCAAGCGGGCCCTCGCCCGCACCTCCGACCTGGGCTTCACCTTCTACACCCACCCCGAGATCGAGTTCTTCCTGCTGAAGGACCGCCCGCTGGACGGCTCCCGCCCCACCCCGGCCGACAACTCGGGCTACTTCGACCACACCCCGACCAACGTCGGCATGGACTTCCGCCGCCAGGCGATCACCATGCTGGAGTCGATGGGCATCTCCGTGGAGTTCTCCCACCACGAGGGCGCCCCCGGCCAGCAGGAGATCGACCTGCGCTACGCCGACGCGCTGTCCACGGCCGACAACATCATGACCTTCCGCCTGGTCATGAAGCAGGTGGCGCTGGAGCAGGGGGTCCACGCCACGTTCATGCCGAAGCCGTTCTCCGAGCACCCCGGCTCCGGCATGCACACCCACCTGTCCCTCTTCGAGGGCGACCGCAACGCGTTCTACGAGTCCGGTGCCGAGTACCAGCTCTCCAAGGTCGGCCGCTCCTTCATCGCGGGCCTGCTGAAGCACGCCGCCGAGATCTCCGCGGTCACCAACCAGTGGGTGAACTCCTACAAGCGCATCTGGGGCGGCTCCGAGCGCACGGCGGGCGCCGGCGGCGAGGCCCCGTCGTACATCTGCTGGGGCCACAACAACCGCAGCGCCCTGGTCCGCGTCCCGATGTACAAGCCCGGCAAGACCGGCTCCGCCCGCGTGGAGGTCCGCTCCCTGGACTCCGGCGCCAACCCGTACCTGGCCTACGCCGTCCTCCTCGCCGCCGGCCTCAAGGGCATCGAGGAGGGCTACGAGCTCCCGCCGGGCGCCGAGGACGACGTCTGGGCCCTGTCCAACGCCGAACGCCGCGCGATGGGCATCGAGCCCCTCCCGCAGAACCTCGGCGAGGCCCTGACCCTCATGGAGGGCAGCGACCTGGTCGCCGAGACCCTCGGCGAGCACGTCTTCGACTTCTTCCTGCGCAACAAGCGCCAGGAGTGGGAGGAGTACCGCTCCGAGGTCACCGCGTTCGAGCTGCGGAAGAACCTGCCGGTGCTGTAAGCGGCGGCCGGGGCCGTTAGACTCGCCCGTATGGGTGGGGACGAGCGGGCGCGGGGCGCCGGGCGGCGTACGTGCGTGAAGTGCGACGGGCCGCTGCCGGAGGGGCAGCGGCGGACACCGCTCCTGTTCTGCTCCCGCCGGCACGCGGCCGAGGCCGCGTTCCTGACGCTGCTCGTCGTCATGGGGATCGTGCGAGCGCTTCGCTGGTGGGGGGTTCTGGGCTGAGCGCGACGGGCGACGGCCGGCGGTCGTACGGACCGCCGGCCCCCGCGTGCGTCAGTCCTGCCGCAGGCACTCGATCTCGTAGTCGCCGGTGTCCTCGTCGATCGTCACGCCGTGGGTCTCGCTGCGGAAGCCGGGGAAGCGGCGGTCGAAGGTCTCCAGGGCGCTGAGGTAGCGCAGGAGGGGGCCGTCGGAGGCGCCCGTGGACTCGCCGGGCATCAGGACCGGGATGCCGGGCGGGGTCACCGTGACCATCGCCGCCGCCACCCGGTGCGCCGCGTCGGCGACGCGGACGCGTTCCGTGCCGCCCCGCACCAGCCGCTGGTAGCAGTACTGCGGCGGGTGCACCGGCTCGGGCAGCTCCTGGAACGCGGTGTCCAGCAGCTCCACCAGGCGGGCCGAACGCAGCTCGTCGTGCATCTCCTGGCACAGTTGCCGCAGGGTCGTCCCCGCGTACCGGCGCGGGTACGCGGCGACCGCCTCCGGCAGGACGCGGTCCAGCGGGGCGTCGGCGTCGTAGAGGGCCTTGAAGTCCATCAGGGCGTCCAGCAGCGTGCCCCACTTGCCCTTCGTGATGCCCATCGAGAACAGGATCAGCGTGGTGTAGCTGTCGGTCTTCTCGACCACGATGCTCCGGGTGGCCAGATATGCCGTCAGCACCCGCGCCGGGATGCCCTCCTCGGCCATCTCGCCGGTCGCCGTGATCCCGGGGCAGGTCAGCGTGACCTTGACCGGATCCAGCATGCAGTGGCCCTCGGTCAGCCCCGGGAAGCCGTGCCAGGCTGCGCCCGGCTCCAGCAGCCAGCAGGACTGCTCCCGGCCCAGCAGCTCCGGCGGGGCCTCGTCGAACGCCAGCCGCTTGCCCGTCGCCGGGTCGGTGACCTCCTCCGGCTGCCAGACCCCGAAGAACCACGGCGGCCGGTCCCCGGCGCTCGCCACCCGCCGCCCCAGCCGCACCATCTCCTGCCGGAACCGGACGGCCTCGGTGACCGCCTCGTCCACCAGCCACTCGCCCTGCGGGCCGTCCATCATCGCCGTCGCCACGTCCAGCGAGGCGATCATCGGATACAGCGGCGAGGTGGTGCCGTGCATCATCAGCGCCTCGTTGAACCGGTCGTGCTCCACCGGGGCCCGGGGCGCCGGCCGCACGTGCACCATCGCGGACTGCGACAGCGCGGCCAGCAGCTTGTGCGTGGACTGGGTGGCGAAGACCGTCGGCCGCTGAGGGCCGGGGAAGGCCGCCTCGTCCACGGACATGCCGTACCGGCCCGCGTACAGCGGGTGGAAGCGGGCGTAGGCGAACCACGCCTCGTCGAAGTGCACCCGTGGCGTGCTCGCCGCGAGCGCCTTCGCGGCCGGCACGGCGTCGTAACTCAGGCCGTCGTAGGTGGAGTTGGTGAACACCGCGTACTGCGGGTCACGCGAGGCGGCGCCCTCGGCGAGCGGGTGCGCGGCGATCCGGGCCGCGATCGAGCCCGCCGCCAGCTCGGCCGGGGGCAGCGGGCCGGCCAGACCGTAGCCGTTGCGGGTCGGGATGAGGTAGACCGGCCGGGCACCGGAGACCACCAGCCCGTGCAGCACCGACTTGTGGCAGTTGCGGTCCACCAGCGCCAGCTCGTCCCGGGTCACGCTGAAGTGGCCCACCAGACGGTTGCACGTGGAGTCGCCGTGCAGCACGAAGTAGGTGAGGTCGGAGCCGAAGACCCGGGCCGCGTTGCGCTCGGCCTCCCCGATGGGCCCGGTGTGCTCGAACAGCGAGCCCAGCTCCTCCACCGAGATCGACAGGTCGGAGCGCAGCAGCCGCTCGCCGAAGTAGTCGTGGAAGGCGCGCCCGGCGGGCGACTTCAGGAAGGCGACACCGCCGGAGTGGGCCGGGGTGTGCCAGGAGTACTCGTGCGCGTCGTGGAAGCGGCGCAGCGCCCGGAAGAACGGCGGCAGCACGTCCTCCCGGTAGTGCCGGGCGGCACTGGTGATCCGGCCCGCGATGAACCCGGGGGTGTCCTCCAGCGGCCACACGTACCCGACGACCGCCTCCGACACCCACAGCGGCAGTTCCCGCACGCCCTCCTCGCCCATGACCAGGAACACCGGCAGATCCCGGTACCGCCGCCCGATCCGGCGCAGTACGCAGGCCCCGCCCGGGGCCTCCTCGAGGGTGCCGGCCGGCCCGGCGAGCGCCGCACCGGGACCGCCGCCGGCCCGCGCGCCCCCGGGCAGGTCCCAGGCCACCAGGGCCGCCGCCAGGCCCGCCTCGGTGCGCAGCACCGCGTCGGCGTCCTCGGCGGTGACGGCCCAGCGCACCCCGAAGCCCTCCGCCTCCACCGCCTCCCGGATCTTCCGCAACTGCTCGGCGCCGGCACCCTCCGCACGCGGGTGCTCCGGCACCGCCACCAGGATTTTGCTCTCGCTCATCTGCCGCCCTGCCCTCTCCCGGCGGCCACCCGGCCGCCGCCGCGGAAAGTCTCCGGCGCGGCCCGCCGGGCGGCGGGGCGGCGGCGACGGGAGATCACCCGAATGGAGCAAAACCCGCCCTCGCGTTGACGCAAGCGGGTGGCTAACCGAGGTACGCGGGCGACACCGCGGCCCGGCTGATCCGCCGCGCGTGGCCCGTTCCGTCCGCCGGGACCTGGTACAGGTCGGCGCCGTAGTCGCCGGGGAGGGCGTACACGAGCGTGTGCGCGTCCCGCCACACGGCCTGGTCGTCCACGCTGCGGGTCTCCGCGAGGGGGGTCTCCCGCATCGTCCGCAGATCGAGGACGTACAGCCGCCACGGCGCGTCCTTCGGCAGCCCCGCGACCCGCTTCTTGTACGCGACCCGGGTGCCGTCCGGCGACAGCGAGGGGCACTCCACGTTGGCGTGCAGGGTGGTGACCGTACGCGCGCGCAGGTCGCCCCGGACCAGGTACGTGCGGCCCTTCGTGGCCAGCGTGGCGTAGAACGTACGGTCGTCGTCCGCGAACGTCATGCCCCAGAAGTTGGCGTCCGCCGCCCGGTAGGGACGCCCGTCCCTGACGATCCGGAACGCCTCCAGGGAGGGGATCAGCTCGCCGCTGCGGGTGTCCACGACCGCCGTCCGGGTGGAGAAGTCCGTCCCCGCGTACGAGTCGCCGCCCACGAACGCCGTCCAGGCCGCGAAGTGCCCGGTGGGGGAGACCCGGGCGCGGGAGGGGATGCCGGGAACGTCGTAGCGGTCCCGGATGTGCAGGGCGGCGTCCAGGACCAGCGCGCGGTACGTGTCCGACACCGGCCCGTGCACCGCCTGCAGGCACACTCCGGTGCCCGCGGCGGCGTAGAAGCGCAGGCACTTCAGCCCGGCGGCGGTGCGCGGCCCGCCCGGCCCGTTGGCCGGTACGCTCGTCAGCTCGTCCCGGTGCGGCCCCCACGCCATGTTCCGGAACACCAGCCGCCCGGACCCGCGCAGCGACACCGCGCCCGGCGTGACGCGCGGCCCGCCCGCCTGGGTGTGGTCCCGGCGTTCCGCCCGCGCGGAGGCGTGCAGGACGGCGGCCAGCCCGACCGCCGTGAGCACGGCGACGGCCGAGACGAGAATCAGCAACCGGTTGCGCACGCTCACGCGCCCACCACCCCCTTCGGACGCAGCGTCAGCGCGAACGCCACGCACCCCACGAGCGCCACCGCCGCCCCGGCCAGCGCCGCCCGGTCGCCCCACACCGTCCAGGCCGCGCCGAACAGCAGCGAACAGGCGAACCGGGTCAGCGCCTGCCCGGTCTGCACGACGGCCAGCCCCGACGAGCGCAGCCCCTCCGGCACGCTGTCGGAGGCGGCGGCCATCAGCACCCCGTCGGTGGCCGCGTAGAAGCAGCCGTGCAGGGTCAGCACCAGCCAGGGCAGCGCCGTACCGTGCCAGGAGCCGAGCAGCAGCCCGTACCCGGCGAGCAGGGCGCCGTGACCGGCGAGGAAGACCGTCCAGCGGCCCACCCGGTCCGCGAGGCGGCCGAGTGGCACCGCCAGCAGCAGGAACGCGGCGGCCGTGCCCAGCGGCAGCAGCGCGAACCAGCGGTCGGGCACCCCGAGCCGGCGCTGGAGCAGCAGGTACACGAAGGAGTCGCTGACCGTGGCCAGGCCCAGCAGCAGCGCGCACACGGTGATCCGGCGCAGGTCGCGGCGGCGCAGCAGGGCGAACGCGGCCCGCAGCGTGGGCCGTCGCTCCGGTGCCGCAGCCCCCCGCCCGCCCGGCACGAACAGTACGAGCACCAGCACGCCCAGCGCGGCGACGCAGAAGCTGACGGTGAACACCGCGTCGTAGCCGTCCACGGTGGCCCGCAGGATCCAGAACGCCACCAGCGGCCCGAGCAGGGCGCCGGCGGTGTCCATCGCCCGGTGCACCCCGAAGGCCCGGCCGCGCGTCTCGGGCGTGCTGGACAGCGAGATCAGCGCGTCCCGGGGCGCCGTCCGCAGCCCCTTGCCGGTCCGGTCGGCGGCGAGCACGACGCCGATCGGCGTCAGCGAGTGCGCCACCAGCAGCAGCGGCTTGCACACGGCCGAGATGCCGTAGCCCAGCCCGGCGACCCACTTGTGACGTCCGCCGCCCCGGTCGGCGAAGTGGCCCCCGACCAGCCGGACGAGCGCCGAGAACCCGTTGTAGACGCCGTCCAGGAGCCCGAACCCCAGCGGCGACAGACCCAGACCGCTCACCAGGTACAACGGCAGCACCGCCGTCACCATCTCCGAGGAGATGTCGGTGACCAGGCTCACCGTGCCCAGCGCGAGCACGGTCGGCGCGACCGCCGCACGGCGCCGCCCGGCCGGGGGCCGGACGGCGTCATGAGCGGACGTACGCGTACGACTGTCCGCTACGTACACGTCAGGACGCCCAGATCCCGGTGATGTCCTGGGCGGAGGCCGCGTTGCCCGCGTGCGTGCTCAGCCCCTGGGTGTCCTCCAGGGTGCGCAGCAGGTCGTAGTGGTTGTACGTGGTGCCCGAGGAGGACCCGGCGGCGACCGGCTGCCCGTAGAACACGGTCGGGATCCGGTTCCCGCTCAGCCGGTTGTCCTCGTCGAAGGTGACGACGAGCAGGCTGTTGTGGGTCTTGGCCCAGGTGGCGTAGGCGCCCAGCTTGTTCTTCAGCCAGGTGTCGCCCGTGGACACCGAGCAGTCGTGCATGTCGCTGCACAGGTTCGGCACCACGAACGACAGCTGGGGCAGCGTCGAGTAGTCGGTGGGGAACTGCGCGAACGTCTTGGCGGTGGACGTCGGTACGTTGGCGAACCCGAACCACGGGTTGTGCTTGCGCGCGTAGTCACCGCTGCTGCACGTCGTCGAACCCTGGCTGGGCAGGGTCTCGTTGTAGCTGGCCCAGCTGCGCCCGGCGGCGATCATCTCGGACGCCAGGTTGGGCGCCGAGGAGAAGCCCGGGGTGTAACAGCTGTCGTCGGTGATCCCCTGGGTGGACCCGGAGAACATCGCGAAGTAGTTCGGCTGGCTCGGGTGGGTCTCGGCGTACGACTGGGTCAGGTTGGCACCCCCCGCCTTCAGCGAGTTGAGGTACGGCGCGCTGGACGACCCGATGACCTGGCTGTACGCGTGGTTCTCGAAGACCACGACCACGACGTGGTCCGGGCTCGGGACGGCGCCCGCGGCGTGCGCGGACTCCTGGCCGAGCCCGGCCCACAGCCCGGTCGCGGCGGCGGCGAGGGCCGCCGCGGCGGCCACGAGGGTCCGGGCACGGCGGAACACGGAACTGCCGGACACATCAACCTCCGGAAATGGATGGACGGCTGGCGGTGCGGACAGAGCATGCACACGCCAACATGCCCGCACCCCACGCGGGCCAACCCCATGGGTGAAGACCGGATGAACGCCGGGTACCCCCGCTCCCATGGCGGACATCCTCATCGGCACCTGCGGCTGGACCGACCCGAACCTGCTCAGGAGCGGCTGGTACCCACCGGGCCACAGCGCCCCGGAAAAACGCCTGCGCCACTACACGACCCGCTTCCCCCTGGTGGAGGCGGACTCCCCGTACTACGCCCTCCCGTCCCCCCGCACCACCACCCACTGGGCGGAGCGCACGCCCCCCGGCTTCCGCTTCGACGTCAAGGCGTTCTCCCTCCTCACCGGCCACCCCACCCGCCCCGCGGCCCTTCCCCCGGACCTGCGCGCCCACCCCCGCGACGAAGCGCTGCGAGCCGAGGTCTGGGCCCGCTACGCACAAGCCGTGGCCCCCCTCCTGCACTCCGGCCGCCTCGGCACCCTCCTCTTCCAGTACCCGGCCTCCCTGCACCCCGGCCCCGAGGCCGAGACCTTCATCCGCACCGCCCGCGAACGCGCCCACGGCTGGCCGTTCGCCGTGGAGTTCCGCGACCCCGCGTGGTGGCACCCCGACCACGCCCCCCGTACGACCGCCTTCCTCAAGGACCTGAACGCCACGGCGGTCGCCACGGACACCCCCGAGACCCGGCACCCCGTCCCCGTCACCACCCCCCACCTCACCGTCGTCCGCTTCCACGGCCGCAGCCCCCACTGGCGCACCGGCACCAAGGAGGAGCGCTTCCGCCACACCTACACCGCGCACGAACTCACCGAGTGGCTCCCCCGCATCCACACGCTGGCGGCGTCCACCGCCGAACTCCACCTCCTCTTCAACAACTGCTGCGGCGACGCGGCCCCGAGGGCGGCCGAGACGATGCGAGAACTGCTGAACGCGAAGGGAATCCCCCACCAGAGGGAAGCGACGGAGGGAAGCCCCACGGGCCCGTAGACCCGGCGGACGCCCCGCACGCACGCGGCGGCGCACGGCGGGCCGGGGCGAGGAGGCCCCCGGACCCGCGGTCGCGCACGGCGGGAAGGGGACGTGCCGGGTTGTGTCCGCCCGCAGCGGCCGGCGAAAAGTCCGGCACCGCACGAGCCACAGCCCGCCGGACCGAGGACGGACACTGCCCGGCGCGGCCCCGACCTCCCTACGACAACGGGCGCAACCGCAACCACAACGCGCGCGCGGGGGCTGCCGCAGGCATCGCGGCTCAGCCACAACGCACGCGCGGGGGCTGCCGCAGGCGCCCCGGCTCAGCCACAACGCACACGCGGGGGCCGCCGCAGGCGCCCCGGCTCAGCCACAACGCGCGCGCAGGGGCCGCCGCAGGCACCCCGCCTCAACCAACCACGCACCCGCGGACGGCGAAGCACAGCCCCGCAACCCAGGCCACCCCGCCCCCGCCGGTTACGCTCTGGCCAGGACGCCGTACACACCCCAGAGGAGAGCACGGACATGACGCCGGGGCGCAGAAGCAGCACCTTCACCCGTCTGCTCCGACACGGCTTCACCGACCCCTCCGCGGCCGAACGCCTCCTGGACGGCCCCGAACTGGCGACCGTCCGCAACGACCCCGTCCTCCTCGAAGCGCTGGGCGCCACCGCCGACCCCGACCTCGCCCTGCACGGCCTGGTCCGCCTCCTGGAGGCCCAGCCCGGCCCCACCGCCCACCGCGAACTGCTGGACACCCTCATCGCGGCCAAACCCCTCCGCGACCGCCTCCTCGGCATCCTGGGCGCCTCCACCGCCCTCGCCGACCACCTGACCCGCCACCCCACCGACTGGCACGCCCTGGTCACCTACGAACCGCACGACCTGCACCCGGGCGTCACGGAGTTCGAACACGGCCTCGCCGAGGCCACCGACCCGGTCACCCTCCGCGTCGCCTACCGCCGCTGCCTGCTCTCCATCGCCGCCCGGGACGTCTGCGGCACCACGGGCGTCGCCGAGACCGCCGCCGAACTCGCCGACCTCGCCACCGCCACCCTCCGCACGGCCCTGGCCCTCGCCGAGGCCGCGGCCCCCGAGGACGCCGCCGCCTGCCGCCTCGCGGTGATCGCGATGGGCAAGTGCGGCGGCCACGAACTCAACTACGTCTCCGACGTCGACGTGATCTTCGTGGCGGAACCGACGGAGGACACCCCGGAAACCCAAGCCCTCCGGTCCGCCACGAGACTCGCCTCCCACCTGATGCGGATCTGCTCCGAGACCACCGTGGAGGGCTCCATCTGGCCGGTGGACGCCAACCTCCGCCCCGAGGGCCGCAACGGACCCCTCGTGCGCACCCTCAGCAGTCACGTCGCCTACTACCAACGCTGGGCCAAGACCTGGGAGTTCCAGGCCCTCCTCAAGGCCCGCCCGGTGGCCGGCGACCCCGGGCTCGGCCAGGCCTACCTCGACGCGCTGCACCCCCTCGTCTGGCAGGCGGCCGAGCGGGAGAACTTCGTCCCCGACGTCCAGAAGATGCGCCGCCGCGTGGTGGAGAACATCCCCGCGGCCGAGGTCGACCGGGAGCTCAAACTCGGCCCGGGCGGCCTGCGCGACGTGGAGTTCGCCGTCCAGCTCCTCCAGCTGGTGCACGGCCGCACCGATCCCTCCCTGCGCAGCGGCACCACCCTGGACGCCCTCCAGGCGCTGGCCGCCGGCGGCTACGTCGGCAGGGAGGACGCGGCCCGGCTGGACGAGGCGTACCGCTTCCTGCGCTCCCTGGAGCACCGCATCCAGCTCTACCGTCTGCGCCGCACCCACCTCGTCCCCGAGGCAGAGGCCGACCTGCGCCGCCTCGGCCGCTCGCTGGGCCTGCGCACCGACCCGGTCACCGGGCTGACCCGCGAGTGGAAACGGCACACCACGGTCGTACGCCGCCTGCACGAGAAGCTGTTCTACCGTCCGCTGCTCGACGCGGTCGCCCAACTAGCCCCTGGAGAGGCCCGGTTGAGTGCGGAGGCGGCCCGAGAACGCCTCATCGCCCTCGGCTACGCCGACCCGGCCGCCGCCCTGCGCCACCTGGAGGCCCTGGCCTCCGGCGTGACCCGCAAGGCGGCCATCCAGCGCACCCTGCTGCCGGTCCTGCTCGGCTGGTTCGCCGACTCCGCCGACCCGGACGCCGGCCTGCTGAACTTCCGCAAGGTCTCCGACGCGCTCGGCAAGACCCCCTGGTACCTGCGGCTGCTGCGCGACGAGGGCGCGGCGGCGGAGAACCTGGCCCGCGTGCTGTCGGCCGGCCGCCTCGCCCCCGACCTGCTGATGCGCGCCCCGGAGGCGGTCGCCCTGCTCGGTGACGGCGGGGGCGACGGCGGTAACCTCGCGCCCCGGCCGCGCGCCGCGCTGGAGCAGGAGATCCTCGCGGCCGTGGGCCGCGCCGGGAGTGCCGTCCAGGGCGTCACGGCGGCCCGCGGGGTGCGCCGCCGCGAGCTGTTCCGCACCGCCGCCGCCGACATCATCCGCTCCTACGGCACCGAGTCCAGCGCCGCCGAGGCCGACCAGGGCGCCCTGGTGGACCGGGTCGGCGCGGCCGTCTCCGACCTCACCAAGGCCACCCTGGCGGGCACCCTGCGCGCCGTCGTCCGGGAGGGCTGGGGCGACACCCTGCCCACCCGGTTCGCGGTCATCGGGATGGGCCGCTTCGGCGGACACGAGCTGGGCTACGGCTCCGACGCCGACGTGCTGTTCGTGCACGAGCCGAGGGAGGGCGTGGCCGAGCAGGAGGCGTCGGCCGCCGCCAACCGGGTCGTCGCCGAGATGCGCCGGCTGCTCCAGCTGCCCAGCGCCGACCCGCCGTTGCTCATCGACGCCGACCTGCGCCCGGAGGGCAAGTCGGGGCCGCTGGTGCGCACCCTGAAGTCGTACGAGGCGTACTACCGGCGCTGGTCCCTGGTCTGGGAGTCGCAGGCGCTGCTGCGGGCCGAGCCGGTGGCCGGCGACGCCGACCTGGGCCGGCGCTTCGTCGAGCTGATCGACCCGCTGCGCTATCCGGCCAAGGGCCTCACCGAGGACGCCGTGCGCGAGATCCGCCGGCTGAAGGCCCGGATGGAGTCCGAGCGGCTGCCGCGCGGCGCCGACCCGAAGCTGCACACCAAACTGGGCCCCGGCGGCCTGTCGGACGTGGAGTGGACGGTCCAGCTGCTCCAGCTGCGCCACGCGCACCGCGAACCGGGCCTGCGCACGACCCGCACCCGCGAGGCGCTGGCCGCCGCCCGCGCGGCCGGGCTGCTGTCC
Organism: Streptomyces sp. NPDC038707; assembly: GCF_040636485.1. Taxonomy (NCBI): domain Bacteria; kingdom Bacillati; phylum Actinomycetota; class Actinomycetes; order Kitasatosporales; family Streptomycetaceae; genus Streptomyces; species Streptomyces sp. NPDC038707. Next base: position 84,756 of record NZ_JBEZUP010000031.1, read on the forward strand.
GCGGAGGACGCGGAGACCCTGGACGAGGCGTGGGTGCTGGCGACGAGGGTGCGCAACGCGGTGATGCTGGTGCGCGGCCGGGCCGGGGACACCTTTCCCACCGAACCACGCGAGCTGGCCGCGGTGGGCCGCTACCTCGGCTACGGCGCCGGGCACGTCGGCGACATGCTGGACGCCTACCGCCGCACCACCCGCCGCGCCCGCACGGTCGTGGAGGACCTGTTCTACGCGGACTGACGGCATCCGGCACCTGCCCGGCCGACGACCGGAACCGGACAGTCGGAGCCCCGGAGCCCCGGAGCCGGACCGGCCGACGACCGGAACCCTTGCCGTCCGGGGACCGGAACCCGCACCGGCCCGGGGCCGAAGCCCGCACAGACCGGAGCCCGTGCCCCGCACCCCCGTGCCCCGTACCGCCGGAGGCCGGCGCCGTCCCGGCCGGCCCGCACGGGTCACGCGCCCCCGCGGGCTAGGCGGTCGGTGCCGACCCCCACGCCCGGCGTGCGGGACGGGCGGCCGGCCGGGGCAGGGCGTACGGCAGGCTGCCGTACCAGACGCGGGCCGCCGCGTAACCGAAGGCGAGGCAGAGGACCCCGCCCACCGCGTCCAGCCAGAAGTGGTTGGCCGTGGCGACGATCACCACCAGGGTGAGTGCCGGATACAGCAGCCCCAGCACCCGCGCCCACGGTACCGACGCCAGCGCGCAGACCGTCAGCCCGCACCACAGCGACCAGCCGATGTGCATCGACGGCATCGCCGCGTACTGGTTGGACATGTGCTTGAGGTCGCCGGAGGCCATCGAACCCCAGGTGTGGTGCGCCGTCACGGTGTCCACGAAGTGCCCGCCGAGCATCAACCGGGGCGGCGCGAGCGGATACAGGTAGTAACCGAGCAGGGCCGCACCCGTGGTCGCGAACAGCACCAGCCGGGTCGCCGCGTACCGGCCCGGGTGCCACCGGTACAGCCACACCAGCACCCCGAGCGTGATGACGAAGTGCAGTGTCGCGTAGTAGTAGTTCATCCCGATGATGAGCCAAGTCACCGAATTGGCGGCGTGGTTGATCGACTGCTCCACGCCGACGCCGAGCGCGTGCTCGAACCGCCAGATCCAGTCCGCGTTGCGCAGGGCCGCCGCCCGCTGCTCCGGAACGGCGTTGCGCACCAGCGAGTACGTCCAGTAACTCACCGCGATCAGAAGGATCTCGAACCACAGCCGGGGCCGGCCCGGGCGCCGCCGGACCCGTCGGCCCGGCCTGTCCTCGACCGTGACGGCCCGCGGAGCGGCCACCTTCTCGCGACCGTCCGGCTCTGTCACGATCGAGTCACTCATGGTCACAGAGTCTGCCAGAAAAAGGTTGTTTCCCGGGCCGATCATCCCAAGGTTGGCCGGACCGCGCACCTTCTGGGACCGTCACGGCCGCGGCGCCGCTACGACACGCAGGACCCGTGCGACCCGTGCGGCCCGTGCGGAGCCGAGGCGGTCGAGCCGCGCACCACCAGTTCCGGCATGAACACGAACTCGCTGTGCGGCGCGGGCGTCCCGCCGATCTCCTCCAGCAGGGTGCGCACCGCCGCCTGCCCCATCGCCGGCACCGGCTTGCGGACCGTGGTCAGCGGCGGGTCGGTGAAGGCGATCAGCGGGGAGTCGTCGAAGCCGACCACCGACACGTCCCGGGGCACCTCCAGGCCCCGCTGCCGGGCCGTGCGTATCGCGCCCAGCGCCATCATGTCGCTGGCGCACACCACCGCCGTGCAGCCCCGCTCGATCAGTGCCGCGGCGGCGGCCTGGCCGCCCTCCAGGGTGTACAGCGAGTGCTGGACCAGCTCGCGCTCCACGGTCTGCGCGGCGATCCCCAGCTGGTCCTGCACGGCCCGCACGAAGCCCTCGATCTTGCGCTGCACCGGCACGAACCGCTTGGGCCCGAGGGCGAGCCCGATCCGGGTGTGCCCGAGCGACACCAGATGCGTCACCGCGAGCGTCATGGCCGCCCGGTCGTCGGGAGAGATGAACGGCGCCTGCACCTGCGGCGAGAAACCGTCGACCAGCACGAACGGCACGCCCTGCGCCCGCAGCCGCTCGTAGCGCTGCATGTCGGCGGTGGTGTCGGCGTGCAGCCCGGAGACGTAGATGATCCCGGCGACCCCGCGGTCCACCAGCATCTCGGTCAGCTCGTCCTCGGTCGACCCGCCGGGGGTCTGCGTGGCGAGCACCGGGGTGTAGCCCTGGCGGGTCAGCGCCTGGCCGATGACCTGCGCCAGGGCCGGGAATATCGGGTTCTCCAGCTCGGGCGTGATCAGCCCGACCAGTCCCTCGCTGCGCTGGCGCAGCCGGACCGGGCGCTCGTAGCCCAGGACGTCCAGGGCGGCGAGCACGGATTGACGGGTGGTGGCGGCGACGCCCGGTTTTCCGTTGAGGACCCGGCTGACGGTCGCTTCGCTCACCCCCGCCTGCGCAGCGATGTCGGCAAGCCGTGTGGTCACGCCACTGGACTGTACCGGTCGGCCCCGCCCTTGCACACCGGCCGGACGCCGGACGCGGGCGGCCGGACGGCCCGCCGTGGGTTGCTGCGTCATCGCGGGCTCCCTCGATTCATGATGGCAAGAGCTTGCAGAGTCTTGCACAAGTGTCCATCGGCCGCCGAACGGTTACGGCAGGGTAACCATCGTGTTCCCTTGCACTTTTTTTCTGCAAGGTCTTTCGCAGCGCTTACATCGCTGTTACGTTCCCTGTCGCCCGGCCGCGGCAACGGCGCAGTCGGCAAGTCGCAAGGGGCGGACGGGACCGCCCCCTGTACCACTCGGGCTTTGACACTCAAGGAGAACTGATGCGGCGTGGCATAGCGGCCTCCGCGCTGGTGGCGTCCCTCGCCCTGACGGCGACGGCGTGCGGCGGGAGCGACAGCGACAGCGGGAAGTCGGACGGCCCGGTCACCCTCACCTGGTGGGACACCTCGAACGCCACCAACGAGGCGCCGACGTACCAGGCCCTGGTGAAGCAGTTCGAGGCCGCGCACAAGGACATCAAGGTCAAGTACGTCAACGTGCCCTTCGACCAGGCGCAGAACAAGTTCGACACCGCGGCCGGCGCGACCGGCGCCCCGGACGTGCTGCGCTCCGAGGTCGGCTGGACCCCGGCCTTCGCCAAGAAGGGCTTCTTCCTGCCGCTGGACGGCACCGAGGCACTCGCCGACCAGGCGAAGTTCCAGCCGAGCCTGATCAAGCAGGCCCAGTACGAGGGCAAGACCTACGGCGTGCCGCTGGTCACCGACACCCTCGCGCTGGTCTACAACAAGGCCCTGTTCCAGAAGGCCGGCATCACCGAGGCCCCCAGGACCTGGGACGACCTGAAGGCCGCCGCCGCGAAGATCAAGGACAAGACCGGGGTCGACGGCTACTGGGGCTCCGTCCAGGCCTACTACGCCCAGCCCTTCCTCTACGGCGAGGGCACCGACACCGTCGACGTCGCCGCCAAGAAGATCACCGTGAACTCGGCCGCCGCCAAGAAGGGCTACGGCACCTGGCAGAGCCTGTTCTCCGGCAAGGGCCTGCACAAGGCCGATGCGACCGCCGACGCCTACGCCCACATCCAGGACGCGTTCGTCAACGGCAAGGTCGCCGCGATCATCCAGGGCCCCTGGGAGATCACGAACTTCTACAAGGGCAGCGCCTTCAAGGACAAGAAGAACCTCGGCATCGCCACCGTCCCGGCCGGCTCCGCCGGCAAGGCGGGCGCCCCGACCGGCGGCCACAACCTGTCGGTGTACGCCGGCTCGGACAAGGCCCACCAGGAAGCGGCGCTCAAGTTCGTGAAGTTCATGACGTCCGCCGAGGCCCAGGAGACCGTCGCCCTGAAGAACTCCACCCTGCCCACCCGCGCCGACGCCTACACCGCGCAGGTCAAGGCCGACCCGGGCATCGCCGGCTACCAGGGCGTCCTGGCCGCCGCCCAGCCCCGCCCGGAGCTGCCCGAGTACAGCTCCCTGTGGGTGCCGCTCGACACCGAGCTGGCCAAGGTCGCCGGCGGCAAGGAGTCGCTGGACAAGGGCCTGGGCAACGCCGAACTGGCCATCTCCAAGCTGGTGGACGGCTTCAGCAAGTGAGCCCGGGTGGCCGCCGGACCCTCCCGCCGAGCGGGCGGGGAAGGCCCGGCGGCCACCGCCCCCGGACCAGCCTGCCCAGCCCACCCCCTTGATCCATTGAAGGTGTCGAACCATGACAGTCGCCATCGACCGCGCCACCGGCAAGCGCCGCGGTGACCGCGCGCCTCGTCCCGGGCTGGGGCAGCGCGTCAGGAACAGCCTCCAGAAGCACTGGTACGCCTACGCCATGATCGCCCCGGTGGTCATCGTGCTCGGCGTCCTCGTCGGCTACCCGCTCGCGCGGGGTTTCTACCTCACCCTCACCGACGCCAACAGCCTCAACTCGGCGCGCACCATCGGCGTCAACCACATCGACGCCACGTACTCGTTCGTCGGCCTGGACAACTACCGGGACATCCTGTTCGGCCCGACGGCCTACGACCGGTTCTGGTCGCACTTCCTGTGGACCGTCTTCTGGACGGCCGCCTGCGTCGCCCTGCACTACTGCCTCGGGCTCGGCCTCGCGCTCATGCTGAACCAGAAGCTGCGCGGCCGTACCGTCTACCGGCTGCTGCTGGTCCTGCCCTGGGCCGTGCCGACCTTCGTCACCGTCTTCTCCTGGCGGATCATGCTCGCCGACTCCGGGGCGCTCAACCAGCTGCTCGGCAGCCTCCACCTGCCCCAGCCGGCCTGGCTGGAGGACACCTTCTGGCAGCGGTTCGCCGCGATCATGGTGAACACCTGGTGCGGTGTGCCGTTCATGATGCTCTCGCTGCTCGGCGGCCTCCAGTCCATCGACCCCACGCTCTACGAGGCCGCCGAGATGGACGGCGCGAGCGCCTGGCAGCGCTTCCGCCACGTCACCCTGCCCGGGCTGCGCGCGGTCAGCTCCACCGTGGTCCTGCTCGGCGTCATCTGGACCTTCAACCAGTTCGTCATCATCTTCCTGCTGTTCGGCAGGAACTCCGCCCCGGACGCCCAGATCCTCGTCACCTGGGCCTACCAGCTGGGCTTCGGCCAGCAGCCGCGCGACTTCGCCCAGTCCGCCGCCTACGGCGTGCTGCTGCTGTCGATCCTCACCGTCTTCACCTCCTTCTACTTCCGCTGGCTGAAGCGCAATGACCAGCTCGCCGTCTGACGCCGCAGGAGCCGCCGCCATGAGCACCACCACCCTGGACACCCCCGAGACCGCGCCGGCCCCCGCCGCCGTGCCCGCCCGCCGTACGCGCCCGCGCGGCGAGCGCGGCCCGCTCGGCACCGCCCTGCTGCACGGCGGCCTCGCCCTGGCGAGCCTGATCGCCCTCGCCCCGGTGGCCTGGCTGTGCTACCTGTCCCTGGGCCCGGACAAGGACGACTACCTCCACCCGGACGGCATCGCCGGCAAGGCGACCTTCTCCAACTACAGCTTCGTGCTCCAGCACACCGGCTTCCTCGACTGGTTCAAGTCGACGCTGATCGTGGCCCTCGGCACCACCGTGATCGGTGTCCTCGTCGCCGCCACCACCGGCTACGCGGTCTCCCGGATGCGCTTCCCCGGCTACAAGCAGCTGATGTGGGTCCTGCTGCTCACCCAGGCCTTCCCGATCGCCATCCTGATCGTGCCGATGTACGAGATCTTCAGCGAACTCGGCCTCATCGACACCTACTGGGCGCTGATCGCCATCAACTGCTCCACCGCCGTGCCGTACAGCGCCTGGCTGCTCAAGGGGTACTTCGACACCATCCCCTTCGAGATCGACGAGGCCGGGCGGGTGGACGGGCTCACCCCCTTCGGCACCTTCTTCCGGCTGATCCTGCCGCTGGCCCGGCCGGGCCTGGCCGTCGCCGCGTTCTACACCTTCATCACCGCCGTCGGCGAGGTCGCCTTCGCCACGACCTTCCTGCTGGACGACTCCAAGTACACCTTCGCCGTCGGCCTGCAGACCTTCGTCAGCGAGCACGACGCCCAGTGGAACTACATGGCCGCCACCGCGGTGCTGATCGCGATACCGGTGACGGTGTTCTTCTACCTCGTGCAGAAGAACCTGGTCACCGGCCTCACCGCCGGCGGCACCAAGGGCTGAGGCCCGTACCAGACCAGGCGGGCCGCGGTGGACCGTCCGACCCCGCTGCCACCGCGGCCCGCCTCATCACCCGGCCCCTCAACGACCGCCCGTCATGACCCAGTTACGTACCAAGGACGCCATGAGCCAGCAGCACTCCGCCGCACCGGCCCGCCACTTCGCCACCGTCTCCGTCGCCGACCGCCGCGACTGGTGGCGGGACGCGGTCATCTACCAGGTCTACCCGCGCAGCTTCGCCGACAGCAACGGCGACGGCATGGGCGACCTGGAGGGCGTACGCTCCCGCCTGCCGTACCTGCGCGACCTCGGCGTCGACGCGGTGTGGCTCAGCCCCTTCTACGCCTCCCCGCAGGCCGACGCCGGCTACGACGTCGCCGACTACCGAGCCGTGGACCCGATGTTCGGCAACCTGCTGGACGCCGACGCGCTGATCCGCGACGCCCACGCCCACGGCCTGCGCATCATCGTGGACCTGGTCCCCAACCACTCCTCCGACCGGCACGAGTGGTTCAAACGCGCCCTCGCCGAGGGCCCCGGCTCCCCGTTGCGCGAGCGCTACCACTTCCGCCCCGGCAAGGGCGAGAACGGCGAACTCCCGCCCAACGACTGGGAGTCCATCTTCGGCGGTCCGGCCTGGACCCGGGTGCCGGACGGCGAGTGGTACCTGCACCTGTTCGCCCCCGAGCAGCCCGACTTCAACTGGGACCACCCGGCCGTCGGCGACGAGTTCCGCTCGATCCTGCGCTTCTGGCTGGACATGGGCGTGGACGGCTTCCGCATCGACGTCGCCCACGGCCTGGTCAAGGCACCGGGCCTGCCCGACCTCGGCACCCACGACCAGGTGAAACTGCTGGGCAACGACGTCATGCCGTTCTTCGACCAGGACGGCGTGCACGCCATCTACCGCCAGTGGCGCCGCATCCTCGACGAGTATGCCCCCAAGCACTCCGTGCAGGGGGGACCCCCAGACCGCATCTTCGTCGCCGAGGCATGGACCCCGACCATCGAGCGCACCGCGCACTACGTCCGCCCCGACGAACTCCACCAGGCGTTCAACTTCCAGTACCTGGGCACCGCCTGGGACGCGAACGAGCTGCGGGCGGTCATCGACCGCACCCTGGACGCGATGCGCCCGGTCGGCGCCCCCGCCACCTGGGTGCTGTCCAACCACGACGTCACCCGGCACGCCACCCGCTTCGCCAACCCGCCCGGCCTCGGCACCCAGATCCGCACGGCCGGCGACCGCGAGCTGGGCCTGCGCCGCGCCCGCGCCGCCACCTTGCTGATGCTCGCCCTGCCCGGCTCGGCCTACGTCTACCAGGGCGAGGAACTGGGCCTGCCGGACGTCGTGGACCTGCCCGACGAGGTGCGCCAGGACCCGGCGTACTTCCGCGGCGCCGGCCAGGACGGCTTCCGCGACGGCTGCCGGGTGCCGATCCCGTGGACCCGTACGGGCTCCTCCTACGGCTTCGGCGACGGCGGCAGCTGGCTGCCCCAGCCGCCGGTGTGGGCCGAGCTGAGCGTCGAGGCGCAGACCGGAGTGCCCGGCTCCACGCTGGAGCTGTACCGGTCGGCGCTGCGGGTCCGCCGGGAGCGGCCGGACCTGGGCGCGGGCGAGTCCGTGGAGTGGCTGCGCGCGCCGGAGGGCGTCCTGGCCTTCCGGCGGGGCGACTTCGTGTGCGTGGCCAACACCACCGGCGAGTCCGTGACGATCCCCTCCTACGGCCGGATCCTGCTCGCCAGCGGCGAGGTCACCGAGGCGGACGGCGAGACGAAGGTGCCCGCCGACACCACGGTGTGGTGGACCGCGGCGGACTGACGCCCCGGCCGGACGTTCTCGCGTCGACCTCGTCACGGCCCGCCGTCCCGGACGGCGGGCCGTCGCCCTCCGCGTCACCGCGATCTTGCTGAAAGATTTCAGCAACCGTTGTCCCGAGCCGTCCCCGCCCCCTTCACCGTCGAAGGACCCCCACGGCACGCGCGTTCCGCCGCACCGCCCCGTCACCGCACGCCGGCAAGCCGAACTGCTGAGGAGTCATCCGCTGTGATACCGAGATGGCCGGCGCCGCCGAGGCGCCGTACCCGGCGGCACGCCCGAGCGGCGGCCGTCACCGCCGCGGCCCTCGCCGCCACGCTGCTCCCGCCCCTGGCCGCCCACGCGGCCGGCCCGCCCGCGCCCCCCTCGGACGCGCGGCTCGCCGCCGAACCGGCCCGGCACGACGCCACCCGCGAGCAGTTCTACTTCGTCCTGCCGGACCGCTTCGCCAACGGCGACCCGTCCAACGACCGGGGCGGCCTGACCGGCTCCCGGCTGAGCACCGGCTACGACCCCACCGACAAGGGCTTCTACCAGGGCGGCGACCTCAAGGGCCTGACCGGGAAACTGGACTACATCAAGGGGCTCGGCACCACGGCCATCTGGCTGGCGCCGATCTTCAAGAACCGTCCCGTGCAGGGCACCGGCAGCAACGCGTCGGCGGGCTACCACGGGTACTGGATCACCGACTTCACCCAGGTCGACCCCCACTTCGGCACCAACCAGGACCTGAAGAACCTCATCTCCAAGGCCCACGCCAAGGGCATGAAGGTCTTCTTCGACGTCATCACCAACCACACCGCCGACGTCGTGGACCACGAAGAGAAGTCCTCCGACTACCTCTCCAAGGGCGCCTTCCCCTACCTCACGAAGGACGGGCGGCCCTTCGACGACGCCGACTACGCCGGCGGCGGCCGCGCGTTCCCGTCCACCGGCACCGGCTCCTTCCCGTACACCCCGGAGGTCACCAGCGCGAGCAAGGTCCCGGCCTGGCTCAACGACCCGACGATGTACCACAACCGGGGCGACTCCACGTACAGCGGCGAGTCCACCGCCTACGGCGACTTCTCCGGCCTGGACGACCTGTGGACCGAGCGCCCCGAGGTCGTGCACGGCATGGAGCGGATCTACCGGCGCTGGGTGCGGGACTTCGCCGTCGACGGCTTCCGCATCGACACCGTCAAGCACGTGAACATGGAGTTCTGGACCCAGTGGGCCACCGCGCTGGACCGCTACGCGGCCGCGCACGGCCGGAAGGACTTCTTCATGTTCGGCGAGGTCTACTCCGCCGACCCCGCCGTCACCGCCCCTTACGTCACCCGGGGCCGCCTCGACGCCACCCTCGACTTCCCCTTCCAGGACGCGGCCCGCGCCTACGCCTCCCAGGGCGGCAGCGCCCGCAGGCTGGCGGCCGTCTTCGGCGCCGACTACACGTACACGACCGACAAGGCCAACGCCTACGAACAGGTCACCTTCCTCGGCAACCACGACATGGGCCGCATCGGGTCCTTCCTGAAGCAGGACAACCCGCACGCGACCGACGCCGAGATCCTCGCCAAGGACCGGCTCGCCACCGAGCTGATGTTCCTCAGCCGGGGCAACCCGGTCGTCTACTACGGCGACGAGCAGGGCTTCACCGGCGCCGGCGGCGACAAGGACGCCCGCCAGACCATGTTCGCCTCCGAGGTCGCCGACTACCTGGACGACGACGAGATCGGCACCGACCGCACCCACGCGAGCGCCGCCTACGACACCCAGGCCCCGCTGTACCGGCGGATCGCCGCCCTGGCGCAGCTCCGCAAGGCCAACCCGGCCCTGACGGACGGCGTGCAGACCGAGCGGTACGCGGCCGACGGCCCCGGGATCTACGCCTTCACCCGCACGGACGCCGCGTCCGGCCAGGAGTACGTCGTCGCCTTCAACAACGCCGGCTCCGAGAAGACGGCGACCTTCGCGACGGGGGTGGCGAACGCGGGTTTCGACGCCATCTACGGAGCGGACCACTACCTGAAGTCGGACTCCGGCCGGAACGTCACCCTCACCGTCCCGGCCGGCTCCGCCGTCGTCTACAAGGCGTCCGGGAAGCTCGCCGCTCCCGCCGCCGCGCCCTCCCTCACCCTGAAGGCCCCCGCCCCCGGTGCCACCGGCACCGTGGAGGTGAGCGCGGACGTCACCGGCGGACAGCTCGACCGTGTCGTCTTCGCCGCCCAGGCGGGCGACGGCAAGTGGCAGGTCCTCGGCTCCGCCGACCACGCCCCCTACAAGGTCACCCAGACCCTCGGCCGGGACGTGCCCGCCGGGACCGCCCTGCGGTACAAGGCGGTCGTGGTGGACCCGGCCGGGCACACCGCGAGCGCCACGGCCACGAGCACCAGCGGCACCCCGCCCGCGCCCGTGACCCCCACGGCCTCCTCCCGGGACTACGCGGTCGTCCACTACAAGCGCGCCGACGGCGACTACACCGACTGGGGCCTGTACGCCTGGGGCGACCTGGCCGACGGCGAGGCCACCACCTGGCCGGCCGGGCACCCCTTCATCGGCCGGGACGCCTACGGCGCCTTCGCCTACGTCAGGCTCGAGCCGGGTGCCTCGAACGTCGGCTTCCTGGTGGTGGACAAGGACGGGAACAAGGACGTCTCCGCCGACCGGAGCATCGACGTCACCCGCACCGGCGAGGTGTGGATCGAGCAGGGCAACGCGGACGTACGCACCGAGCGGCCCGACTACCCCGCCCAGGACACGACCAAGGCCGTGCTGCACTACCACCGCGCCGACGGGGACTACGCCGGCTGGGGGCTGCACGTCTGGACGGGCGCCGCGCACCCCACCGACTGGTCACGACCGCTGGAGCCGGTGAAGACTGATGCCTATGGCGCGGTCTTCGAGGTGCCCCTCACCGAGGGTGCCACCAGCCTGGGCTACATCCTGCACAAGGGCGACGAGAAGGACCTCCCGGCCGACCAGAGCCTCGACCTCAAGGCGGACGGCAACGAGGTGTGGCTGGTGAACGGCCAGGAGGAGCACCTGCTGCCGCAGCCGGCCGGCACCGCCGCCGCGCTCGACCTCACCGCCTCCGAGGCGGTGTGGATCGACCGGGACACCGTGGCCTGGAACGGCGTCGCGGGCGCCGCCTCCACCCAGTTGCTGTACTCCCGCGACGGCTCCCTCGCCGTCCGGAACGGGACGCTGAGCAGCGACGACGAGCGCTGGATCAGGCTGGGGAAGACGGTTCTGACCGAGGCGCAGAAGGCGCGGTTCCCGCATCTGAAGGGTTATGCGGCCTGGTCGGTGGACCGGCGTGACCGGGGCCGGGTGCGTGAGGCGCT
>NZ_JBEZUP010000032.1:0-91713 GCF_040636485.1 Streptomyces sp. NPDC038707
CGGCAGCCCCGCCAAGGCCTGGAACTTCTGGCAGGCCAACGGCTGGTACTGAGCCGACAGCACACATCACCGCTTCCGCACCCCCGCCCACCCGGGCGGGGGCGCGCGCGTATATCGCCTGCTGGTCCGGTGTGGTGGCTGTCGGGGCGCTCTGGTGGCGGGTGTGCGGGTGGTTTTGTCAGAGCTTGGTGTGGTTGCCTGCCCATATGGGGGGAGTGCGGTCTACCCAGGGGTCCGCCTGTTCGAGTTGGCCGGCGAGGCGGAAGAGGAGGTCTTCGCGGCCGTAGCCGGCGGCGAACTGCATGCCGATGGGGAGTCCGGTTCTGCTGTCGGTGGTCACGGGTACGGACATGGCGGGTGTGCCGGCGGTGTTGAACGGCATGGTGAACGGTGAGCGGCTGAAGACGTGGTCGATCCAGCCGGGACCGTCCGGTGTGTGTGCGCCGTCGGTGTGGGTGCCCAGGGGGGCGGGCAGCTCCGGCAGGGTGGGGGTGAGCAGGATGTCGTGGGTCTCGAAGCAGTGTGCCAGGCTCCGGGCGACGCGGTTGCGGACCGTGAGCGCGGCGGCGAACTGGGCGGCGCTCGTCTGCTGCCCGTAGTGGTAGCCGGCGAGGGTCACCGGTTCGAGGGTGGAGGGGTCGACGGGCCGGCCGAGGGCGGTGGCGACCTCGTCGACCGTGGCGGCGAGATGCGCGGTGAACAGGCGGGCGTGGGCCAGGACGTACTCCTCCCAGCCGGCCCCGAGGGGGACGTCGGCCTCCTCGACCTGGTGGCCGAGGGACTCGAGCAGTCCTGCGGTGCGGGAGAGGGCGTCGGTCACGGGCGCGGTGGTGCGGCGTCCACCCCATGCGTGAGTGAGGACCGCGATGCGCAGCCGGCCCGGGGGGCGGGTGACTTCCTGCGCGTACGGCCGGGACGGCTGACGGGCGGAGTAGGGGTCGCCCGGCTCCGGGCCCAGGATCTGGTCGAGCAGTACCGCGCTGTCGCGCACGGTGCGGCTGACGCTGCCGTGCACGGCCAGGCCGCTGAAGACCTCGTCGGAGTCGGGGCCCATGGAGACGCGGCCGCGGGTGGGCTTCAGCCCGAAGAGGCCGTTGCAGGCGGCGGGGATGCGCAGCGAGCCGGCGGCGTCGGTGGCGTGCGCGATCGGGACGACCCCGGCGGCCACGGCCGCCCCCGCGCCGCCGCTGGATCCCCCCGCGCTGCGCTCGGGGTCCCAGGGGTTGCGGGTCGCGCCGTACAGCACCGGTTCCGTCGTGATGCTGTAAGCCATCTCCGGTGTCGCGGTACGCCCGAACGTCATGAGGCCGGCCCGGCGCAGGCGCACCGCCAGGAAGGAGTCGGTGCGCGCGACGTTGCCGGCCGCGAGGCGGCTGCCCAGTTCCATGCGTCTGCCGGCCATGGAGACCCCGATGTCCTTGACCAGGAAAGGGACTCCGGCCAGCGGCGCGCCGCCGGGGTGGGGTGCCTCGCCGACCGGCCAGGTCTCCACGACGGCGTTGATCTGCGGGTTGACCGCCTGCACGGCTTCGTGTGCGGCTGCCAGCAGCTCGGCGCAGGTCACCTCCCCCTGGGCCACCAGCTGCGCGAGTCCGACCGCGTCGAAGGTCACGTACTCGGTAACTCTCACTGTCACTCCACCAGAAGGAACGATACTGACGAGTCCCGAACGATACCCGACGGTATCGTCCGGGACCGGTTGGTACCCTGCTGGGAGGGGGGTGATGGGCCCCGCACCCGAGTGGACGTCACGGAGAAGTCATGGCATCGACCGCCGCAAGACCGGGCAGGGTGGCGGCACTGCCGCCGCGCGAGCGCATCCTCGACGCGGCGGAGGAACTCTTCCTGAGTGAAGGGATCCGGCGGGTGGGCGTCCAGGCGATCGCCGAGAGGGCCAGGACCACCAAGATGGCGATCTACCGGCATTTTGCGACCAAGGACGCGCTGGTCGCGGAGTGGCTGCGGATTCTGGCCGCCGACTACCAGGCGGCCTTCGACCGGGTGGAGAAGGAGCATCCTGGCCGACCCAGGGAGCAGATCCTGGGTCTGGCCCGCTTCATCGCCGAGGGGCTGCCGGCCGTCTCCCACCGGGGCTGCCCGTTCATCAACTCCCTCGCCGAACTGCCCGACCGCTCCCATCCCGCCCGGCAGGTGATCGAGAACCACAAGGCCCACCAGAGGCGCAGACTGGTGGACATGTGCGCCGAGGCCGGGCTGCCCGACCCGGAGCAGGCCGCAGCCGAGATCACCTTCGTACTCGAAGGCGCGCAGGTCAGCGTGCAGAACGGCAGCATCGACCGGGCGGGGGAGCGCCTGATGAGAATCGTCGAGGGGATCGTGGACCGGCACCGCCCCGCTGGCGCGCTCCGTCCGGCCACCGGCTGACAGCCCCGCATCCGGACTCTCCGGTACCGAAGAGTCCGGCGCGCGGACGTGGGAGACCTGCGCTCTGACCGGCGGCCGGTCGCGCGCGGCGGACGGGGGCTGCGCGGTGCGGTCTGCCCATGCCCACGGAACCCGCCCCCGTCTCTCCCTGCCCGCGGCAGAGGCCGCTCGTGGCGCTGGCGGGGCTGGAGCGTGCGGGTGACCACCCGGATCGCCCCGGTCGGCATCGTTCCGGCTGTTCCGGCTGTTCCGGCTGTGCTGGCGCCGCCACTTCGAGCACCTCACCGGCACCACGCCACTGCAATGGCTCCACGCCCAGTGCATTCGCCACGCCCAGGAACTGCTGGAACCCACCGATGCCACCGTGGACACCATCGCCGCGACCACCGGCATGGGCACCGCCACCACCCTGCGCCGCCACTCCCACCGCAGCGTCGGCGTCCCACCCGACACCTACCGCCGCGCCTTCCGTCCCTGACTGACCGTTCTCCGTCCGTCCGGCCACACGGACGGACGGAGAACGGTCAGTCAGCGTGTGGCGTAGGCGCGGATGAAGGCGCGGACTCCGTCGATCATGATCTGGCGGACCTTCTCCGGGTCGGCGGTGGCGGGGACCGGCTGGCGTTCGAAGGCCAGCAGGACGGTCAGGGCGGTGAAGTGGTCGGCGGCCAGGCGAGTGTCGTCGGTATCCAGGAGTCCGGCGTCCGCGAAGTGAGCGAGGCGGTCCGCCAGATCCTGCGAGGCCGCGTCCGTGGCGAGGTCGTCCGTGGTCGTCGGCGTCTGCAGGCGCTGTTGGGCGACGAGGGCGAAGGCGGCGGCGTAGTCGGCGGAGCCGACGATCGACGTGCCGAGGTCGATCGCGAACGCCGTGAGCGCCTTCTCCAGTTGCGGCACGGTCGTGATCCGCGCGTCCGTGGGAAGGTGTTCGTCCAGTGCCCGGCGGCTCGTGGCCAGCATCGAGTCGGACGCGGCGGTGAGGATGGCAAGGAAAAGCCGCCGTTTGTCGCCGAAGTAGTCGTACACGGTCCGCTTCGACACCTCTGCCCGCGCCGCGACGGCGTCCATGCTGACGCGGTCCACCCCCTGCTGCACGAACAGGTCCCGCGCGGCGGCGAGGATCGCCGTCCGCTTCTCCAGGGACCCTTCGCGGACCGGCTTTCGTTCACCGTCCGTGTCCATCTCCACCTCCAAGAAGACTCTACACGGTGCAGTTTACCAATTGCACTGCACGGTGTAGTGTTCATCGAGTGATCGAGTGATCGAGTGATCGAGTGATCGAGTGATCGAGTGATCGAGTGATCGAGTGATCGAGTGATCGCGGCAGCCATGGCCCCACAGACCGCACGGCCGGTGCGGTCGTACCGGCCGACGGCGAAGAAGGGCCTCCAGCGCCCGCCGGCACGAGTACGAGCCGGACACGGCAACGGACCCGGCTCCAGGCGGCGGTACGACTCCCCGGCCCCGCCATTGAGTACCCCGCAAGACTCCACACGTCCACCATCCGGCCGACCGCCCTATCGGCGCGGCGCGGCGCGGCCAGGAAGGATTCACCATGACCCAGACCCACCCCAGGCGCTCCGCGCTCGTCTGCGGCGCGAGCATCGCCGGCCCCGCGGTCGCCTACTGGCTGCACCGCTACGGCTTCGACGTGACCGTCGTGGAGAAAGCGGGCGCCGTGCGCGGCGGCGGATATCCCATCGACATCCGCGGCACCGCAGTCGAGGCGGTACGGCGCATGGGCCTCCTGCCCCGGTTACGCAAGGCCCACGTCAACACCCACCGCATCACCTTCCTGGACGCTGACGGTGGCACAGTCGCCGCTCTGCGCCCTGAGAGCATGGCCATCGGCGCCGACGGCGACCTCGAAGTACGCCGTGGCGAACTGACGCAGATCCTCTACGACGCCGTCCGGCACTGCGTCGCCTTCGAGTTCAACGACTCCATAGCCGCCCTCGACGACCGCCCCGACGGCATCGAGGTCACCTTCCGCAGCGGCGCCCGACGTTCCTTCGACGTCGTCATCGGGGCCGACGGGCTCCATTCCCACACCCGTCGGCTGGTCCTCGGCCCCGAGGAGGGATTCCACCACTACCTCGGAGCCTGTTTCGCCGGCTTCACCCTCCCCAACCACCTCGGCCTCACCTCCGAGGGAATGTTGTGGAACGTCCCCGGCCGCTCTGCCGCCCTGTACGCCGTCGGCTCCCGCCAGGACGTGTTCGGCCTGCTCACCTTCAGGCTCTCCGACCCGCCGTTCGACGCCTTCCGAGACCCCGACGCGCAGCGCGAGCTGCTCGCCGCCACCTTCCCGGACGACCACTGGGAGATCCCGCGGATCGTCGCCGAGGCGCACGCCGCGCACGACCTGTTCTTCGACGCCGTCAGCCAGATCCGGATGACCCGCTGGTCCGCGGGCCGGGTCGCGCTGGTCGGCGACGCCGCCTACGCACCGTCCTTCCTGACGGGACAGGGCACCAGCCTCGCCCTGGCCGGCGCCTACGTACTGGCCGGCGAACTGGCTGCCCGCGCCGACCACGCCGAAGCGTTCGACGCCTACGAGAGGGTGATGAGGCCGTTCGTCGCCCTCAACCAGGCACTCGCGGGCGACGGCGACACGGAGCTTTTCCCCGCCACCGAACAAGCCCTCCAACGACGCAACACCGCCCTGCGCACCCTCTCCGCCCTCCCCGCCGACCGGGTGCACGCCGAGTACAGCGCACTCACGCTTCCCGACTACCACTGACCCGCGGCCCGCGCTCCACGGGGACTCGGTCGGAGCCACGAACCGGGTCCGCTTCGGAACGGCCGTGACCATCCTGCCGTACCACCACCCGCTGCACACCGCCTGCCACGTGTCGAACATCGGCCAGCTCGGCGGTGGGCACCTTCGTCAGAATCCTGACCACACCCGCTGGCCTGCACCCCACCCCGTCACACGCCGGGCAAACGATCTCCGCAAGTCAAAGGCAACTGCATTGCCCCAGACGGACCCCTGGTTCGGGTAGTGCATGTCGTCTCTTGTGTTGTGTTGCCTGCTTGACGCCCAGCGGATCCGCAACGCTCAGGTCAGTGAAGGCAGTTGGTCGAGTTCGTTGCTGATCGCATCTCGTACTGCGTCGTGTTGCGGGCCGAGTCTGAACCGTTCGTCGCTCCACCGTTCGCGTGGATAAAGCCATACCGGTCTGCCCGCCGCGTCGGCTCCCTCCCACGCGAACCGCGGCCACACATGCGCGTGCAAAAAGGGGTCCGTGTTTCCCAGGATCTCCAGGTTGACCCGGAGAAAGGCCGTATCCAGCCGCCGGCAGGCGCGCTCGACTGCTTCACCGAGCCGGTCCATGTCGGACAGGAACGACAGCCGCTTGGCTCTCGGCAGGTCCGACAGCCGCTGCACGTCCGGCTCGTCCACGAGCAGAACCGAGTAGCCCGGCAGAAACTGGACATCCCCGATCACCGCGAATCCGGACGTCAGCCGCCGTAGCACGGTCGGGTTCTCGCCCCTGAGCGCAGCCCCGATCCGATCCGTGCGCCAGTCACCCGTCATGGCTGTAGCCTCCGTTCCAGCGTGCAAGAACCTCTCTTGGGTTCCCACCCTTCCCGCACCCTTCGAAGACCAAGCGAGCATGGGCGGCTGCAGGGAAGGACTTCTCACCGGCGTACCCATGATCGCCTGAGCACGGCCGCTTCCCTTCCCCCGGTCGGCGCCGCCCTCGCCCGAGGACCCGCACATGCACGACGACGGACTTGGTACTGGTGGGCTCGCATATTCAGCTGTCGCTGATTGCCCAGTCCGAACGCTGTCCTGACGGACAGTGACCGAGACACATGGAAAAGCATTGTTCCGCATCGGGGTGAGGCTGGTAGGAAGTGATGATGATCGGTGAAGCGCTTGACCCCATGGACCGCTTGTTCGCGGAGCGAGCCTGCGAACGTCTGATCATCGACTTCGTCCGCCGCCTCGATCTCGGAGATCCTGGTTCGGTGGCGGATCTGTTCACCGCCGACGGAGTCTGGGAGTGGCCCCAAGGGAGCCGTCGCATCGAGGGCCGGGAGGCTCTGCGTGTGTACTTCGGCTCTCGGCCGGCGGACCGGTTGTCGCGTCGCATGATGACGAACATCTTGGTCACGGTGGACTCCGCGACGACGGCGACCGTGACCTCGTATCTGGCGACTTACCGTGTCGACGGTTATGCCGGCGGCATGCTCCCACCGCGGCTCCCCGCCAACGTCGGCCACTACGAGGACACGTTTCAGAAGGTCGACGGCGACTGGCTCCTGGCTTCCCGAGCCGTGTTCCTGCCCTTTGGCGGAGATACAGAGCACCTGTCCATCTCGCCTCGTGGCGCGTGAACGGACTACCCCCGGCGCGGGGCCCAACCTTTCGGGGATCGCGTGTGGTCGCTGGAGGCGTATCGGCTCCAGGTCCCGCCGGCCTCGTCGTACCTGAGCGTTGTCCCGCAAATGATCTACGGTGTGCCTGTTGACCAGCGTTGTTTTCCGGTCATCCAGCAAGGGTGAGGTTGTGGAGGCGGGCGATGCCGAGC
This sequence comes from Streptomyces sp. NPDC038707, assembly GCF_040636485.1. NCBI lineage: Bacteria > Bacillati > Actinomycetota > Actinomycetes > Kitasatosporales > Streptomycetaceae > Streptomyces > Streptomyces sp. NPDC038707. Next base: position 6,924 of record NZ_JBEZUP010000032.1, read on the forward strand.
ATGGCCTGTTGCACCCCCTCGCCTTTCAGGTGGCGGCCGCGGAGGCCCACCGCCTGACTGTGGTGACGATGCCGGGCAGATCCCCTCCCCTTCCGGGTCCGTCGCGGCCGAAGACCGGGGGACGGCCAGCCGGGATGGTCAGGAATGAGCGAGGGCATCAGCACGAAGGCGCGCGAGCAGGGCCTGCACCCCCTCCGGATCGTCGCGTCCCATGAACGACAGCGGTGCCCGCAGGACGTGGCGGGCGAGGTCACCGCTCGCCCGGACATCCTCGCCCGCGCTCACAGCCCACCCGGACATCAGACCCGATGCCCCACCGATCAGATGCGGAGTGAGGCTCTGCCTGTACTCCGCCACCGCCCGCTCCAGCTCGGTGCCCTCCAGGCCTTCGTCCCCGGTGACGGCCGACACCATCTTCAGCTCCGGCCTCCGCCCGCCGCTATGGCTTCGACCCCCGCCGCCCGGTGCAGTGGGAGGTGGAGGCGCTGGAGTCGGCCGAACTCCAGCGCTTGGTCCTCGCCGCCGTCGCCCCGTACATCGACCGCGACGTCCTCGTCCGGCAGATCGCCCGCGAGGAAGAGCAACGCCGCGCCCTGGCCGCCTTTCTGGACGGCTGGGACGCGGCGGGCGGGGGAGCACCGCCGTAGCGCTGTGCGGACGCCCGCAGGCTCAGGCGGTTGCCGCCGCCGGTTCCGGGCGCAGGGAGGCGAGTGGGGAGCACCGGCCTTTCTCCACGGTACGCAGCTGGTCCGCCAGGTCCTCGCGCCGACAGACCTGGTCGACCTGGCCGGGGTGGTGCAGCGTCCCGGCCGGGTTCGCGCTCAGGACGACCGGCATGCAGCGGTCCACGAACTGGCGCACCACGAACGAACGCAGTCACGGTCGCCTTCTCGCCATACGTGGGCGGGTTCGGAGTGCCGAGCGCGTCGGCGACCCGGTCGGCCGCCGCGCCGCCGGCGATCGGCGGGACGGGCATCACCGACAGGACCGGCCGTCAACATCCCTCAGCCGGGTGAATATCCCAGCCCCGGCCGAACCTGGCGTCACCCTTGGACGTCGGCCAGAGCATGGAGCCGATCAGGGACGACCACATCACGGAACCAGGGCTCGTCGTCGTAGACGGCGCGTCCGCGGACGACGCCATCGCTTCCGCTTTCCCGGACGGTGAGGGCGCCGGCATCGGTGCGGTGCGTCAGGCGGTGATCCTGGCCGGTGGCGTCGGAAGCCGGATGCAGCCGCTCACGCTGACGAGACCGAAGCCGATGGTCGAGGTGCACGGCACGCCGATCCTGCGGCATCAACTCGACTGGTTCGCCGGATCGGGAGTGGAGCGGGTCGTCATCTCAGCAGGCCACCGGGCACAGGTGATCAATGACTACCTTCTCGCCTGCCCGTCGCCCGTTCACACGGAAGTGGTGGTCGAGCCGCGGCCCCTGGGCCGCGGCGGAGGCATGAAGCTGGCCGCCGCTGCGCTGGAGTGGCCCGACGAACCGTGGCTCGCAGTGTACGGGGACATCTGGACCCGGTTCCCGCTCACCGCAATGTTCGCTTACCACCAGCGGCACGCTGCGCTGGCCACGGTCGCTCTTTCCCGTCCCTGGCTGCCCAGGGGGACGGTCCACTGTGACGAACTGGGCCGGGTGACCGTACTCGCCTCGCAGGCGCCTGCGCCGCTGCGGGTCAATGGCGGTGTCTTCGTGTTCGAGCCGCAGGTGAGGGAGATGCTGCCGGACGAAGGCGACCATGAGGGGATTACTCTTCCCAGGCTGATCCGGATGCAGCAGCTGATGGGTTATCCGGTGGACAGTCCGTGGAGGGCTATCAACACGCCACGGGACGTGCACGACATCGAACGCGAGATCGCTGCCCAGGGGTGACGGCGGAGAGGGCCGGTTCGTGCTGACCGGGCAGTGGCAGCCGGCGGCCGGGCAAGCCTGAACAGCCGCCGCAGGCCTCGCCCGTGCGAGGGAACCGGCGGCTTGTGGCTTCGGCCGGTGCTGCCGCGCCGGTTGGCATCCTGCCCGGCTAGTGGCGTACCGCCGATCACCGCCCGCTTCCGGAGGCACGCCGCCGGATGTGGAGGTCAAGGTCCTGCGGGGCCCGCTCCCCACCGTTGTGCGTTCCGTCGTGTCTACGGCAGTCGTACGAGCCGGTGCCGGGGGCTTGGCCCGGTCCGGCCAAGGAGTACGAACCTCTACCACCTGGTCCCTCTACCACCTGGTCGGCGGGATCGCGGCGGCCTGGGCAAACAGTGGTCAGTGGGTCCTGCTCCTCCAGGAAGCCGAGGACTGCTGGCGCTGGACCATGAGCGGCGTGGGGCGCAGCCGGAGCCGAAGCAAGAAGGAGACCGGGCCGGCCGCCCCCGCCGGAGCTGGCCACCAGCACGCTGTGGGCCTCGCCGGACGGTCCTGGCCTCCTGACGCGCCACACCTGCATGTGGAGACCCGCCACCCGGTACAGCAGAACAACCGCGGCTTCCCGCACACCGACCGTAGCCCGCTCGCGGCGGCGGTGGCCGATGCCATCGACGCCCACGACGTGATCGTCCTCCTGCCGAGGCACTGGTCCTGCCCCGAGCGTGAGATCGCGACGGCGCATGCCGTTCTCGGCGAGACCGACATCCTCTCGGACACCGGCTGCAGGACTGTGCTCACTGGCCCCGGAGGTGAGGCCGGCCGCGGTAAGCAGGCCTGGCGGGGGCGTATCAACGTGGGAGTGCCGGGCCTCAGCCTCGCGCTGTTGCGCGGTGGTGCGTCTGACGGGTGACCGTGGACGAAGTCGATTTTCACGCCGTACAGATGGTCAGGCTTCGGGTGCGAAGGCCGTGATCAGGGCCACTAGGTCGGCCGGAGCTTCCAGTGGAATCAGGTGACCAGTGTTCGGAATCACCGCGAAGTCGGCACCGGAGAGGTAGGGCACCAGGTTGGTGACGAGCACGTCGACGGGCTCGACACGGTCGTTCTCTCCGGCGACGACGAGGACGGGGACGTTGATCATGCGGGTGTGCTCGCAGACGTCCTCCGCGATGCCACGCAGCGGCCATTCCGTGCGGGCGGCGTCGGTGCTGGCCCGCGAGTCGGTGGCGATCCGAGACTTGATCGATTCGGGCAACTCGGTCGCGGTGAGGATGTGATCCCGTGCGCCAGCGACGGATTCGTCGGAGTCGTAGGCATGGGAAAGGCCTTCCCGGTACTCAGGAGTGATCCCTGCGGCGGGCTTCGCCGGAGCGGAACCAACGAGGACGAGCCCGCGGAGGCCAGCTGGCCGGGCCGCCGCTATGAGCTGCGCGACCTTGCCACCCATGGAATGTCCGACGAGGACGTAGTCGGTGACACCCGCCTCGGCGATCACGGCGAACGTGTCGTCGGCGAGTTGGCCGAGGGTGTAGGGGCCGGCCAGGTTGATCGAGCGGCTCCACCCGCGGAAGTCGACAGTGAGCATGTCGCGTCCCGCGAGCCCATCGACGACGAGGTCCCAGGTGCGGGCGGACCCACCCCAGTAGTGCAAAAACACCAGGGTCGGTCCGGTCCCCGGCCGGTGGTCGTAAGCGGGCAGTTGCGGCTGCTGCGTCGTGTTCATCGTGACTCTCTCCACCAGTGCTCTGGGGCGGGTTGTTCTGTGTGTGTCCATCGAATCTCTTCCGCTGTGCCCGGGGCATCGGCATGACTGGTCGTCCGATGGTGGAAACTGGACAGATGACCGTGATCCGGCAGATGACCTACCAGCCCGTCGGGCGCCGCGCCGCCACTGTCGAGACCATGACGTTCGACCGCCTTCGCGAGCTGAACGACGGCGGGACACAGCGTGCCGACTTCCACGTACTCGCCGTCGTCGATGCCGGGCACGGATCCGTCACCGTGGACTTCCTCCGACACCCGCTCCAGGAGCGGTCCGCGGTGTGGGTCGCCCCTGGAGCTGTGCACCGATGGGATGACATCGCCGGCGTGGCTGGGCACGTCGTGCTGTTCGTGCCGACCGCGCCGGTCACCCACGCCACCCGGGAACTCGTCGCGACCCCGGACCTGGTCGCACACTGGAGCATTCCCGACGCCGACTGGCCGTACGTCGACACCGCGCGCAACCATCTCCTCCTCGAAGCATCCGCCCCACCCGGGGACATCCCGACGGGGCTGCCCGAGATCCTGCTCTCCGCGTTCATCGCCCGGCTCCGGCCACCCCACGCCGAAGCACGGTCGATCAATCCGGTCTTCCGACGGTTCCGGTCCAGCGTCGAAGCGCACTTCCGGGAACATCACGACGCCGGCTACTACGCCCGGACACTGGGATACGCGCCCCGCACCCTCACGAGAGCGGTGCAGCAGGTCACCGGCCGGAGCGCGAAGGCGTACATCGTCGATCGGATCGTCCTGGAAGCCAAACGGCTCCTCGCACACGACCGCCTCACCGCGGCCGCCTGCGCCAACACGCTCGGCTTCCCCGACGCGTCCAATTTCTCAGTGTTCTTCCGGAAGGCGACAGGTATGCGCCCGGGCGCGTGGCAGGCGACGGTGGCGGGCGCCGGGGACGGGGAGGCACTCCATGAGTAGCTGGCTTCCCTGCGAGCTCACCGGGTGGAAGCCCGCCTTGGCCCAGGCCCGGATGGCGCGGGTGTTGGACGCTTCTGGATCGACGGTCACCCGCGTCCAGCCCAGGACCGTATGGAGATGCCGGATGAGCGCGCGGGCGGCGTCGGGTCCGAGGCCTCTGCCCTGGGCCTGGGGCAGTAGGACCATGTCGATGCCGCCCTGGCGGGGCCCGTCGGGTGCGTACTGGGCATAGCCGACCGGGACGGTCTGAGCGAGGATCAGGAAGGACTCCACCTCGGGGCGGCGTCTTCCTGTGTACTTCGCGGCGACTTCCTCGCGGGTCAGGGGCTGCCCGCCCCAGTTCCGCACGAATTCAGGATCGGCGAACCAGCGGGCGAGCAGAGGCAGGTGTGCATCAGTTGCCGGGATGAGGCAGGTCAGGTCTCCTGCGATGACGCCGTCATCCGGCTTGCAGTGCATTGCTGTGCCTCTTTCAGCAAGGGTTCTTCCGGGTTCATTGTCCCGGGAAGAGGGTGCCTTGAGTGACTTGGAAGCGGTAGGAATCGGTTATGAGAGCCCGCGGCGCCTCACGACGAGAACGGCGAGTGCGACCGTGATCAGCGGCCAGAGCGTGTACACGATCCAGGAGCCAGAGACCGTGGCGGTGTAGCCCAAGGATCCGGGCTCCGGCTCCCAGGTTTGGATCAGGCGGTTCCAGGCGGCCGACACCAGCGCGTGTTTGATGCTCGCCGACCAACGGCTGCTCTCCGAGAACATGGGGGGGCAGCATCACCAGGGTGAAGACGCTGGTGATCACGGTCCCGGCGGCATGCCGGAGCAGAACTCCGAAACCCAGACCGGCTAGGGCACAGACCAGAGCCAGCAACGCGGATGCCACCAGCGCCCGGAACACACCGGGGTGGGTGATTGGAAGGCCGGCGTGGTGCCCGTCCAGGATGGCCTGGGAGACCAGGAGGGAACCGGTGGAAGCGGCCGTGCCGGCCGCGGTCCACGGCGCAGCGGTGACGGCTGCCTTGGCCAGCACGACCGAGCCGCGGGCCGGGACGGCCACGGTAGTGGTGCGGATCAGCCCGCTGCTGTACTCGCTCACGACGGTGAGGGCGCCCATGCTGCTGGCGACGAGGATCAGCGTCCAGTAGCCGGCCGGCGGATAGGCATCGTAGGGCCGGAAGTCAGCGGGGCCGGAGGGCGAGGCCTTGTCCGCCAGCGTGGCCACGGCGGCGGACCCGAGGACGAACAGGAGGGTGAGTGCGATAGGGGCCTTGACCCCGGATCCTGGACACTCGAGACACTTGGATCGTGAGTCCAAGGAGAACGGATGTCCCGTGGTCATGAAGCACTACCCGCCGGAGTTCAAGGCGGACGCGGTCGCGTTGTACGGGTCGCGGCCTGGAGTGACGGTCAGGTCGGTCGCCGCTGATCTGGGGGTCAACCCGGAGACGTTGCGGAACTGGGTCAGGCGGCCGGCGCGATTCGGCCCCGGGGTCGCCGGGCGGAGGTTCCGGTCGAGCCGCCCACACCGCTGGAGGCGGAGAACACCGTTCTGCGCAAGAAGGTCCGCGAGCTGGAGGAAGAGCGCGAGATCCTGCGGAAGGCGGCGAAGTATTTCGCCGGGGAGAGGCGCTGGTGAACCGCTTCCGGTTCGTCGCCGACCACCAGCGCCGCCACGGCGTGAAGCGGCTGTGCATCATCCTGGGCATCGCCCGCTCCAGCTTCTACTACTGGCGCCGAACGGCTGCGGACCGGGCCGCACGGCAGGCGGCCGACGCCCGGCTCGCCGTCCGCATACAGGCCGTGCACCGGGAATCCGACGGCACCTAGGGTGTCCCGAGGATCACCGCCGAGCTCCGCGACGGGGGCGAGCGGGTCAATCACAAGCGGGTCGTCCGCGTGATGCGCCAGGCCGGCCTGGCGGGTCTGCGCTTGCGCCGCAGGCACCGCACCACGGTGGCGGACCCGGCCGCGGCGAAGGCTCCGGACCTGATCGGCCGCGACTTCACCGCGAGTGAACCGAACACGAAGTACGCCGGCGACATCACCTGTCTCCCGCTGGGCGGAGGGAAGTTCCTCTATCTGGCCACCGTCATCGACCTCGCCCCGCGCCGCCTCGTCGGCTGGGCGGTCGCGGATCACATGCGAACCGACCTCGTCCTCGATGCCCTGGCAGCCGCCCAACGGACCCGCGGCAGTCTCACCGGGGCAGTCATGCACACCGACCACGGCGCCCCAGTACACCAGCCGGGCGTTCGCCGACACCTGCCACCAGGCCGGCGTCCGTCAGTCCATGAGCGCGATCGGCAGCTCGGCGGACGACGCGCTCGCCGAGTCGTTCAACGCGACGTTCAAGCGAGAGACGCTCCAGGGCCGAAGGAACTGGTCCAGCGAGCGCGAAGCCCGCCTCGACGCGTTCCGCTGGTTGCACCGCTACAACACCCGACGCCTCACTCCCGCCTCGGACATCGCAGCCCCGATCGCCTACGGGACAACGTTCCGAGCAGCATCAACTACGCTGACACCAGCCGCATAACCCGTGTCCTGGATTCGGGGCCAAGGCCCCCCGACGCCTCACCCGCTATCACGCACCAACTCGTAAGCCGAACAGACCCCGTGAGTGGATGAGGTAGGTCTGCAGCGGCTAAACCTCGGCCTGGGGCGGTCTGCGATGACACGGGCCGCCCCAGACACACGGCAGCAGTCAGGTGATGTTTGTGGCATTGCTGATTCGAGCGGCGATCTGGGTGAAGCTGGGAACGCCCAAGAAATCGGGGAGTCTTTCTTCTTCTGCTGTGTATCGAATCGTTGCCGCCGGGGCCTCGTCGGGACCACAGTCGAGTGGTGCGACAACTCGTTCGATCGGGGCTGAAGACGGTCGGTTACCGTTCGGCTGAAGCGCCGGCGAGGAAGAGAGTGATCGCGTCGTCGATGAGCGCCTCGCTCTGGGGCATCGTGATCCGCCGGGACGTGACGAGCGCCGAGATGCCCTGAACGGTCGCGGACAGCAGCAGTGTGAGCCGGCCGACATCGTGTGCGTCGTACGCGCCGGTTTCGACACCCGCGTTCATGAGGTCGGTCATGGTGGCGAACAGGCGTTCCGCAGCGCTTTGTACCGCCTCCGAGGGCTCGTCGGTCTTGGTCGCGAACATCAGGTCGAGCAAGGCCGGCTCCCGCACGGCGAACGTCACATATGCCGAGGCTGCCGCGTGCAGGGTGCGCGTGTGGTCGTCCTTCACTTGGGAAGCGGCCTTGTGGATCTCGTCGGCGAGCCGGACGAAGCCACGTTCCGCGAGCGCGTCGAGCAGGGCGTTCCGGTCGGCGAAGTGGCTTCGAGGAGCTCCGTGGCTGACACCCGCCTCACGCGCCAGTTCGCGCAGGGACAGCGCGTCGATGCCACGCTCACGCAGCACCGCCTCCGCCTGTTCGAGTAGCACGGCGCGGAGGTTGCCGTGATGGAAAGGCCGATGAGACATGGCTTCATCTTATCCGGAAGTAGACGTTGACTAGTTACTAGGCATTGCCTAGTCTCGGTACGCCGGACATCGTCCGGTTTCACCCGCGGCGTGTGCGGCCGATCCGACGGACGACGCGGCCGAGCGATCCCGACCTGCGACGGAAAGAGGCCCGGAGATGAGCCCTCAGAACACCGCACTGTGGCTGCCGAAGCCGGGCGCGCCCTTCCAGGTGGGGCCCGCGCCCTACACGCCCCCGGCGGCGGGCGAGGTCGTCGTCCGCGTGCGGGCGGTCGCCGTGAATCCCATCGACGGCTTACCGGGCTTCCTGTACCGCCTGGCCCTGCCCTGGCTGTCCTTCCCTGCCGTCGTGGGCTCGGACGTCGCCGGCGAGGTCGTCGAGACGGGTGCGGGCGTGATCGGTCTGCACCCGGGCGATCGCGTCCTCGGGCACGCGTTCGGGGTCGACAAGTCCCGCAACCGTGCGGCCGAGAGCGCCTTTCAGCACTATGTCGTGCTCATGCGGCACATGGTTTCCCCCATTCCCGACTCGCTGACCTTCGCTCAGGCGGCTGTGCTCCCGCTGGCTCTGTCGACCGCTGCGACCGGCATGTTCCAGCAGGACCATCTCGGCCTTGCGATGCCCGGCGCCGAGCCCGTCGACCATGCGGAGACGGTGGTCGTATGGGGTGGTTCGACCAGCGTGGGAAGCAACGCGATCCAACTGGCCCGCAACGCGGGTTACCAGGTCGTGGCCACCGCGTCGCCGCACAACTTCGACCATGTCCGCGCCTTGGGCGCAGCCCATGCCGTCGACCGCAACAGCCCCGGCGCCGTCGAGGAAATCCTGGAACGGATCGGCGGCGGTCCGCTCGCGGGCATCCTCGCGATCGGATCCGGGTCGCTCCCGAAGACGGTCACGCTCGCGGCCCGGGCACCAGGCGGCAAGCGGATCGCCTCGGCACAGCCCGAGCTGTTCACGCGCATCACGCGACGACGTGCTCGGCGGCACGGCGTGCGGGTGAGCAGTATCTGGGGCGGCACCCTGAAGGACAACGAGGTCGGACCCGCGATCTACACCAACTTCCTCCCGACCGCACTCGCCACCGGCGCCTACCGGGCCGCACCGGAAGCGACCGTCGTCGGCCACGGCCTCGCCCGCATCCCCCACGCCCTGCGGGAACTCAAGAATGGCGTTTCCGCGAAGAAACTGGTCGTTACCCTCTGAGCCCCGGTACCCCCAGCACCTTTTCGGGCCGAGCGTTCGATGCCGCCCTTGGGCAGGGTGGCCGCCAGGGCGTCGACGTGGTCCTTGGTGCGGGAGACGAGCGCGAGGCCGAAGCCTTCTCGGCCGAAGCAGCGGGCGACGGCGGCGCTCAGGCCGGGGCCGGCACCGATGAGGGCGAAGGTGGTCACGGGAACGCTCGGGGGAAAGAACGGAGGGGGTGGGGGCTGGTCAGGTCCGGGGGTGCAGGCGCAGGGTGGTGGCGCGGGCCCGCTCGCTGATCACGGGCTCGACGCAGCCGGTGCAGCGGCCGTACTTGGCCCGGTAGGCAGCGTCGACGCGGTCGTTTACCGCCGCGTCGTCGACGGGGGTGAAGGTGACGTCGGTGTCCACGCCGCCGACGCTGATGTGCCCGGCCCGGCGCGCGCGAGCGGTGTTCCACCAAGCGCCCGCGGTGTCGCGCCAGGAGCGGACATACAGGCCGTCTCCGTCGGTGACGACCCAGATGGTGGTGGATCCGCGCAGGGACCCGTCGTTCGGCGCGGGGCGATGCGCAGTTCTTCGGCGTCGGTGACCTTCCGGAATGCCCACGGAGTCCATGTGCTCATGGACCAGACACCTTCACGGTGCCCGCATCGCGGTGGCCGGACGACCGGCCGCCCGTCAGGGTCCTGTGGCTGTTGACCCGCCTGGCCGTCGACTGGCACGACGAGTACGACCTCACCACCGGCCGGCTGGCGCGCCGCTGCCGCCGAGTACTCCCCGGAGAAGCTGCTCCCCTGGTACGAGGAACAACTGGCCGCGGCGACCGACGATGACCAGCGCACGATGCCTGCGGGAGATCCGCGACTGGGTGGCGGCCGGCGAAGTCGAGCCGCATCCGGATCAAGGTGATCGTGTGCATCGCCCGGTTGAGCTGCCGGTCTCCACTGCGGTTGAGCCGGTGCCGGTTGGTGAGCCCGGAGGACGTCGTCAACAAGTGGGCCCTCCTGATCATCGAGGCGCTCGGCGAGCACACCCTGCGCTTCAGCGAGCTGCGCAACGAGGTCGAGGGCGTCAGCCACAAGATGCTCACCCAGAACCTGCGCATGCTGGAGCGCAATGGCCTGGTCGACCGGAAGGTGCACCCCACCGTGCCGCCGCGGGTCGAGTACACCCTCACCGAGCCGGGCCGGGCCCTGCGCACCGCGGTCGACGCCATTTGCGGCTGGACCCACCAGTACCTCGGGCACATCGAGAGTGCACGCGGTCGTTTCGACGCTTGACGGGCCGGCAGCGGCACCCTCGCGCGTTGCGCGATTCCTTGATCGATCTCGCTTCGGTGGCACCGACGTGGCCCGCGCTTCACCTGGTCGCCGATACCGAGCCATCCCGTGCCACAGGGAAGTTCAGCCCATCCCGAACGCACCGCCGAGCTGCGCCGGGTGTTTACTGGGCGGTGTAGCCGCCGTCGATGGGGAGCGCGACGCCGATGACGAAGCCGGCGCCGGGGCTGCACAGCCACAGGACGGCCTGGGCCATCTCCTCAGGTGTGCCGAGCCGGCCTATGGGCTGGTTGGCTTCGGCTGCGGCGCGGTCGAGTTCTCCCTTGGCGATCATGTCGCTGACCATGGGGGTGTCGATGGTGCCGGGGCAGATGGCGTTGATGCGGATGCCGCGCGGGGCGTATTCGAGGGCGGCGCTGGTGGTCAGGCCGATCACGCCGTGCTTGGAGGAATGGTAGGAGGCGCGGCCGGGCAGGCCGACGAGGCCTCCGAGGGAGGAACAGTTGACGATGGCGCCGCTGCCCTGCTCGCGCATGTGCCGCAGTTCGTGCTTCATGGACGCCCAGACGCCGCGCAGGTTGATGGCGTGAACGCGGTCGAACTGGTCTGCGCCTTCGTCGGCGGCGTCGGCGGGCGGTATCTGGATGCCGGCGTTGTTGTAGGCCATGTCGAGACGGCCGAACGTGTCCACCGTGCGGTCGACGGCGGCTGCGACCTGGTCCTCGTCGGTGACGTCGCAGACCAGGGCGAGGGCCTGGTGCCCGGCGTCTGTGAGGTTCTTGGCCGCCTCGTGCACCGCGGCCTCGTTGACGTCGGCAAGGGTGACGGCGGCGCCGGAGGTGGCGAAGGCGCGGGCGGCGGCCAGGCCCATGCCGGAGCTGGCGCCGGTGACGAAGGCGACCTGGCCGGTGAAGTCGTAGGTGGGGTTCACGGGGTTTCCTCCTGGTGGACGGAGTGCCGGATGGCCGGACGGATTCAGGACCGCGTCGATGTCGCTTCGGTGGTCTGCCGTGGTGCCGGGATCTGAGCGTCGGGGCTGTTCTGGGTGACGATCCGCATCGTCCCCCGCTGGGCGGCGGTGGCCAGGGCGATCAGCGGCAGCAGGGTCAGGCCCGTGAAGAGGGCGCCGATCAGCGCCGGGCCGGTCACGCCGAGAGAGGAGGCCAGGGCCTGGCCGGCCAGCGCGGAGCCGGCGGCGATGCCTGTGTTGTAGGCGGATGTGGTCAGCGCCGAGGCCAGGGTGGGCGCGTCACCGGCGAAGCGGACCGCGAGGGCGGTGACGACCGGGTTGATCGTGAACCCGGTCAGGGCCATCAGGAAGATCAGGAAGACGGCAGCTGGCGGAGTGGTGGACAGCGGGATCAGCGCGAGCAGGGCCAGAGCGGTCGCTGCGGCGGCCGGGATCGTCGTAGCCATCGGGCGCCGGTCGCCGAACCGGCCGCCGATCGCGGTGCCGCCCAGCGCGCCGGCGCCGAAGGCGACGAGGACCAGCGGCACGGCCCCGGCCGGGATGCCGGCCCGGTCGGTCAGCAGCGGGGTGATGTACGTGTAGGTCGCGAGGACCCCGCCCATGATCAGGACGGCTGCGGCCAGCGCCAGCCACAGACGGCCCTGGCGCAGTGCCCGGATCTCGTCGCGGACGGACACCTGGGCGCGCTGCGGGGTGCGGGGCAGGAAGCGGCCGATGACGGCGGCGGCCAGGGCGGCGAGGGCGGCCAGGACCCAGAACAGTCCGCGCCAGCCGGTGACGTGTCCGGTCAGGGAGCCGGCGGGGACGCCGACGACGTTGGCCAGGGTCAGGCCGCCCATCATCACGCTCACGGCCCGGGTGGCGTTCGCCGGTCCGGCGGCGGCGGTGGCGATGACGAAGCCGACGGCCCAGAACGCCCCCGTGGCCAGCGCGGTGACGAAACGGGCGGCCAGGACGACGGTGAAGGAGCTGGTGAGGGCCGCGAGGATGTGACCGGCGGCGAAGACCGTCAGGGCGAGAACGAGGGTGAGGCGCTGGGGCAGGCGCAGGGTGGCCAGGGCCATGGTCGGCCCGCCGAGGATCATGCCGACGGCGAAGGCCGTGACGAGCAGGCCGGCGTGGGAGACGCTGGTGCCCAGGTCGGGGGCGATGTCCGGGAGGATCCCGGCGATGACGAACTCGGTGGTGCCCATCAGAAAGGTGCCGGCCGCGAGCATCCACACGACGAAGGGCAGCTTGCCCGGCGTTGGAGCGGCGGGGTGGGGCATGAAGAACTTCTTTCCAGGCTTGGAGAAGGGGTGGTCAGGTGGCGGGCTCGATGGTGATCCGCTCGGCCTTGGCCAGCTGCTCGACGGAGGCGTCGAGGTGGCCGAGGATCAGCAGGTCGGCCGAGGGGGCAGGGCCGTTCTGGTAGAAGATGGCCAGGTTGCCCCATGGCGCGTAGTAGGCCAGGTCGCCTGCCTTGGCCGCGGACGGCCGGGGGGCGCCGTCGGTGGTGAGCTTGCGCGGCGGATAGCCGATCCGCTCCGTGCCGTGGAAGTCCTCCAGCTTCAGCGTGAGCGGCAGCAGGCCGGCCAGGTCGCGGGCGGCGGGGCTGTCGTTCAGGGTGCCGTCGGCCGGCTGGCCGTCGATCGTCAGGCGAATGCGCATGGCGTGGTTCCTGTGGGACGGTGTGGATATTCGCGCGTCGTAGCCGACGGGTGCGGGGACGGCGCAGCAGGCGGCGGCTGATCGTTGCAGGCCGTCATGGGCCCGATCAGGACGGCGAGCAGGACAGTGCGCGGGAAGGCGCGAAGCACGGGCCTGTTTCTCCAAACTCCGCTGGGTCGGATGAGCTGCCGGGCCGCGCACGCGGCAGCGCCGGGGACGGGCGCCGGCAGGGCGTCGTCGCGCGGCGCCGGGTTTCAGGCGGTGGCCGGGGCGGCTGCGTACTCCTCGTCGGTGACGGGGGTCAGCCAGTGCACGAGGGCGTGGTCGTCGTCGCCCTCGTTGATGGCCACATGCACCATCAGCCGGTTCGGGGCGGCGCCGTGCCAGTGTTCCTCGTCGGCCTCGAACAGGACGCGGTCGCCGGGGCGGATGACCTCCACCGGTCCGCCGCGGCGCTGGCACAGACCGATGCCCTCGGTGACGAAGACGGTCTGGCCGAGCGGGTGGCGGTGCCAGTGGGTGCGGGCGCCGGGCATGAAGTGCACCAGCGAAGCGGTGACCCGGGATGGGGCGGGCGCGGCGGCGACGGCGTCGATGTAGACGTCGCCGGTGAACCAGTCGGCCGGGCCCTTGACGGTGTCGATCGAGCTACGGGTGATCTGCACGAAAGCTCCTTGTACGGGTGGCGGGGTAAGGGGCGCGGGTCAGGGCTTGAGGAGGGTCTTGACGGCGCGGCGCTCGTCCATGGCCCGGTAACCCTCGGCGACCTGGTCCAGGGGCAGGGTGAGGTCGAAGACCTTTCCCGGGTCGATCGCGCCGGTCAGGACCCGGTCGATGAGGTCGGGCAGGTAGCGGCGTACGGGGGCGGGGCCGCCGCGCAGACCGACGTGGGAGAAGAACAGCTCCTGCCCGTCGACTGCGACCTCATGGGGGACACCGACAAAGCCGACGTTGCCACCGGGCCGGGCCGAGTGCAGGGCCTGGCTCATGGCCTCGGCGGTGCCGACGCACTCCAGGACGGAGTCGGCGCCGATCCCGTTCGTCATCTCCTTGATTCTCTCGACACCCTCGTCACCGCGCTCGGTGACGATGTCGGTGGCGCCGAACTCCCGGGCGAGCTTCTGCCGGGACTCGTGCCGCGACATGGCGATGATCCGCTCCGCCCCCATCTCCTTGGCCGCGATCACGCCGCACAGGCCGACCGCGCCGTCGCCGACGACCACGGCGGTCGACCCGGGCTTCACCTCGGCGGCGTCGGCAGCCCACCAGCCGGTGCCCATGACGTCGGACACCGCCAGCAGGCCGGGCCAGAACTTCTCGTCCGGCACCTCGTCGGTGGCGACCAGGGTGCCCTGGGCGTTGGGGATGCGGACGTATTCGGCCTGGCAGGTGGACATGAACTCGCGGTGCAGACAACTCGACTGGAAGCCGTTCTTGCAGTTCGCGCAGGTGTTGTCCGAGGTCGCGAAGGAGCCGACGACGAACTGGCCCGGCTTCACCGAGGTGACTGCGGAGCCGACCTCCTCCACGAAGCCGACGTACTCGTGGCCCATCGGGTGCGGGTCACCGATCGGCTCGGCACCGCGGTAGGGCCACAGGTCCGAGCCGCACACGCAGGTCACGGCCGTACGGATGACGGCGTCGGTCGGCTTGAGGATCTTCGCGTCCTCCACGGTCTCGAAGCGGACGTCGCCGGGGGCGTAGATCATTGCTCCGCGCATGAGAGAGGTTCCTTTGCTTGCCGAGGCGTGCGATCCCGGATGCCGGGGCCGTCGCCGAGTGCAGGGCCGGATGCGAGCCCGTCGTGATGACCGGGCGGAAAGCACCACGTCATCCAGGTAACCCGTTCTTCACACCGGTAGCGAGACATCATCAAGGGGTGTACTGCCAGTACATCCCTGCGGACACGGGCAGGACGTACCGTCGAAAGCGTGGACAACCGAGCACAGGTCCGCGAGTTCCTCACCTCGCGGCGAGCGAAGATCACCCCCGAGCAGGCCGGCCTGCCCTCCGGGAACCGCCGACGGGTACCCGGCCTGCGCCGCAGCGAGGTCGCCGCCCTGGCCGATGTGAGCGTGGAGTACTACGCCAAGCTCGAGCGCGGCAACCTCGCCGGCGTCTCCCCGGCCGTCCTTGAAGCCGTCGCCCGCGCCCTCCAGCTCGACGACGCCGAACGCGCCCACCTGCTCCACCTGGCGCAGGCCGCGGACGGCTCCGACGCGCTCACCCGGCCTCGTCGCCGCACCACCCGGACCTGGACCGCACACCGGAGCCTGCAGTGGGTCCTGGACGCCGTCACCACCGGCCCCGCCTTCGTCCGCAACGGCCGCATGGACCTCCTGGCCACCAACCAGCTCGCTCGCGCCTTCTACGACGACGTCTACGCCACGGCCGGCAACCAGGCCAACCTGGCCCGCTTCCAGTTCCTCGACCCCGCCTCCCGCCGCTTCTACCCCGACTGGGGCGAGGCCGCCGACATCGCCGTCGCCATCCTGCGCACCGAAGCCGGACGCAACCCCCACGACAAAGATCTCCACGACCTCGTCGGCGAGCTCTCCACCCGCAGCGACGACTTCCGCACCCGTTGGGGCGCCCACAACGTCCGCCACCACGGCACCGGCACCAAACGCTTCCACCACCACACCGTCGGCGACCTCACCCTCGCCTACGAAGGTCTGGAGATGACCGCAGAACCCGGCCTCACCCTCACCATCTACACGGCCGAACCCGGCTCACCCTCCGAAGAAGGCCTACGCCTGCTCGCCTCATGGGCGGCCACACCCCAGTCCCTCACACCACACTCCGGCGACTGACACCGCGCGCCGGAGCGAACGTCACGCAATTCCCCAGGCGTGCGGTAGCGGCTGTGGCCGATGGGTGCCCGGGCCGTCCGGCGTACTCGGATCGGCGCGGCTTCATGCCGCCTGGCATTGCCTGTCCCGCCACCCGACATCTCTAAACGGATAGCTCATCCGATTGTGTGCTACGGTCCCCGACAAGCGGATGAACTATCCGCATGACTGGGTGGAGGAGCGCATGGCGAAGAGGGCTGTGGTCACGGCGGGGACGGCCGGCATCGGACTGGAGACGGCCCTGGGGCTGGCCGGCGCCGGGTTCTCGGTCACCGTGGTCGGACGCAACGCCGACCGGGGTGCCCGGGCGGTCGACCGGATCAACGCGACGAACCCGTCGCATCCCGGACGGTTCCTGCCCGCCGACCTGGGCTCGCTCGACCAAGTGCGCGCGCTCGCCGACCGGATCGCCGCTGAGCACGCCGCATCCGGCGACCCGCTGACCGTACTGGTCAACAACGTCGGGGCGATGTTCCCGCAGCGGCAGACCCTGGATGGCATCGAGGCGTCGTTCGTCGTCAACCACCTCTCGCCGTACCTGCTGACGGAACTGCTGCTGCCCACACTGACGGGCGGGGCGCCGAGCAGGATCGTGAACGTGACCTCGGGCGCGGTCGGGCTCGCGAAGAGAGCCTTCGACGCCGTCGAGCCCCCCGGCGGCTACTACGGCTTCCACTGGTACGGCCGCGCCAAGCTCGCCAACCTCGCCTACACGCTCGACCTGGCGAACCGACTGAAGGGCACGGCCGCCTCCGTCTTCGCCGCCGACCCGGGAGGCGCCGCGACCGATATGACCAACGGGACCCTGACCGATCCGAAGGTCGTCTCACCAGCCCTGCGCCTGCTGTGGCCGCTGGTGCGTCGCAAGTTCGAACGCTCCACCTCAGGTCCGGCGTCCGTGGCTGCCCGGCCCTCGATCGTCGCCGCCACTGACGAAGCCCTCGCGGGCCGGACCGGCATCGTCATCGGGGCCCAGGGGCACCCGGTGACGCCGCTGCGAGCGGCGACCGACCCCCGCATCGCCCGGGACGTGCGCCGGCTCAGTGAACGGTACGCACCGCTCACGGTTTCCTGACCCGCCAGGCGGTGCGGGTGCTGTCGGCGGCATCATCTGGATGGAGAATCCGGTTAGCATGTCCCCCATGACGATGCCCCTGCGCAAGGACGCGGCCCGCAACTGGGGCCGGATCGTCGCGGTCGCCCGTGCCCTGGTCGACCAGGGCATACCCTTGCAGCTGAACGACGTCGCCAGCCGCGCCGGACTCGGAGTCGGCACCGTCTACCGGCACTTCGCCACCCCCGAGGCGCTACTGGAGACCGTCGCCACTCCCTGCCTGGAAGCCCTGGCCAACTACGGCCAGCAGGCTCTGACCGGCACCGACCCCTGGCGCGCGCTCGAAGGTTTCCTGCTCCGCACCGTCGAGGCGCAGGTCACCGACGCGTCCCTGGCCCCGGTCGCCGCCGCAGCCACCGACACCCTGCCGCGCACCACGGAACTCAAAGAGACGCTTCGGTCGGTCGGCACCGCACTCCTCGGCCGGGCTCGCGATGCCGGAGCGGTCCGACGTGACGTGGCCGACGCCGACCTCGTCCCGCTCATGTGCGGCATCGCCTACGCCGTCAACGTCCACGGCGGCACACCCGCCGACCGGATCGACACCGCCCACCGCTATCTGGCCGCACTCCTCGAAGGACTGCACGCGACCCCACCGCACGCGTGAGAATCCTGCCCGCGCACCAACCGGGATGACCCACACCTGCCGCCCCGACCCGTATGGCGCACCAGTCCGCGATCGCCGTCCCCCTGGGGAACCGTGACCGGGCGGCGGTCATCTCCCGTCCCCGGATCAACCTGCACCGCAAGATCGTCAAGCACGCGGCGTTCACCGGCCAGTACCCCATCGCGATCCTGTCGGACTACGTCGTCTACGCCGCCGGCCCCTCGCCGCTGGACTTCCTGCCCTACCGGGACGGCATCGCGCTGCCCGGCGGCTTCAAGCTCGGCATCAACCCGGGCCTGGTCAAGCACGAGGGCATCCAGTCCGTGCTGTGGGGCGAGGAGGTCCGCGAGCGGTTCAACGCTCCGGAGCTCGACCTCGCCCGGTACATCAAGGACGGCACCGTCACCGACGTCGACAGCGGAGAGTAGGAGCAGACCACGATGAGCCCGTTCGGGGACGGCCTGGAGGGCGCGGTGCAGAAGGCGTTCACCCGCCCGGCACCCGAGAGCGCGCCCGCGCGGATGCGGTACCTGGTCAAGCATCTGAAGGGCACCAGGGCAGTCGCCCAACTGCTGCGGGTCTCCCGGCGCACCGTCGAGCGGTACGTGGAGGACCGGATCAAAAAGCCGCGCCCGGATCTCGCCGCGCGCCTGGAGCGCGAGGTGAAGAAGCGGTGGCAGCCGCAGATCCGGGCCAAGGCCCGGCAGTAGGCGGCCGCCACCGGCGGCATCGTCATCGACACCCGCGGCCGCATGGGCTACACCGCGCCCATCGGGGCGACGGACCAGGACCGCATCCGCCACCTGACCGTCGCCCTGCCCCCGCAGTACGCCGCCCGCCTCTTCGACGCCCAGACGGCCGGCGCCAGCGGCCAGCAACTCCGACAGATCGCGTCCGAAGGGATCAGGAAGGTCTACTTCCAGGACGGCGGCCGCCGCGCCGGCTCCCTGGAGGAGGTGCACTTCACGGACATCGAACACCTCGAGTTCGAGCTGTAGCAGCTGCGCCCCGAACAGCTCGCGAGCCCGGACCGCTGCATGCCGAGTGACTACTGCGCGGTGTAGCCGCCGTCGACGGGCAGGGCGATGCCGGTGATGTAGCCGGCGCCGGGGCTGGAGAGCCAAAGGACGGCTTGGGCGATCTCGTCGGCGGTGCCGAGGCGGTTGATGGCCTGCCCGGCTTCGGCCTGGGGCCGGTCGAGTTCGCCGCCTTCGATCATGGCGTCGACCATGGGGGTGGCGATGGTCGGAACGCTGCTGCTCTCGCGGGCCAGCGACGACGAGGAGCTGTCCCGCGCCTTCCTGAAGGCCGCGCACAACCGGCTGAACGAACATCCCGCTCCGGCGGGCGAGTCCTCCGTGACGCCCGCTCCCGCAGTCTGACATCACCAGCGGGCCCAAGAAGCACGACCGGGTCCGGGGCGAGGGGCCGTCGAGCGTCGCGGTGTCCGGGCGTTGGGTGGGCAGCACGTGAACGGGGGAGGCTGGGCTGCGCGCACTTTCTGCGGAGCCAGCGATCCGGTCTCAGTCAGCCAGGCGGGCGGCGAGAAGTGCCGTGGTCGCGTCCCACAACTCCCGCTGTACGCGCGGATCCCGGCCCGGGGCGGGGCACTGCAGAGGGCGGGCGTCGTCGACGGAGAAATAGCCGCCGGTGGTTTCCGTCAGAGCCGGGTCGGTGGCGAGCCGCACGATGATGCCGGCGCCCTTGCGGGGATCACCTATCCGCAGAGTACGCAGCACCCGCTCCAGGACGGCGGAGCCGGGCAGGTCCCGGCCCAGGCCAGTGGTGTTGAAGCCGGGATCGCAACAGTTCACGGTGACCTTGGCCGCGTCCAGACGGCGGGCAAGTTCCTGCGTCCACATGATGGCCATCAGTTTCGTGCGCCCGTACACGGCCATCGACTCCCGGCGGGTGTAGGGCGCGGTGCGCCGCAGGTCCTGAGCCGGGTCGATCGTTCCGGCCCGCTGAGCGGCTTCGGAAGCGACGTTGACGATCCGGGCCGGCGCCGAGGCGCCGAGCTTCGCGATCAGTGCCTCGGTCAGGACGTACGGGCCGAGGTAGTTCACCGCCGTCATCTCCGCGAGGCCCTCAGCGGTGACGCGCTGCGCAAAGGCGTGAAGGCCCGCGTTGTTGACCAGAACGTCTATGCGCGGGTAATGAGCGGCGATTTCCTCGCCCGCGCGGCGGGCGTCGCAGAGCAGGCCGAGATCGGCATGGAAGACATCGACGGGCTCGTCGGTCACTGTCCTCAGTTCGGTGACGAGGGCCTCGGCCCTGCTGCGGGAGCGGGCCACAGTGCCGATGCGGTAGCCCTGGCGGGCCAGCTGGAAGGCGGCGATGCGGCCCAGTCCGGACGTGGCTCCGGTGATCACGGCGACGGGACGGTCCATCCCACAACCCCTTTCATGAGGTACCTCATGATTGCGTTGTGCGAGGATAACCCGAACCATGGAGCGGCACGAAGCAACAACAACGGGCAGCACTCCGGAGCAGGTGGGGCTGTCCTTCCTCACCCTCGCCCACAGACTGCGCGAACAGGTCGACCAGCACATGCTCGCGACCGCCGGCCTGTCCCTGTCCCGCACCAAGGTCCTTCGGATCCTGGCCGGCCGGGGCGCGCTTCATCAGGCGGAGCTGGCCGCCCTTCTCGGCCAGGCGCCGCGCTCCGTCACGCAGATCGTGGAGGGCCTTGAGCGCCTCGATATGGTCGCCCGGACCGGCGACCCCGAGGACCGTCGCCGCAAGACTGTCTCCCTCACGGACACGGGTCGCACGGCCCTGGACGCCGCGGAACAAGCCGGCTCGAACGCACTTCGACAGTGTTTCGGCTCGCTCGAACCGGACCAACTGCGCACGCTTGACACCCTGTTTACGTGCCTGGAGGCTGCCCTCACCGGCGACAGGACCGGCAGAAGGGATGAGTTCGGTGCAGGAGCAGAATCGCCGTCCCGGCGAGGCCACGGGCCTCGATAAGCGGGGTGCACCATCACACCGCACTCATCCTCGTGACCCGTTGCGATGCGGCATTGTCTGCGACCAGCGCGTAGAGAAACCGGCCGATGAGTGTCAGCTGCCCCAGCCACGGCACGACGCGCGGCGCCACGAACCCTAGTTCTTCCACAGCCCTGCGCAGTTCCCACCGGAGACTTGCCCCTGGGGGGACGGGCATGCCCGCATCGACTTGGCACTGCGGGCTGTGGCCCCCGTGCGGCTCGAGCCGCACCAGTGCCGCACATGCGACAAAGCTGGGTCGGAAAATGCCGGGTGCGAGGCACGGGGGCGCCGCACGAGGGAGGTGCGGCCGCACTGTGGTCGGCCGCGAAGTGCGCGACTCCTGTGACGCGAGTCCCCGCCTCGTGGACGCAGCTCGAGGCGGGGACTCGTTGGCGAATCCTTCGCGATGCGTGCCCCGCTGCCTGATATCGCGGACGGCCGCGAGGAGCACGACATCAACACGAGGCGAGGCGCGCCTCAGTCTCCTCGATGGGCACGTCGTGCCCGGCCTCGCACCGCACCGCGGGCACCAGCAGGGCGCCGCAGTCCGCGTGAGCGAGTTCCACCCCGCCGTGCGCATCACCCTGGATGGTCCGCCCCCACCGCATCAGCGCGACGAGCAGCGGGAACAGCGCCCGGCCCCGTTCGGTGAGCACGTACTCGTAACGGGTGCGCGCGCCCGGCTCGCGATAAGGGCTGCGCTCCATGAGCCCGTCGGCCACCAGCTGCCGCAGCCGCTTGGAGGCCACCGTCTCCGCGAGACCGGTGCGCCGCACCAGGTCATCGAAGCGCCGCCCACCGTAGAACGCCTCTCTGACCAGCATCATCGCCGAGCGGGTGCCGACCACCTCCAGCGAGCGCTCCATGGCGCACCAGCCGGCCGCCGTGAAGGCGTCCCGGTCGGCGAACTCGCCCGCGCGCGTGAACACTGTGCCTTCGTCCTGCTGGTCAACGCGTTCCATGCCCCCATCCTAGCCTGGCTGGTTTTTTGCGCAGTCAGCCTGCTACGTTCCTGGCTATGCAAAACAGCAGTCAGCCGTCCGCGGTGCCGTCCGCGCGCCCGCCAGCCCACGCCGCCGCCTTCCCGACCCCGCTCGCTGAACACAGCGGCACACCCGCCCACCCCTGGCGCGGCGTGCTCACCGTCTGCCTCGGGGTGATGATGGCCTTCGTCAACGTCTCGTCCACGATCGGCGCCCTCGGCGCCATCCAGCAGGACCTGCACCCCTCGGCCAGCACACTGGTCTGGATCACGAGCGCCTACTCCCTGGCCGTCGCCAGCCTGGTGATGTCCGCAGGCACGCTCGCCGACCTGATCGGACGCCGTACCGTTTTCCTCAGCGGAGCAGTCGTCTTCACCGCCGGCAGCGTGCTCGCCTTCACCGCCGACCGCACCACGCTGCTGATCACCGCGCAGGCCGTCATGGGCCTGGGCGGCGCCGCCGTCCTTCCCGCCAGCCTCTCGATCGTCAGCCACTCCTTCACCGACGCGCACCAGCGCACCAAAGCGATCGGCGCCTGGGCCAGCTGCTCCGGCCTCGGCCTCGCCGTCGGCCCGCTCGGCGCCGGACTGCTCCTGAACCACTTCACCTGGCACGCGGTGTACCTGATCGACGTCGCCATCGGCGCGATCACCATCATCCTCACGCCGTTCATGGTGGCCGAGTCCAAGCATCCGACCCGCCGGCTCGACCTTCCCGGCGTCCTCCTGGGCACCATTGCGATCGCCTCGGCAACCTACGCGATCATCGAGGGCGGCTCCTCCGGCTACACCTCCGGCCGCATCATCACCATGTACGCCGTCTTCGCCGTCTCCCTCGCCCTCTTCCTGGTCGCCGAGGCACGCCACCACGACCCCATGCTCGACCTGCGCCTTTTCCGCAACCCCTCCTACACCGCGGTGATGGGCGTCGCGGCAGCGTCCATGTTCGGGTTCGTCGGCACCTCGCTGCTGGCCGTCCTGTACATGGAACGCGTCCAGCAACTGTCCGCCCTGGCCACCGGCGTCCGGCTGCTGGCCATGTTTGCCACCTACATCGTCGTCAGCGCCCTGGCCGGACGCCTCGTCCAACGAGTCGGCTTCACCCTGATGTTGACCGCGGGCCTCGTCATCCTGGGCGCCGGAACCCTCTCCCTGCTGGCCGTCGGCCCTTTCACCGGTTACAACGCCCTGTGGCCCGGCCTGCTGATCGCCGGCGTCGGCTCCGCGCTGCTGACCGCCCCCTCGACCGCCGCCGCTGTCAACAGCGTGCCGCGTCTGCAGGCCGGCATGGCCAGCGCCACGGTCAACATGTTCCGCCAGATCGGATCCGTCCTTGGCCCCAGCATCCTCGGCACCATTGTCACTACTCGGTTCCCCGACTACCTGCAAGATCAGCTGACCACCGCAGGCATACCCGCCCCGGACGCCTCTCGGATCACCGACGGCGCCGTCCAGGGCGACGGCGCGGGCGCACTGCCATCCGCACTCACCCGCACCGTCATCGACGCCGCCGCTCGCGCCTTCACCGACGCCGTCCACCTGGGCCTTCTTGTCGGAGGCATCACCCTGCTCGTCATCGCCATCCCCACAGCGATCTTCGTACGACACCGCCACACGGCAAGCTGACGCAGCGAAGAACCATGGGTTACCGCACGACAAGAACGACTGTCGTGTGCGATGCGCGCGGCGCCGACAAGGGCGAAGCCGGCCCATGGGCTGGGCGAGGGCCCCGTGCTGCCGTAGGTGATCCGCCGGACGGGGGCGCGTCGGTGCGGCCGAAACGCATAGGTGCGCCCACCCGCAAAGTCGATGCGGAGCATCCTGCTGAATGCGGCCCGCGCGCGGGGCCGCTCGAGTGCACGGGGCCAGGGGCACCGGTCAGGCGTTCCTGCGACCATGGCTGACGCACTCCGTCCGGACCAAGGTCACCTGTTGCTCGAGACCGACGGACGCCGACGGTTCATCGGCTGCCACCACCCCGCACGGCACCGACGCCACGGCGACGAACGCGCGCGTCGGGGCGATCCGCGGCTCGCGTCGGTTTTGGGCGCGGCGACGCCGGCGGCGAGCGCCGGCCGGTCTCCATCGCGCGCAACTGCTCTCGCTGATCGTTTCAGAATGAGTTGAGCTGCGGGTCTTGTGCTCGACGATCTTGGTCAGCAGGGTGTCCAAGGTGCGTGCTGATCTTGTCCCGAATGACGTGTGGGAGCGGGTGGCCCCGCTGCTGCCGCCCACTCACGAACGTCGCCGCCGCCACCCCGGGCGGCTGCGTGTTCCGGACCGCGTGGCACTCGCCGGCGTCATGTACGTGCTGCGGACCGGTGTCGCCTGGCGCGATGTCCCCGCGGAGATCTTGGGCTGCTCCGGGGTGACGGCCTGGCGCCGCCTGCGGGACTGGACCGAGGCCGGCGTCTGGCTCCGCCTGCATGCCGTCCTGCTGACCGAGTTGCGCCGCGTCGGCCTGCTGGACCTCGACGACTGCGCGGTGGACGGCTCTCACATCCGGGCTCTCAAAGACATCTCAGGGGGATAAGAAGTCAAGAGGGACCGCGAGTCTTGATCGCTACCGAGGCCGCTGATTGGCTGGCCAACATGAATGATCTCGGACCCGTTGCATGGCCGCCTGCACCCATCAAGACCGAAAGGCTCGTGCTGCGTGAGCCCGAGAGCCGGGACCGTGCTGCGTTCATCGAGCTGCACGCCTCACCGGAGGTGCACACATACCTCGGCGGCCCCCGCCCGCGTGACGAGCTTGAGCATGACATGCCCGAGGTGCCCGGGCGGCGGCCCGGGAGTTTCGTCGTCGATTTCGAAGGGGAGATGATCGGCCAGATCCTCCTCAGGAGAGTAACGGAGCACCTTTGCCCCACTGCCGTGGGGAAGGTCGATCTCGGCTACCTGTTCCTGCCGCGGGCGTGGGGATTCGGGTATGCCGCCGAAGCGTGCGCGGCGGCACTGGACTGGCTCGAAGCCGTCCTTCCGGGTGAGCCGGTGGTGCTCGCCACCCAGACCGCCAACGCCCGCTCGATGCGCCTCGCGGCAAAGCTGGGGTTCACCGAAGCGGAACGGTTCCGAGCCTGGGACGCCGATCAGTGGCTCGGCCTGCGGACCCCGGTCACGCCCTCTGATTGAGTTCGCGCTCGACAGCGTGGCTCTGTCGAAGTGCCGTTGTTCTCGTCGACGAAGTCTGTCGGGTTGGCGGGGCATGCAGGCGCTGGAAGGAGCGGTGCGAAGGCCTGCTGTTCGTCGAAATGCTGCTGAGTCTTGCGACAGGGGTGGAGCTGGCCGAGGAAGCGGTTCAGCAAGTGCCGTTGTGCGGCGGCATGCCGGTCTCCGTGCTCGTGTCGGCGGCGGTAGTGCGCATTCGCTCCCGGTGAGGCGGTGAGGGTGGCGAAGGCCCAGAGGAAGCCGGCGTTGATGAGGCGGTTGTTCTTGACGAAGCGGCGGCCGACGAAGCGCTTCTTGCCGGAAGCCCGGGTGATGGGGGCGGATCCGGCGTACGACTTGAGCGCTCTGGCGTCGGCGAACCGTGCCCGGTCGTCGCCCAGCTCGGCGAGGACGCGGGCGCCGAGCACGGGCCCTAGACCCGGAGAACTGAGCAGGATCTCGCTGTCGGCGTGCTGGTGAAAGGCGGCTGTGGCCGCCTCCGCAAGATCGTCCGCGGCCTGGCAGGTGGCGTCCATCTGCTTGAGCAGGGCCAGGAGCTGGTGGCCGAAGGCGTCCTCGACGCCGGGCAGCTGGTGGGCGTACTCGGCGCGGAAGACGTCCCGCAGCCGCTCGGCTTCCGCGTCACAGCCGCGGAGGCGGCCACTGCCGGCAACGTCACCTCCATCACCGACGCCACCACCCTGGGCGGCACGGCCAGGCCCGACAACCAGTGCTTCACCTGCGACGGCAACCGCCGCCTGACCGAAGCCTGGGCCCCCAAGACCGCGAACTGCGCGGCATCGGGTCGCACGGTCACCAACCTCGACGGCGCGGCCCCTACTGGGCGTCGTACACCTACACCGCCGCTGGCCAGCGCAAGACCGAAACCCAGCACACCACCACCGGCGACAAAACCACCGCCTACACCTACAACGACCCCGCCGACAACAGACCCCACACCCTCGACAAGACCACCGGTACCCGCGCCGCCACCTACACCTACGACGCCGGCGGCAACACCACCTCCCGCCCCGGCCCCACGGCCCAGCAGACGCTGACCTGGAACACCGAAGGCGACCTCGCCAAACTCACTGAGGGCACCAAGGAAACCGGCTACCTCTACGACGCGAACGGCGACCTGCTGATCCGCCGCGCCAAGGGCGACGGCGATACCATCCTCTACCTGGGCGCCGGCACAGAACTCCACGTCACAACCAAGGGCACCACGAAGACCACCTCGGCGACCCGCTACTACACGGCCAACGGCCAGACCATCGCCGTCCGCACCGCCACCACCGGCGTCACCGGCACCAAGCTCAGCTTCCTGGCCGCCGACCACCACGGCACCTCCAGCATCGCCCTGGAAGCCGGCACCTACGCCCTCACCAAGCGCTACAGCACCCCCTTCGGCACCCCACGCGGCACCAAACCCGCAACCTGGCCCGCCGACAAGGCCTTCCTCGGCAAACCCGCCGACGACACCACCGGCCTCACCCACATCGGCGCCCGCGAATACGCCCCACCACCGGCCAGTTCATCAGCGTCGACCCCATGCTGGTCCTGGACCAGCACCAGTTGCTCAACGGCTACGCCTACGCCAACAATGCTCCGGCTACTTTCAGTGATCCGGCCACCCACCTGCCCGGGCATCGGCGCAGCCTGGGCGCGTTCGTCGGCGAGCTGCCCGGTCATCCGTTCGAGGACGCGTTCGGCGACGGCGAGTTCGTCCCGCTCGGCCCGCACTGCCGCCAGCTGTTTGACCAGCTGATCTTCGAGTTCGTCCAGTTCCGCACGCCGCGCGGTGATCCGTTCCAGCAGCTCGGGATCCAGCATGCACCGGATCGTCGACGGCTGCCGGACTACGGCGAGCAAGACCGGACACTTCAGCTACCTACTTCTGCTGACGACCGCCTGTTCAGGGCTCAATCGCCACGAATGTCGCTTCTGGCCGGGCCGACCATGCGCCAGACGCTGAGCTTCGGCCGTGACCTCGGCATCGAGATGGGCCAACGTCCTGTTCCCGTACTCGACGATGTCGTACTCGTCATCAAACTCAGCAAGGCGCTCGGCGAAGGACTACAGCCAGGCCGTGCCGGTCGTCTTCACCCCCCTGGACCAGCTCCAGGAGCACGGCCCGGGCACGGAGCTGTGGCGGCGCCCGGGGCGCCCGGACGAGCAGACGCTGACGGTCGAGCTCAGCAACCCCGACGGTGACGTTCTCTACTGCCACCAGGCCGCCCGCGCCGAAGCGGAGGAAGAACGGCGCCAGGCGGCTGAGCGGGAGGCGCGGCGGCCGGTGGGCGGGTGATGCGGGCAGAAGTTCACCGATCAGCGGTGGGAGAAGCCCACCATGCACGGTGCCGAGGGCCGATGACCGGGACGTGCCGCGCCGACGACATGGCCCGGCAGGAAGCCGCCGCGCGGCCGGAGCCGGCCAGGCCCGGCCGCGGCCGGTGGCGCTGGCGTCCTGACCGGGCAAGCCCGTTGTGCGGCCGGGGTCATCAGGCCGTACGGCGGGACGGAGACCGAAGTGACCGCGTCCCCGGGCGGGGCACCGTGGCGGGGAGCGGTTGGCGGCGGCATTGGCGTTCGGGCATGTGATCGATTTAGGCTGCGTCGGTTCGTGCCGTTCACGGCGGCAGCCCATCGACGGAGGAGAAAGCCGATGATGCAGCATGCGTCGGCCGCCGACCCGGCTCCCGGGCGTCGCCCCGAGCTGGTCCCGGACCCGGATGTGGAGGCGGCCCGTATAGCGGCGGTACGCCGCTACGACATCCTTGACACGCCGCCCGACGGGGCGTTCGACCGGGTGGCGGCGATGGCCGCCCGTCTTTTCGACGTGCCGGTGGCGACGGTCACGATCGTGGACAGCGACCGCATCTGGTTCAAGGCAGCCCACGGCCTGGAAGGTGTCAAGGAGATCGGCCGCGATCCGGGCTTGTGCGGCTCGGCGATCCTGCGCGATGACGCGCTGGTGATTCCCGACACACTTCGTGATCCCGTGGCGGCGGACAATCCGCTGGTCGCGGGAGAGATGGGGGTGCGCTTCTATGCCGCCGCGCCGATCATCACCCCCGACGGGCATCGGCTGGGCACGGTGAACGTCCTCGACACCAGACCGCGTTCCATCACCGAAGACGACACTGCCACTCTGGCTGATCTCGCCGCGATCGTGCTGGACGAGATGGAGCTGCGGCTGTCGGCGCTGCGCGCCCTGCGCGACGAACAGGAGCGGCGGGAGGCGGAAAGCCGTCACGCCGAAGCGGAACGGGCGCGTGCCGAGGCGGAACGGGCGGCACGGGAGCAGGCGGAGCAGGACAAGGCCGCCATCGCCGCCTTTGCCTCCACCCTTCAGCGCACCCTGCTGCCCCCGGCGCTTCCCGTGGTGCCCGGCCTGGAGCTGGCCTGCCATTACCGCACCGCCTCCGTCCACGATGTGGGCGGCGACTTCTACGACGTCTTCCCCCTCGACGGCGGCCGGTGGGCGTTCTTCCTCGGTGACGTGTGCGGCAAGGGCCCTGAGGCGGCGACCGTCACCGCTCTGGCCCGCCACACCCTGCGCGCCGCGGCCCAGATAGACCCGGACCCGGTCAGCGTCCTGAGCACGCTCAACACCGTCCTGCTCACTGACGTCACCGCCGGCAGCCGCTTCTGCACCGTCCTCTTCGGCCTCCTCGAACCTCGGGAGGACGGCGGCTTCACCGTCACCATCGCCACCGGCGGTCATCCGCCGGCCTACCACGTGCGCCCGGACGACAGCGGTGCCGTGTGGGTCAAGGCGGTACGTCCCAAGGGCGGCATGCTCGTCGGTGCCTTCCCCCAGGCGCCCTTCGCCCAGAACACGTTCTCCCTGGCTCCGGGGGAGAGCCTGTTCCTCTACACCGACGGGCTGACCGAAGCCCGCACCGCCGAGGGCGCCATGCTCGGGGAGGACGGTCTGACCGGCTTCCTCCACCAGCACACCGGGCCCGTCACCGCAGCCTCCCTGGTCGAGGACACCGTTACACTGCTGGCCTCGCTGCCCGACGAAGCCGGCGACGACGTGGCCCTGCTCGCCCTGTCCGTGCCCGGCCCTCAGGCCGCACTCGACAGCGGTGTCGCCGCCACCGCCCGCACCGCCGCCGCACCCGAACACATCGGCCAGGAGTGATGACCGACGTGACCGACACGTTCCACCTGACCGTCCAGCACCCTCGCCCCGGCCTTGCCGTCGCCACGGTTGTCGGGGAGGTGGACATGCACACCGCGCTCACCCTGCACTCCGAAGCCCTGGAGATCATCCAGCGCGGGCACCCGCGCCTGGCCCTGGACCTGGCACAGGTCGGATTCTGCGACTCCGCCGGTCTGAGCGCGCTCATCCGCATCTGGCACGCGGCCCAGGCGGCGGGCGGCTTGCTCGGCCTCGCCGCTGTCCCCGACCGTCTGCTGCGCATGCTCAGCATGACCGGCGTCGACTCACTCCTGCCGGTCCATGCCACAGCCGCCGAAGCGGTCGCCGCCATGTCCGCCGGCCAGTCCACGTGCGCAGACGTGCACGGCTCCGTCACCAGCTCCTCCACCGGGGGCGGGCACCGCGACCTGACCGAGGGCGAGCCGGCGGCCATCGACAACGCGCAGCGGCAGGAGGCATCCCGGGCAGGAAACGTCGTACAGGGCTGAGCGGACAGGCGGAAACACAGAGCGGGGCGGCTGTCCGGTCCGGCAGGCGCCCACTCATGCGTACGACATCGACGGCGAACTGCAAGCCGCGAACCGACCGCTGCACTGCACGCCGCCCTGTAAGCAGCTCTCGCACCTCCCCCGGAACCCGCCTCACGGGCTTATGGTTCTGCCGAGACTGCTGGTGTGCTGCGGTACTACGGACAGATGGGCGATGATCCGCTTCCCATAGTGCGCAGGGCGACGACAGCTTTCTTGCTGACGGTCTCGACCAGAGGCAGGGCCATGACCACCATCGCGGCGCGAATCGGCCTTCTTCGGCGTCGGCTTCTCGGTGGAGCTGTCCCACACGGTGATCGCCCAGGGTCTGGTGGCCGCCGCGCAGCTTCTGCCAGGTGTAGCCGCCCCAGTAGTCGTGCCGGTCGCCGTAGAAGGCGGCGTACTGCTCCATCGCGCACTCCTCCCACTCCTGCGCGTCCAGCCAGGCCGCGCGGCCGCGTGCCGCCCGGTGCCGTAACGAGGGTGCTGGGTGAAGTCGACCGTGCCCAGGGCCTGGTGGCGAAGGTGGAGCTCCCACAGCAGCCGGCCGGTGTCGTCCTCCCGGTTGTAGATCACGAACCGGCGCCCGGCGAGGGCCTCGGTGAGGCGGGGGAGGATCTCGGAGAAGGTGGGCGCGCGTTCGGCGTCACGGCCGAACCTACCTGGGGCTGCCCAGCTTCAAGTCAGCGATTGGCTTGAGTGTTGACGGACAGGCAGGTCCGGTGACACCCTAGGTCGCGTTCGGCCCTTGCTGCTCAGCATGCCGGTTGGTTTCCCGGTGAAGCAGTACAGGGCCTACTGGTGTTTCCCCTACCTCTTGGCAAGAAGAGGTAGGGGCTCTTCTGTTTTCGCAGGTGGGCCATGGGATGAGCTCGTTGGGGGACACCCCAGACGGCGAGCTTCGGATGCCAGAGAGGCCAATCGTGAACGGTCAGATGGAGATTCGGACGTTCATCCTTCTTGCTGCGGGCGTCACCGCTGGTGTGATTGCTTTCCGTTCTCCGGCTATTGGCGCAGCTGTCCTGGTGGGGGTGGGGGTGGTGGCTCTGCTTGACGTGCTTCTTCGACGTTGATGAACACAGATGATCCCACCACGCTCGGTTCGGATAAGTCCTGGACCATGGCGTCGGTGATGTGGTGAATCGCCGTGGCCTGCGCCGGGATCGGCTCGCCCGGGTTGAGCAGCGTGTCGCGCAGCACCGTCCCCGACACCGTGCTGACGGCGATCTCCACGATCCGTGCGGTCCCGGTCAGGCCGATCGTCTCGGTGTCCGGGACCGAGTACGCCTCCGGATCGGCGAGGAAGTTCTGCGCCCACGCGATGGCCGGCCTGAGGCCGTCCCACCGGGCACGGTCCGCTTGCCGCTGCGCCTGCGCGCGCTCGCGTTCGATCTCCCGGTCGCATGCGGGGCAGTGCCAGTCGGCCATCGCCTGCTCGCGCTCGCTCATCGCCGCCCACACCGTGAGCGGGTACAGCTGCGCCAGACACCGCCGGCACGAGCGCTCCGCCAGCGACCGCGCCACCCGCCGTCCCCGCTCAAGGCGTTCGTGGCACGCCAGACACATCCCGTCGCCCCAGTTCCTGGCCGGCGTGGGCGTCTGGAAGATGGTGCCGCAGTCCTGGCACGTCCGACTGCACAGATCGGCCCGGTGCCGGACCGCCCGGTCCTCGCACACGCCGCACATCCCCCACACCGGAACGTGGAACACCTCGCCACAGTCGGTGCAGGTACGGCGCTGCCGCATCTGGCGGCGCCGCCGAGCCGACAGGGGCCGCATCTTCACCGACTTCTCCGGATCCCACAGGGCGATCCGGGTCCCGTACCAGCGGGCGTAGACGTACACCGCCGGCTGCTGTCCCGCAGCGGGCCTGCGCCGCACCACGCCCACTGGGTCTTCGTCCGCAGGTACGCCGGCGCCCTGCCGCTTGCGTCCGAGCAGCTCACCCGCTGGTTCGGGCTGCCCCTGGCCGCCACCGGCGTCGCGGCCGGCATCCTCCTCCCACGCCTCGTCACCACCACGAGCGCCCCGGCCCGTGTGGACGACGACCGCAGCACACACATCACCGCCGACGTCTTCGTCACCTCCAGCAAGGAGCGCTACCCCGACCTCTTCGGCCTCACCGACGGCCACCACACCGGAACACCCAGGGCCCGCGACGAGGTCCTCCGGCTCCTGAACCGTCTGCCCCGGCAAGCCATCGACCTCACCACGACCAAGCCGCCAGCACACGACTGCTCACCACGCTCACTCCAGCGCTCGCAACCGTCCAGCCGGCCGAGCAATGACCGGGACGGGCGGCAGGCCCACCCAGGCGGTCACCTCGGCGGTGGTCGCCGGCAGCGCCCGGACGAGGGCGGTTGCCGGCGCCCGTGAGGTGCGGGCGACATCGAAGTACGCGCCGTAGACGGTGTCCGACGGGGCTCGGCCGGGCCCGGCGGGGAGGGCGTTGACCGGGCGCCGTCCCACGGTGCGGCAGGGGAGAAGGGCAGCAGTTCGAGCGGAGTCAGTCATGGGAGGCTCGTACGGGTGATCACGGGCTCCGCGGGTGGGGGTGTCGCAGGTGCCACGTCTAGCGTCGGCGTATGAACGACGAGGTCTTCCCTGCCGCCGCCGCCGACGCCGCCGAGCGGCTCGCGGCCCACTGGCGGGCTCTTGCCGCCGCGGAACTCCCCGTGGTGCCGTCCGGCCCGCCGGGCACCACGTTGAAGGCGCTCCCCGAGGAGGCGCCCGAGGAGGGCGAGGACCTGGCGCAGATCCTCGACGACACCTGGCACACGATCGTGCCGCAACTGGTCCACTGGCAGCATCCCGGATTCCTCGGCTGGTACCCGACCAGCAACTCGCCCGCCTCGGTACTGGCGGAGCTGGTCACGGCGGGGCTGGGCGTGCAGGGCATGATGTGGTCGTCGTCGCCGGGCGCGACCGAACTCGAGCAGCGGGTCTGCGACTGGCTGGCCCGGGCCCTCGCCCTGCCGCAGCGGTTCACCCACGCCTCCGGCCAGGGAGGCGGGGCGATCCAGGACTCAGCGTCGTCCGCCGTGCTCGTCGCGGTGGTCGCGGCGCTCAACCGGGCGTCGAGCGGACGCTGGCGCACGCATGGTACGGAGGGCCGCTGCCGGGTCTACTGCACCGCACAGACCAACGCGTCCGTGCCCAAGTCGGTGCGGATCGCCGGTGCCGGAGAGGCCGTCCAGGTGCCCCTGCTGCCCGGCACCCACGAGATGGACCCGGCCGCGCTCGCCGCCCGGATGGACGCGGACCGGTCGGCGGGACTGGTTCCCGCGGCCGTCGTCGCCACCGTCGGTACCACCACCACCTGCGCCACCGACCCCGTGCCCCAGATCGGCGCGGTCTGCCAAGAGCGCGGGGTGTGGCTCCACGTGGACGGCGCCTACGCCGGCAGCGCCGCCCTCTGCCCCGAGTTCCGCGACGGGAACGCCGGGCTGGAACACGCCGACTCCTACGCGGTCAACGCCCACAAGTGGATGCGAACCGGCATCCCCTGCGACGTCCTGTGGGTCGCGGACCACACGGCCCTCACCGACGCCCTCAGCCTGACCGCCTCCTACCTGCACAATCCGGCCAGCGAGTCGAGGACCGTAGTCGACTTCAAGGACTGGCAGGTGCCGCTCGGCCGCCCGATGCGGGCCCTGAAGCTGTGGTACGTCATGCGTGCCCACGGCCTCGAGGGGCTGCGGGAGACGATTCGTCACGATGTCCGCCTCGCCGCGCTGCTGGCCCGGCTGATCGAGGCGGAAGTGGGCTTCGAGGTCGTCGTGCACCGCCTCGGCCTGGTCGTCTTCCGCCGCGACACCGACGCACGGACCCGCGACCTCGCCGAACGCCTCACCAAAGACCCCGTCGTGCTGTGCACGCCCGCCACCGTCGACGGCCGGCCGGTCCTGCGGGCCGCGCTGGGCTCCCCGTACACCGACGAAGCGGCCGTTCACCGGATCTGGTCGACCATCCGGACCTACGCCGCAGCGCAGGACTGAGCCGGCCGGCACACCCGGCAGCGGACAGGGCCTGCCGGCTCGTCATCCGCCACCGCGCTGGCCAGGAAGCTGAGCCGGGTGTGCGCCGAGGCCGACGCCCGCGCGGGGGCGGACGTCGCTTGGCGCACCAGCTCGGTTCCCAGGAAACCGCTGCCTCCGGTGATCAGCACCGTCATGCCGGTACGCGGTAGTGGGTCCGCACACTGCCTGCGGTGAAACGGGCAAGCCGGCCCGCAGCATGCTCGGTCGCGGGCGCCGCCCCGATTCCACCCGGGACCTGGCTGACGACCACCGGCTCATCCAGCCCGGCGGCCCGATCGACACCTGGTACCTCCAGCACGACCTCGCGGTGACCGACAACCGCACCGGCGGCCAGGTCCTCGCACGCATGCTCACCGGCTACGCCGCCCCCCTCAACGACGCGGTGATGCCGCTGGACGTCCCCGCCGCCATCGAAGGCGCCCGCGCGGCGGTCCGCCCGGAGGGACGCTGGGGGCCTCTGCCGTCACCCAGGGCGATGCGACCGAGTCCCACGTCGCCACCAGGGCCGCGGGGGCCTGCTGGCTCGATTACGTGAACCTGGTGGGCCTGCTCAGTGTCGCCGACGACCTCACCAGTAACCTGGCGGCGCTGAAGATCGGGATGCAGCCCTACGACCGGAGACTGCGCTCGCCCGCAGGGAGAGGGCCCGGAAGAACCCGGAGAGGGGCGAGGCGTCCTCGGCACGGACTCCAGGACGAACTGCTCCAGCGAGCGTGCCAGTCTCCAGCTCAACATCTGGGACGACACCACCGCCGGGACATCATCGAAGGCGGCACCACCGGCTGCGTCACCCACACCGTCGAAGTCGCCCGCCGGGCCGACAGGTTATTGCCGCAGCGATGCCCCATCCGGTTGCGGGCGGTGTTTGCGGTGACTGTCGTTCCGTTTGCGGTCGTGGGGCGTTATCCAGGTGAGGGGAAGAAGGGCACGCAACAGACGCGTGGTCAATGCCCCGATCGACAGGGGAGGTGTTTCACGGGTGCCACGGCGAGAGCGTCCGCTGGATGTCGAGGCCGGTCCGCTGCTGGATTTCGCCGCGGGGCTTCGCAGGGTGCGGGAGGAGGCGGGCAGCCCGACCTACCGGGACCTCGCACGCCGGGCGCACTATTCGATCGCGACGCTTTCCGCGGCTGCGGGGGGCCGTCAACTGCCCACCTTGGCTGTCACTCTCGCCTACGTTCGTGCCTGTGGTGGTGACGAGCGGGAGTGGGAGCGGATCTGGCGCAGGACGGCGGTCGAATGCGCCGCCGGGAGGGCGCCGGCGCGGAGCGAGGAGACGGCCCGTGCGCCCTATGTGGGCCTGAGGCCGTTCCAGCAGGCGGACGCCGGCATGTTCTTCGGACGGAAGGATCTCACCGACCGGCTGGTTGGGCACCTGGAGCGCAAGAGGCTGCTTGTTCTCCTCGGGGCCTCGGGGTCCGGTAAGTCGTCCGTGCTGCGTGCCGGAGTGCTTCCCCGGTTTCCGGCAGCTTTGCCCCTGGTGTTCGCCCCGGGTGCGGACCCTTTGGAGGAGTGCGCGATCCAGTTGGCGGCCAGGGCGGGCATCGCTTCGGGCCCGTTGCGCGCCGAGCTCGCCGCTGATCCGTACACGCTGCACCGCATGGTGCGGCAGATCCTCGCCCGCTCGCCGGAAGCCGGGCAGGAACTTCTGCTCACCGTGGATCAGTTCGAGGAAGTGTTCACCCAGTGTGGCGACGCGGGGGCACGTGATGCCTTCGTGGCCGCGCTCCTGCACGCCGCGCGGACTCCCGACAGCCGCTGCCGCGTCGTTCTGGCCGTCCGTTCCGACTTCTACACGCACTGCACCCGGGTTTCCGGCCTGGTCGATGCCCTGGCCGACGCGAGCGTCCCCGTCGGGCCGATGACCGTCGACGAACTGCGCGCGGCGATCGTCCGGCCCGCCGCCACTGCGGAACTCACCATCGAGGGCGCTCTCGTGGCGGCTCTGACGACCGCCGCGCACGGCCGGCCCGGCACCCTGCCCCTGCTGTCCCACGCCCTGCTGGAGACCTGGCGCCGTCGGCGCGGCAACGCCCTGACCCTGGCCGCCTTTCAGGCGGCGGGCGGTTTCGAAGGTGCCCTCGCGCAGACGGCCGAAGACTTCTATTCCGCTCTGAGCGACACCCAGCAGCGGATCGCCCGGCAGCTCTTGCTGCGGCTCATCGCTCTCGGTGAGGGCACCGAGGACACCAAACGCCGTGTGCCGCGCCAGGAACTCGACGACACCTCGGACGTCGCTCATGTCCTGGAGCAGGCTACTCGGGCACGTCTGCTGACCGTGGACCGGGATCGTGTCGAGATCGTTCACGAGGCCCTGATCGGCTGCTGGCCCCGCCTGGGCCGCTGGTTGAGCGAAGACCGGGTGCAGTTGCGCCTGCAGCGGATGCTCACCGAGGCCACCGCAGTCTGGGAGTCGCTGGAGCACCATCCCGACACCCTCTACCGCGGGGTGCGCCTGGCCGCTGTACGAGAACTTCCCCGGGACGTGCTGACCGCTCGGGAACGTGCCTTCCTCGACGCGAGCCAGGGGGCGGAGGAGGCGGAGGCACTGCGCGTGCGCCGTCATCTGCGTCGTCTGCGCCGACTCGTGGCGGCTCTTGTCGCACTGCTCATCTGCGCTGTGACGGCCGTCGGGGTCGCCGTGTACTTCCAGAGGGTCTCCACGGCGCAGCGTAACCAGGCTGTCGCGCTCAAGGCTGTCGACACCTCGGCCGACTTGCGAAGCCGTGACCTTTCGCTCGCCACCCAACTGGCTCTGACCGCGCACCGCCTGAAACCGGGCATGCACAGCCGCAGCGGGCTGTTCAACGTGATGTCGCGCCGCCTGAGCAGCCACGTTTTCTCGGTGAGCGTCACCCGCGACGGGCGCACAGCGGCCGTTGCATACGACGGCGACCGTCTGGAACTGTGGAATTTCGCAGACCCGCAGGCCCCCGCCGTCCTGGGGAGCTTCGACGGCCACGGGGAGGGTATCGGCCTGGCGATGGTGAACTTGAGCCCGCGGGGAAAGATCATGGCCAGCATCGGCTGGAAGAACGAGATCCGGCTCTGGGACGTGTCCGACCCCCGTTGGCCACGCCCGGGGCGGGCTTCCCCCACCGGCCACAAGGAGCGCATCTTCTCGATGGACGTGAGCCCGGACGGCCGGATGGCCGCCACCGGCAGCTACGACGATACCGTCCGGCTGTGGGACATGACCGACCCGGCCGGCCCCCGACTCCTGAAAAAGCTGACCGGCCACACCAGCGACGTCAAACCGGTCGCTTTCAGCCCCGACGGCACGACACTGGCCTCCGGCTCCAACGACCGCAGCGTCCGCGTGTGGGACGTGAGGAACCCGCGCGACGCGCGACTGATCACCGTGCTCAAGGACGGCCACAAGGACTTCGTCGACGCGCTCGCCTTCAGCCGCGACGGTCACATGCTCCTGTCCGGCAGTGACGACGCAACCGCGCGCCTGTGGGACCTGACCGATGCGAAACATCCCATGCGCGGCCGTCTCAAGGGTCACACCAGCGTAGTCAGCGGCGTGAACTTCCTCGGCCCTGACGGCCGGACCGCCATCACGGCCTCCCGGGACGGAACGGTGCGGATCTGGAACACGACCGACCCAGCGCACCCCGTCGAACGGGACACGCTCCCCCTCTCCTCGGGAGGAGTGTTCTCCGCTCTCCCTCTCTCGGCGCACGGCACGATCGTCACCTACAGCCAGGACATGACCGTCGACATCTGGAACACGGACCTGCCCTGGACGCTTGCTCATGCCTGCGGACAGGTCCGCGCCCCCATCAGCCGTGCCGAGTGGTCCCGCCACTTCCCGGGCCTCGACTACCGTCCGCCCTGCGTCGGCCTGCCACGTCCGGGGCACAGCGTCGTCGGCCGGGGCACGTCCGGGACCGGGTCACCTGCTCACGAAGGGCGGTGACTCAACCTCCCAAGCCCCGCACACGGAACTGCATGACGTGATAGGGCCAGTTCACCTTCCCGTCGTTGTTCCACTGGCTCACCGACAGGTGGAGGTCGTCAAGTGTCGAGCCCGGAATGATGTAACCGCCGTACAGCTGAGCGACGTGGGCATCGTCCTCATGGCCCCAGGCACCGCCGTGGATCAGGATCTCGCGGCGGGCGGTGGAGAGGTTCGATGTGGGGTGGTCCGCGATGATGCCGTCGATACGGTAGTCGCCCTGATTGAACCAGGTCAGCGCCCACTTCCCGCCCAGCGGACGCAGACACAGCTCCCCGAACCTGCCCTCCAGGACAGGAGTGGGCGAGTTCCCCCATCCCCACGCTCCGTCGCGCCGGCCCCATGGCTCGTAGGCGCCCGGATCGGTGATCCGGCCGCGAGGTACGCGGTGCAGGATGATCGGCTTGTCGCGCTGGTTTCCCGTCGAGTACACGTACACGTACCCGTCGTCGCCCAGTCCCCAGGTGAGCATCTGGAACAGGCCGCCGTGCAGGTCGGCAGGGAACTTGGCGCCGGTGTGGGTCCAGGTCGCGCCTGAGTCGTCCGAGCGCCAGATCTCGGTCCACACCACGTTGGGGTAGGGCTTGTTCACCATCACGTGCAGATAGATCGTGCCGCCGATGGTGATCACGTCGGTGGGCAGCACGGTGGAGAACTGCGGGTTGTCGTGCTCGTAGGCCCACAGCTGCTGGGCGTGTTCCCCGCCCACCGCGCCGGTCCATTGCACGCGCTTGGTCAGCGGGACCGTTTTCCCGTAGAGGGCGACGGGCGAGCGCCACCAGCCGCCGCCGGCCCGCGCATGCTCGAAAGTGTCACCGAAGACGAACAGCAGCCGGCCGTCGGGTGTACGTACGGGCACTCCGAGGTCGGTGGCCTCCATGCGGAAACGAGTGGTGATCTCGGGGCCCGTGAGATCGGCGACTTTGCTGACCTGGAGAGTCCCCGCCCGCGTCCGCGCCGGCTGGGCGCCCTGTGCTCCCGGGGCGGAGACCAGGGTTGAGGCGCCTGTGAGCACGGCTCCTGCTGCGGCCCGCAGGAACGTCTTGCGGCTGACTACCGCGTGCTGTGGGCCGGCCGGCATGTTCTGCGATTTTGCGATGCTCATGAACACTCCTTGCGGGAGACGTGAGGATAAGGATCAGCCGCTCGCCAGGGCGGCACGGGAGACAAGACGCTTCAAGATCTTCGGGAAAGTCGCCGGTAACCCGGCGGAACCCCGCGGGTCCCGCGGCCCCGGCCGAGCCGGGTGTTTCCCGGCTCGGCCGGGGCGGGGCCCTGCGGGTCGTGTCCGCGTATCCGCCGTCCGATACGTCCGGGGCGGGCTCGGTGGCGTCCTGCGCCCGAGCCCGTCCCGTCCCCCGATCGGTTGTGGCTGCGGTAACCGGGTTACTGCCAGGCCTGGAAGTTGAGCTGGTTGCAGGCGAAGAGGCGCAGGCCGATGTTGCTGTCGTCCAGGCACGTGCCGCTCGCCTGGTTCTTGAACGTCAGGCCACCGCCTCCCCGGCCCACAAGCCAGCTGACCTCCCGAGAGCTGTCACACCCCCTCATCGTCAGGCCCCCGCCGCCGCTGGCGAGGCACTGGCCGGTGGCGATGTTCCTCAGGCGCCGGGTGTTGTCCTGGAAGACGTGCACCTCCCACTTCTGGAAATCCATCTGGTTGCAGCTGAAGGTGCGCACACCCGCGCTGCTGTCGTCCAGGCACCTGCCCGTGGCCAGGTTCCGGAAGGTCTGGACGGGGTCGGCCGCGCGCGGCGCGGCCTTGGTGACACGGGTCCCCGCGCCGGTGGCCCCGCGCCCGTCGGCCGCGGCCGTACCGGCCGCCGAGGCGGACAGCAGAGCGCCGGTGGTAACCAGTGACAGGAGTGCGGCCTGGAGCAGCTTCACGCGCTGAGTCATCGTGATCGCGTTCCTTTCGTCGTGCGCCGCCGCCGGAGCGCTGATGCCCGGCGGTCATCGCCAGGACCTGTCTAGCCGATCTTCGTTGTTCAGCTTCGGGAGCTTCCGTCCGAACAAACAAAGCCTGAACACACGCGACGCACCCGTCTGGGAGCTGAACGGAGGATCGGATTTGCGGCGTGACGCGGCCCCCCGGTTGCCGGCGGGCTGTGGCGAGACCAGCACCGTCTCCTCGACGCCCTCCCCTTCCTCCAGGACACCGGGGCGGTGCGGGTGCTGCTGATCGGCTCCCGCAACGGGTCCGACCCCGGCTACCTCTGCCGTCTCCAACGGCAGGCCGCCGCGGCCGGCAGCCAGGTCACGCTCCTTGCCGACTGCCCCGACCCGCTGCGCGACCTCGCGCTGGACGCCGGCGACATCCTCACCCAGCCCAGCCCCCACGAAGGGCTCGGCCTGGCCTGCGTGGAAGGGATGCGCCACGCCCTGCCCGTCGTCGCCACCGACACCGACGGGCTGCGTGAAGTCGTCACCGCCCACACCGGCATCCTCACCGACACCGCCGACCCCCGCGGCTACGCCGTCGCCCTGGCCCGCCTCGCCACCGATCCCGGCCTGCGAGACCGGCTCGGGCAGGCCGGGCACCGGCGGGCGGCCGAGACGTTCGGCATCGACCAGTGCGCCCGGCGCACCCTCGACGTCTACCGCGAAGCGATCCGCCGTCGCACAGCAGGAGCAGCATGACCCGCAAGACACTCGGCATCTACGGCCCGCTGCCCGACGACCGCAGCGGCGCGGCCGTCTACATCACCGACTCCCTCGCCCCCTGGCCGCCTACTACGAGCCCGTCCGGGTCACCGAACCCTCAACCGGCCCCCACCAGTTCGACCAGGTCCTCTACCACCTGGGCAACAACGCGATGCACCACCAGGTGTTCCGGGCGCTCGCCGCCCGCCCCGGGCCCGTGTTCCTGCACGAGTACAACAACATCGACTACTACCTCAGCTGCTGGGACCGGCTCCCGCCCGCCGAGCAGGACCGCTTCCTCACCCTGGCCGGCCGGCACCTCGGCCACCGTTTCGACGACCGCGAGGCCCTGAACCGCTACCTCGACGCCCGGCCGGAACTCGACCCGTACAGCATGGACATGGGCGTGGAGAGCATCGCGATCGGCCAGGCCACCGAGATCCTCGTCCACTCCGCCGAAGCCCACCATGTCCTCGCCCGCCGCTACCCGCAGGTCCGCATCCAGTGCATCCCGTTCGGCGTCCACCCCACCACCCCGCCGTACCACAAGGACCTGCTCGCCGCCCACGGCCTACCCCCGGGCGCCTTCGTATCGTTTTCGCGCGGTTCGGGCAGTCGTGGCGGCTGCGCGACATCGTGCACCTCCAAGGCCAAGGTGCACTCGTGGCCGGTGGGCACACCGAGGCAGACGAGGACCCGTCCACCACCACGATCCGCAAGGTACTCGAAAAAACAGGCCACCGAGTGAGGCTGCTGCCACCGCCGCTTCTGCAGGACACTTCACCTCCCGGGAACGTGTCCGTGTGACGTGCCGTGTCGACGCCGGTCGAGGCGGACAGCCGATGTGAAAGGCGGCATGTGCACCAGGAGAGCACGGTCGTCGGAGTGGTGGACAGGCTATTTGCCGCCTACAGGACGGCGAAGTACTCAGCCCGCTGGGTCGAGCGCGGTGAACTCGAACAGCTCCACCTTCCCGCGATCGTCCGGGTGCTGGCACGGGGGCCTGTTCGACGTCATCGATCGGACAGCTGGGGTGCAGCCCCGGCCAGGATCCGACCAGGAACTGCGCGCGGAATTGCTCCGCCGCCAGGCTGAGGACCAGGCCGTCCGTCCGGTGCCGGCGGCTGAGCGTACGCCGGAGCTGTATGAACGATGGCGGGCCGTGGACGAAGCGAACACCGCGTGGCTGCGCGAAGTCATTAGGTCACACGGACGGCCGGGAGTGTCCTTGGTCGGCCCCGACGCGGCGTCGGCCCCGCATGGCTGGTCGCCCAACATGCCGACCAGCGACCGGCCTTCCAGCGTGAGTGCATGGAGCTGCTCACCGCGGTGGTGACCGCTGGGGACGCCGACCCTCGGCACGGCGCCTTGCTGGAGGATCGGGTGCTGGTCGCCCAGGGCCTCCCACAATTCTCGGTACCCAGCTCCAATGCGGTCCTGACGGGAAGCTCACCCAGCAGGTCGCAGCCAGCAGCTCGCGAAGCGCAGTGTGACCTGCGCCCCGGGACGGGTCGGCCGAGGACCTTCTGGCGGCGACGGGCGAGGAGTTTGACGCTTCGTGGGAGCATGGGCGGGGAGTGCTTGGACGTCATGTGCTGTATGGCGACGGAGGGGCACAGCCGCCGCTTCGTTCAGATGACCACGACGTCCTCACTACTCGTCGTCGCAGCCGGTGAGGCGGTTGTGCGCTTGCCGGGTTCGATCGAACGTGTCGCGGTATTCGCTGCGGGCTGTCTGCCAGTTGGTGATCAGATCGTCTGTACCGCGTTCGGTGAGGCCGCAGTGAGAGGGCTCAGTGAGTGCCTTGACTGCAGCAGCACGGTCCATGTCGTCTGCGGCAACACCCGGCCGAAGAACTCGATGTCGTCCGCCAGTGCCATGGTCGGTGTCCTCAGGTCTCGGTGGCGTCGTCGGTGGAGTCGGGGTCCACGAGAGCGGGCGCGGCGCACAGCGGCAAGGGCGTCAGGCAGCACACCCCTCGTCATCAACTTACAGGCGCGTCCTGCCCAACCCGGGGGCCGCCAGCGAGTGTGCCTTTTCAGCCGTTGGCTGGCTATTTCCGGCATCTGGAGGACAGTGCCTGTCGCAGGCC
The DNA here is from genome assembly GCF_040636485.1 of Streptomyces sp. NPDC038707. Lineage (NCBI taxonomy): Bacteria > Bacillati > Actinomycetota > Actinomycetes > Kitasatosporales > Streptomycetaceae > Streptomyces > Streptomyces sp. NPDC038707. The sequence goes on from NZ_JBEZUP010000032.1 coordinate 49,157, forward strand.
TCACCGTAGAAGGGCCATCTTTCCTGCCGATCTCGGGGAGAGAGCGATGGGTAATCACGAAAAGCCGCCGGCCGACCCGGGTACGGGCACCCCGCCGCCCGGCAACAGCGACGGACAGGTCCCTCCGCCTCCGCCCAGTACCGGAAAACACAAGAAGTAGCAGGTCATGGTGCTGACGACCGCACCCGGCATCGACAGGCTGCGGCGATCGCTGGCCGCGGCCATGGAGCAGCGGGGCGACTGGCCCGAACGGTCCCCCTGGATCCGTGAGGCCGTCGAGGCCCTGCCCCGGCACCGGTTCGCCCCCACCCGCGTCTGGCGGTGGGACGGACACGCCTACGTGCCGGTGGACCAGCGGATCGATCCGGCCGGCTGGGCGAGGGAGGTGTATCCCGGCCCCGACACGGCGACCGTCACCGAGGCCACGGACGGACTGCCGACATCGAGCCTGTCCAGCCAGGCCGTCGTGGTCGACATGCTGGACTCCCTGCTCCTCGAGCCCGGCCAGCGCGTCCTGGAACTGGGAACAGGCAGCGGGTGGAACGCAGCCCTGCTCAGCCGGCGGGCCGGCCCCGATCGCACCGTCAGCGTCGAGGCGAGCCCCGACCTGGCACAGGCGGCACGCCAGATCTTGGCAGAAGCCGGCATGCGTACACGGGTTGAAGTCGGTGACGGAAACCAGGGATGGTCCCCTGCGGCGCCCTACGACCGGGTCATCGCCACCTACGCGGTCGAGCGGATCCCGTGGGCCTGGGTCGCACAGACCCGGCCGGGCGGACGCATCGTCACCCCCTGGGGCCGGCTCGGACACCTTGCGCTGACCGTCGCCGACGACGGCCGGTCCGCGACCGGATGGGTCCAGGGCCTGGCACAGTTCATGCCCGACCGCGGCGCGCTGCGCCGCGAAAGCGACTACGCACAGGTACGCGCCCGCAGCGAACCGGAGGAGGAGCGCCCCTTCCTCCGCGATCTCACCCCGCTCCACGACAACACACACCTGCGGTTCGCGCTGCGCGTCGCCCTGCCTCATCTACGGACGACGCTCGCCTACGACGCTGACGGCCTCAACGCCTGGATCCACGACACCGAGCAGTCCTGGGCCACGCTCTCGGCCATCGGCGGCCGCCGGACGATCGCCACCCAGGGCGGCCCCCGACGTCTGGCCGATGAACTGGAGACGGCCTGGGACGCATGGCTTAGCCTGGGCAGCCCCGACCTGTACGACTTCGGCATGACCGTCACCGACAACGGCGCAACGCAATACATCTGGGTCAACGACCCCACGGCCGGACCCCACTGGTTGACCCCCTGAAGCTGCCCGTGCGGACGATTGACGGGGCGCCGGCGCAGACGGGGGTAACTTCTCCCCAGCAACACCGGCTGGGGCAAGGGCGCGGGGCGACATCGTCGGCAACGGCTACTGATGGGCGGCCCCGGTGTTGGCACGGTTCGAGAAGCCGTACGGGCCTGGGCGTCAGGCGGCCTTCGGCCGGTGGGGTTCGCGTCAGCGTTCAAGCAGGCCAGAGGGGGGACACCGCGGTGCGTGCCGCGTAGTCGCTCAGGCCCGGCAAGTCGGGGCGCAGCTCGGAGACCCGTGCGGTCAGCGCCCGCACCTGGTGCTGAAAGCCGGGGTCGCGGTCGGCGTGCTGGGCCATTTACTAGTCAAGCCCCCTGTCGGACATGGTGTTGTCGGATGCCCGGGGACGTGAGGGACGACGTACGAGCGGAGCCTGCCTGTTCACGGTCAGCCTGCGCGCCCCGCTTCGCAGGTCGCAGGCATGCGCGACAGCAGGGGCCAACGGGCGGGCCGGGTCGGCCCGCCCGTTGATCTTCCTTCACGACGGCATCAGGGACCGGCTTTGGCTGCTGCGTTCCTCGCGCCGTCGCCGCGATCCTTGAGGACGGACCTAGCCTGCGGTCCCGGCTGCCTCGACCAGGGCCTCAGCGGCGAGCAGACCGAGCTTGTGGGAGGCGAGGGGGCTGTCACCCGTCAGGAGCTTCCGGTCCCGGTGGGTCTTGCCGGTCATGTCGTCGTTGATGACGTTCAGTCCCTGCTTGCTCAGCAGATCGGCTACCAGCCAGGGCAGGCGGCCGGGAAGATAGCCGATCTCGATGTTCGGCCCCTCGTCGAGTGCGTCGGGGAAGACGCAGACCGAGTATCCCTTGAACAGCGACTCGTCCCTGTCCAACGAGGCAGCGAGCAGCGCCGCCGGGCCATGGCACAGGGTGATGACGAACTTGTCGTTGGACAGGGCCCACTCAAGCGTCTGGCCCACCGCCTCACTGGCCGGCAGCCCGACGACAGCTCCGTGTCCGCCCGGGATGAAGACGGCGATGTAGTCCGAATCCTCGCCAAGTTCCTTGGCGACGACCTCGGAGAGCTTCTTGGGCTGCTTGAGCTTCGGCTTGAGGGCTTCGTACGTCCCCATGACCGCTCCGTCCTCGCGAGGCATCGCCCACAGCTCGAGCTTCGCCGGATAGCCTTCCAGCGTGGCGACTTCGACCTCGAAGCCCGCCTCCATCATGTGATGGAGCGGAAGCAGCATCTCGACCGGATGGTTGCCGGTGGAGAACATCTTGCCGTTCTCCAGCAGGACGTAGCGCTCCTCCGCCGCGATCATGAGCACCTTCCACCTCCCCTGGGTGTAGGCGCCCTTGTGTCGCACCCCGTCGAAGTCGGTCTTCGCCGACGTGTACTGACTGAGTGAGTACGGCGACGGGAAGTACGCGTTGTCTTCGGCCGGATCCGGCGTGGGGGTCTTGCTCAACTCGTTTGCGGCCTGGGACATGACGACCCACTTTCGTTGATGTTGTGCAGGGGTTGCGTTGCTTCCGGTCGCTCTGACGTCGACCCTGGGGCTCCGCCAGGATGCGCCGTCCCCCTTGCGGGGGTCCGAGCACGGGGGTTCACCGCTGCGCGGGGGCGAAAGGCACCCGTTTGAATTGACACTTCACATACTGCCCAGCGGCCCCGCCCGACGCGACCGGGCCGCTGCGGTCGGTTTCCCCGAGGCGGCCTCTCACCAGGGCTTTCCCCGATCCCGTTGGCGACAGCGACAGCGAATTCTGTGTCGGCCCACAAGCCGCCGGAGCCTCCACGGCAGATCGCCGTCGCCTAGAGCGCCGGGCCCGGTTGCCGTCGGCGTGGGCACGGAAGAACCGGAAAGCAAAGAAGTTTGCTTTTACAGGATCCCGGCGTTAGCGTGAGAGCTAAAGCAATGATCGTTGCTTTACAGTCCGTCGCGCAGCGTCCCTTCAGACCCCTGGCAACGCCTCGCCAGCCCCCATGGGGAGGCCTGCGAAGCGCCGGCTGTCCGTCATGGAAGAGAGACTTCCCGTGCCCCCCGCCCTCCCCTTCGTCCGTGCTGCCCGGTGGCCAAGGCTGTCCCGCGGCACATCGTTCTGGCTGCTCGGCGCGATCCAGTTGCTCCTGCTGTTCGCCGCCGGCGCCCCGTCCCCGCTCTATCCCCTCTACCAGGCCGAATGGGGTTTCGGACCCACTGCGGTGACCCTGGTGTTCGCCCTGTACGCGTTCGGCCTGCTGGCCGCGCTTCTCGTCGTCGGATCGCTGTCCGACCACATCGGACGGCGTCCGGTGCTGATCGCTTCGCTCCTGGTGGAGATCGCGGCGATGGTGGTCTTCACCGAGGCCGCCGGACTTGGCTGGCTGCTCGTCGCCCGCGGCATACAGGGCCTGGCCACCGGCGCCGCGATGGGCGCCATCGGGGCCGGTCTGATCGATCTGCAGCCCTCGGACAAGCCGCGCCTGGGCCCCCTGGTGGGCGGCACTTCCATCTTGCTGGGGCTGGCGCTGGGCGGCCTCGGTACCGGCCTGCTGGTGCGGTACGCCCCGGCACCGACCACGCTGGTCTACCTCGTCCTCATCGCCGCGTTCGCCGTCACCCTCGCCGGCGTGGTGTTCATGCCGGAGACGACCGAAGGACGGCCCGGCGCTCTGAACTCGCTCCTCCCCCGGGCGTCGCTGCCCCGTCGGCTGCGTCCGCATGTCCTTGTCATCACGCCGAGCCTCGTGGCTCTCTGGGCGGTCGGCGGCTTCCACCTCTCGCTGGGCCCCGCACTGACCACCTCGGTGCTGGGCGAGCGGAGCACCGTGGTCACGGGTGCGGTGATCGCCGTACTGACCGGCGCCGGTGCCCTCGGGCAGTTGTTCCTCCAGCGTGCGACACCGCTGCGGATCCTGTCGTACGGATCGGCGACGCTGATCGCCGGCATGCTGATCACCTTGATCGGCGTGGCGGCCACGTCTGCGGCGGCTTATCTGATCGGCACGGCCCTCGCCGGCTTCGGATACGGTGCGTCGTTCCTCGGTGCCATGCGCTCCCTGGCCGCGCGGGCCGAGCCCACGGAACGAGCCGCGGCCCTCTCCGTCATGTTCCTGATCAGCTACCTGGCGTTCGGCCTGCCGGCCGTCGTCGCGGGAGTGTCGGCCACCCGACTGGGACTGGCCCGTACTGCCGACGGGTACGCGGCGGCGGTCATCGCGCTGGCACTCCTCGCACTCATCGGCCTGTACGTGCAACGCCGCCGCGGCACACCCCAGCCCGAAGAGCTCTCACGCCCCCACTCGGCGCATCAGAGCGTCTGATCGTTCGGGACAGGGCTCGCCACAACCGGGCGTCCGCGCGGAGCGGGCGCCCCGCCCGCAGGCCTCGCCTCAGCCGGCGCGGTCGTTGCGCACGGCTTCCATGGCCACGACCAGGTCGGCGATCGCGCGGGGTTGGGTGAGCGAGCGACCGGTGAGGTCCTGCAGACGGCGAAGCCGGTAACGAACGGTGTTCGCGTGAACGTACAGCCGTTCGGCGGCACGCTCGGCCGAGCCGTCGTGGTCGAGCCAGGCTTGCAACGTGCCCAGCAGTACGGCACGTTCCTCACCGGGCAGGTCCAGGACCGGGCCGAGGACCTGCCGGGCGATGCGGCGGCCTTCGTCGGGATCCCGGGCCACGAGACCGGCCAAGGGCCCGGCTCCCAGGACATTCACCCCGGCGTGGCCCGCCGGCAGGCGGTGCAGCGCGGCGCAGGCCAGGCGCAGCGCCCTCGGTGTCTCCCCCCACGCCCGGAAGACGGGACTCACACCGGTCCGCGCCGACGCGCTCTGCCGTACCAGCTCGATCACCTGGCTGAACTGCTCCGGACGCAGCGACACCACCCCCATCTGCGCGGTAGGGGTCAGCTGCCACGCAGAGGGGATGCCGCGTTCCGCCAGCCGCTGCTCGATGCCCGGCAGGCTCGGGTCGGCCGGTCCGACGGTCTCCGCCGCGACGACGATGTGGTCCGCGTCCGAGGGTAGCCCCAGGAGCTTGGGTACCTCCCAGGGCGGGGCATCGGGGCCCGGTTCTCCCGCGAACAGGGCCTCGACCAGGGCCGAGCGCCGATGCTCGCGCTCCACGAGCATCTCCGCGGTGGTCGACCGGTACGCCTCGGTGAGCGCGATCGCGTACTCGTCGCTGAGCTGCCATACCCGTGTGGCCGCCGAGAGGACCGTGTCGATCACCGCTCGGTCCGGCATGCGGCGGCCCCACTCGGCCAACAGCTCCCACAGCGCAGCGAACCCCGTGCGGTATGCGCGCAGAAGCTCCGGCAGCGGCGCACCCTGCCGTGCGCGCCGCCGACCGGTCAGTTCCGCCATCGAATGGTCCTGGCGGTGGGCCGGTTCACGCAGGGCGGCGACCATCGACCGCATGTTCTGGTCCACCGACTGCCGGAGGTCGGCGCGGGACACGACTTCACCCTCCCGATAGAAGTCGATGTCCTGGGCAATGCGGGCCGGCACATCGTCGATCAGGCGCGGGAGCTGTGACTCGACCCACTCGGACAACTTCATCAGGTTCGGCTCTGTCACCGTGCCCACCCGTCCATCGATGCCGCGCCCGTCACTCGCCTGGGCCGCCGTCCACGGCCGGGGCGGTGGCGAGGAGAGAGTCCACCAGGGCGCGGGCACGGGCGGCGTCCGTCGGTTCGATGCCGAACAGGACACGGAAATGCAGCGGAGCCACGACCTGGTCCATCACCTGCTCGGTGTCCGGAGGCATCTCGCCGCGGGCACGGGCGCGAGCGCGGATCGAGTCGATCTGATCCACCCGCCTGCGCAGGCAGCGGTCCCGGACCTCGCCGTCACCGATCGCTTTGACGACGGTACGCAGGGACGCGCTGCCTTCAGGCGTGCTGATGTGCTCCAGCACAAGCTCCGCCCACCTGCTCAGATCACCGCGGAGGCTGCCGGTGTCCGGCGGCAAGGAGTCCGACGTCAGGCGGCTCTCCGCGACCCAGGTGAGCAGCTGATGCACATCGCCCCAGCGCCGATAGACGCTCGTCGGGTTGACCCCCGCGCGCGCGGCGACAGCGGGGATCGAGACCTGTTCGAGGCCACCCTCGCAGATCAGTTCAGTGGCAGCCTGTTCCACTGCGGCCAGGACACGAGCGCTGCGCCCGCCGGGGCGGCTCGCGGTCCGCTGCTGTTCCGAGGTGGCCATGAAACAAGTGTAGAGCAAAGATATTGGCTTTAAGGTGTCGTCTCTTCTGGAGAGTCGAAAGTCGGTGGTAGCAGATCAGGCTGCGGACAAGGGTGTGGTACCTCCTTGGCGTCCGCACTGAATGAACCGAGGGCGGGGCGGCGGCCAGGCGACAGGTGATCATGGGCATGTGAAGTCGTCCGGGCTCTGTCGGGCGGTGAGCGGGGTGACGCGTCGCTGTGCGGGGGCTGGTGGCCGCGTTCGATGACGTTGAGGTCCCCGGCCACGATGACGGGCATGCCGGGGAAGGCGGCGCCGAGCTGGGGCAGGGCCTTGGTGACCGCGTCCTGGAAGGCGCGCTTGGCGACGTTGCGGTGCGCCTTGGGGCCGTGGGAGGGGACGTACAGGCCTACGACGCCGATGTCGTGGCCGCCGACGGTGACGCGGGCGGCCGGTGCGCGGTGGGGTGTGACGAGGACCGGGCTGTGCACCTGCTGGGCGGGAGTGCGGCAGGCGATGACCGTGCGGTAGTCACGGTCGGGCGGCTGCGGCGCGATTATGGTGGCGTATCCGCGGTCGGCGAGTGCGGTGACGAGGGCGTCGCCTCCGCGGGTGGGGGAGACCTCGGTGAGCACGGTGATGTCGGCGTTCTCCTGGCCGGCGATTCAGGCCGGTGCCGCGGTAACCGCCGTCGGCGATCACCGCGGGGGTGGCGTCGACAGCGGCCTTCGCACCGGACTCCGGCCAGGCCCGGCAGTCGTTGCGGTTGCCGGGCAGCGGTTTGCCGACGGCGACGACCAGGCGGGTGCCGGCGTCGATGACGACCTGGTGATTGGTGGAGTAGCGGTAGTTCTTGCGGGACGGCAGGCACGGTCCGGTCGCGGGCGGGCACCAGCGTGCCGTCCACGATGAGCACGGTGTCTTTGCGGAACCGCCCTCGGGGCTGGAGGGCGAGAGCCGGCCCGAGGGTGCCGACGATCCGGTCGGCCGCCGACTTGGAGACGCCGAACAGCGGGGGCGAGCTGGCGCAGGGTGAGGTTGGTGCGCCAGTACGCGGCCACCAGCAGCACCCGGTCCTCCAACGCAGCGACCACGGCCGGCCCCTGCGGCCCGGATCGGCTCCCTGGCGCCGCAGCGCGGTGATCAGCTTGTTGAACTGCCGAGGGCTCAGCCCGGTGAACGGGCCTATCCAGGAGGGCTCCGAAGCCGTGATCACACCAGCCACAGCAAGATCATCGCACCTCCACCAGCAGTTACGGGACGACCTCTACCCGCCAGCGACGCCGACCTCCTCCGCCAGCTCTTCAACGAACACACCGAACTGGCCTGGCCGCGTCCTCTTCCACCACTCTGCCTGACCCCTGGCACGGTGACGCCACCCCACCCGCCGGGGAGGGGCGGCGTCACCGGGCAGCGGTACAGGTCAGGCCGGGGCGGCCTGCTTCGCCGACGTGGCGAGCGGGGAGCGCCGGCCTTTCACCACCGCGCGCAGCTCGTCCCAGTCGGCTTCCGGGTGGGCGGCGGGGATCGCGTCGACGGAGGCGGTGGTGGTAGTTGCGGTGGGGCAACTATGGGGGCGCGACTGATGTCGGTTGCGGGGCAGCGGCTGTGGTCAGGCTGTGGTGCAGGTCCTGCCGTTGAGGGTGAAGGTGGTGGGGGCGGTGTTCGTGGCGCCCCTGTTGGCGATGAAACCGAGAGTGACGGAACCGCCGGCGGTGATGGTGTCGGTGTAGGAGGCGGGGGTTACGCTCACGGAGCCGCCTGTCTGGGTGGGGGTACCGCCCCACATGTTGTTGATGGTCTGGCCGTTGGTGAAAGTGAAGCCGAGCTTCCAGTTGCTGACAGCTGCGGCACCGGTGTTGCGGATGGTGATTTCGCTCTGGAAGCCGCTTCCCCAGTCCCCCACCAATCGGTAGCCGACGGAGCAGGCGCCTGCCGGGGTGCCGGTGGTGGTAACGGTGACGGTGGCCGAACGGGGGGAGCGGTTGCCGGCCGCGTCCTTGGCGTAAACGGCGAAGGTGTAGGCCGTGTTGCCGGACAGCCCTGTGACTGTGGCCCGGTTGGACGCCGAGCCGGTCACCTGCGTCTCAGTGCCGCCGGTGACACGGACGACGTCGTAGCCGGTGACACCCACGTTGTCCGTGGAGGCCGCCCAGCTCAAGGTCGCGGAGGTGGCCGTCACCTCGGAGGCGGTGGGAGTCCCCGGAGCGGTGGGCGCAGCGGTGTCACCGCCGGGGTCACCGGGGTTCTGGCTGAGCAGGTGCGCCTTGAACCCCTCACCGTAGGTGCTGGTCGGTGTGCCGTTCCAGTTCTCGATGAGCACACTGCCACCGCTGCAACCCCAAGGGTTCCAGGTCCAGGCGGTGTACCCGACCTTGTTGGCGTCCGCCCAGGCCATCACCTGGTCGATGTAGTCATGGGCGCAGGTGTCCTGACCGATCTCGCCGGCCTGGACCGGCACCTGGGCGGCGACCGCTCCGATGCTGCTGTCCCAGCATGAGGTGGTCACGCAGCCGTTGAAGTTGTAGGAGTGCCATGAGGCCATCAGGTTGCCGGTGGGGTCGGTCGGCTTGAATTCCAGCCACCGACTCAGGTTGTTCGTCCACTCCAGACCGCCCGACATGATCACGTTGGTGGCACCGGTGGCGCGTACCGCGTTGACGAGGGTCTGCATGCCGGCGACCGGGTAGGTGATCCCGGCGCAGGTGCCGCCGTCACGCAGACAGGTCCATGCGGCCGTGGCATCGGACCAGTTGTTGGCCGCGTCCGGGTACGGCTCGTTGAACAGGTCGAAGATGACCGCTCCGTTCCCCTTGAACATCGTGGCTACCTCGGACCAGAACGTGGGGGTGTAGCGCGCGTCCGGCATCGGCTTCTGACAGGTGGCCGCGACATCCGGGCAGCCTCCACCGGGACCGGTGTACTCCCCCCAAGTCCAGTGCAGGTCGAGGATCACGTTGATGCCGTTGGCCACCAGGAGGTCCGCGTAGGTCTTGACCGCCTGCTGGTACGCCGCCGCGCTGGGCGCTGTCGGAGGTAAGTTCCCGGTGCCCAGCCAGCACTCCTCGTTCAGCGGGATCCGGACAGTGTTGATCTTCCACGCCTTCATCGCGTCGACGGCCGCCTGGTCCGTCGGCCCGTCGAATATCTCCTTGCCCTGGACACAGCCGAACTCCCCGCCGGACCGGTTGACGCCCAGTGGGCGGAACGTGGAATTGGACCCGGTGACCAGACGGTTGCCCGACACGTGCAGTGCCGGCGCCGCGGCGACTGCCGATGCCCTGCCGTCTGCGGCGGACTGACCGGCCGCCGGCGAGGCGACCGCCGAGGCCGGGCCGCCGAATCCGGTCACAGAACCCGCCATAAGCACTCCAGCAACGCCGAAAGCCCGAAGGGCTCTTATGCTCATCGCACTCTCCCTCAACGCACGTATATGACCGATCACTCCAAATGGCACCGCCTGGCGAGAGACCGGCCTCGAAGCGGGGTCCACAGTGGGCGATGCGTCTCTACCTGGCTGGATGACCTTCGCCACTGCGCATAACGCTGATCCGACGGTCATGGGAGCGCTCCCATAAGTAGTGAGCCTAGATGCGCCGGGCAACCGGACGGAAGCTCTCTGCAGGACTTGTTTCTGCCGCCGGACCCTGAGGCTTCGGAAGCGGGCAGAGGAGGGAGGTCTAGGATCCGTCTTCAAAGATCATCGGGTGGTGGATCATGGTGGGGTGATGCGCCGCCATGAACTCAAGGATCAGGAGTGGGAGTTGCTAGTTCCGCTGATATCACGGGTCTCGACAGGCCCACCCCGGGTGTCAGACCGTCAGGTCGTCAACGGGATGGTCTACAAGATCCGCACCGGGATCTCCTGGCGTGACCTGACCGAACGCTACGGGCCGTGGCAGACGGTCTACGCCCGCTTCCGTCGCTACGCCCTGGACGGCGTGTTCACCCGGGCCCTGCAGCAGATACAGGCCCGGGCCGACGCCACCGGTGACATCGACTGGCTGGTCCGGATCGACTCCACCATCGTCCGCGCTCACCAGCATGCTGCCGCCGCCGGCCGGAAACGGGGAAGCGCCGGCCGGACGAACCGGACGGTCACGCCCTCGGCCGATCCCGAGGAGGACTGACAACCAAGGTCCACCTCGCCTGCGACGGAAGGGGCCGCCCTCTCGCGCTCCTCATCACACCAGGCCAGCGCCACGACAGCATCTGCGCACAAGCGCTGCTGGACAGGATCCGTGTTCCTCGCACCGGCCCGGGCCGGCCACGCCGCCGGCCTGGCCATGTGATCGCGGACAAGGCATACAGCTCTCGCGGCTTCCGCAGCTACCTTCGGCAATGCGGCATCCCGCACACGATCCCCGAAAAGGCAGACCAACTGCGGCACCGGCGCAATCGCGGGAGCGGCGGTGGCCGGCCGCCAGGTTTCAACCGGGAGACCTGCCGCCGACGGAACGTCGTCGAACGCTGCTTCAACAAGCTCAAGGGCTTTCGCGCATCGCCACCCGGTATGACAAGACCGCTACTTCCTACGAAGCAGCGGTCACACTCGCGTCACTTCTGCTCTGGGCAAGATCCCTTTGACGAGAGGACCTAGTGGCGGTACACACCGACCGGGCCCGGGGCCGCATTGTCCGAGCGCCGGCCTCGCTCCGAGCGCCCCGGCCAGGCCCCTGCCGCCCTCCAGCGACCGGTAGGGACACTATCCGCAGTCAGGCACACGGATCCCTTCCTCCGCCATCTGTGTCGCGTCCAGGAACGCTCGATGCCGTGCCGTCCCCGCGGGGTGCCGAAGCTCGTCCGCGACCTTCCGCCGGGTCTGGGCGGCGTCCCAGCCCTCCTCCGTGAGGCCCAACTCCTTGGCGAGGTGAACGGTCAGCGCGCCGATGATGGGGAGGAGCAGTTTCTCGTCCGGGTCGTCGATCCGCCAGGTGGACCTCTCCAGTCCCTCGCGGGCCGCGGCGAGCATGGCGTCGATGCGGCGAGTTCGGGCCAGTTCGTCCGGGACTGGTTAGCCCTGGAAGAGGGTGCAGTACTCATCCAGGCGCCAGGAGACGAATGCGCCGATTCACGATCGGTGCGCTGGCCAAGGACATGGCCTTTGCTGGCCGCCGTATCGGGCATTCTCTTGCGCAGCGCAGCGCAGCGCAGCGCGGCCGGCCTGGTCGACACTCCTGCCGCCCCCGAGCGCGCACCTAGAACTGCCGGACGAGGCAGGCCTGATGTCCGCCCCGATGGCTGTCGACACAGCACGCCACTACGACCAGGCCACCGAGGTCCAGATGGTGTCCGCCGCCCCGAGCTGTGTCTGTCCTTCATCACCCGTACCGGCGAGGTATTGCCGCTGGAGCTGCAGGCGAGCACAGCCGGAATCTCTGTCCAGCGGGTCCTCCTCGCGCAACGGCCGGCCCCGCCTATCGCAGGCGGACCCATGCCTGCACGGGTAGGTGATCGCTGGGAGCCAGGCCGTCCTTGGAGAAGACGTTGGTCTCCGTGTGATCGGTCGTGACCTTTGGATCGGAGAGGATCCAGTCGATACGGGGGCCGGGTTTGGGTGCCTTGTGTCCCGTGTGCGTGCCGTACTCATTGGCGCGTGTAGCGGCGGTTTTCCAGGTGTCGACGAGTCCGCTGCGGTTGAGCAGTCGGGTGTAGACCTGAGTCTCCTCTGCGGCGGAGTTGAAGTCGCCGGACACGAGAACTGGTTTGGAGGCGGGGAGGCGGGCGATCCACTTTCCTACGAGGTTGGCACTCTTGAGGCGTACGTTGTCCGGGTGCTGTCCCTTTCCGTTGTCGAAGTGGGTGTTGAGGACGTAGAAGTCGCGGCCGCTGTCTTGCTTGTCTTGGAAGTGGATCCAGGTGGCGGTGCGGATGTGCTTGGCGCCCCACGTGTTCGAGCCGACCTTGGTGGGTGTGGCTGAGAGCCAGAACGTGTTATGCCCGAGGACCTTCAGTCGGCGCTTGTCGAAGAAGATCGCGTTGATGATCCCCTTGTGGCCGCCGTTCTGTCCCTTACCGATCCATCCATAGTTCTTGCCGAGGTCAGCGGCGACCTGCTTCACCTGCGTGTGGTCGCCTTCCTGAGTGTCCACGATCTGCGGCTGCGCCTGCCGCAACATCGCACGCTCGATCGGCCTGCGGTGCTTCCAGCTTGGCCCGGCGGTCCCTCGACCCTCGAGGTTGTACGTCATGATCTGCAGCACCGGCGAGTCTGCTTCGCCGCCCGACGCGGTCGGCGCTATCAGAGTTGTGCTGACGAGAGGTGCGAGGACAGCCGCTGCCAACACGGCTCTCCGGCTAATACGACGGGTGGAAGGACGTAAGTCTTCCATGCAAACGCTCCTTGGCTAGCATAATCCTCTTGCAAGAGAGGCAGAGGTTACCCGCAACTTCACTTGACCAAACGGGAATCAGACGCCACGTCATTGTCAAATTTTATTGATCGGTTGAGGCGATTCAGGCGACGCTGAGCTCGGGCGCTCAACGAGCTGGCCGCGTGCGATGCGGGCTCCGCCCGGGCCAGGGCGACGAGGTGGTCCGGAGCCGAGCCGCGGAGAAGGCCGACTCGCCTTCCGGGAGCCCAGGGGCGCCGTCCCCGTCCCCGTCCTCGTCCCGACGGCCGGGACCAGGGACGTATGCCTCGGTGCGCGCGATCGCGCATCAGGCCGGGCCGCGATTCGGTAGACTCACGGTAGGAGTTGTCGTCAAATGTCACGCCCACAGCAGCAGGGATGTGAGGGTGATGGCTGCCTGGTAGGACTCGGCCGTCTTGTCGTAACGGGTGGCGATGCCGCGCCACTGCTTCAGCCGGTTGAAGCACCGTTCCACCACGTTGCGCCGCTTGTGGAGCTGCTGGTCGAAGGCGGGGGGCCGGCCACCGCAGCTGCCACGGGGAGGCGGTTGCCAACCTGGTCGGCCCGCTCGGGGATCGTGTGAGCGATGTCCCGCCGCCGCAGCCAGATGGGGATCGCCTTCGAGCTGTAGTCCTTGTCGCCGATGACATGAGACGGCCTGGTCCAGGGCCGGCCAGGGCCGTTGCGGGGCACCCGGATCGCCTCCATCACCGTGGTGAACTGGGTGCAGTCGTTGGTGTTGCCGCCGGTGACCACCAGCGCGAGCGGGTGACCGAAGGCATCGCAGGCCAGATGAATCTTGCTGGTAAGGCTGCCTCGCGACCGTCCGAGTGCCCGGCGCCCCCCTTTTCGGGCTCCGGCGGCGTGGTGGTGGGTCCGCACGACCGTGGAGTCGACCGATACCAGCCAGTCGATGTCCCCGGCCGCGTCTGCCTTGGCCTGCGCTGCCCGCAGCATCCGCTCGAACGTTCCGTCCTTGGCCCACCGGCGGAAACGAGTGTGCAGCGTGGCCCACGGTCCGTACCGCTCAGGCACCTCCCGCCAGGCCACCCCGGTACGGAACTTCCATACGATCCCGTTGAGGACCATCCGGTCGCCCAACCGCTTGCGGCCCCGCAACGAGACTGGCAGCAGCGGCCGAACGAACTCCCGGTCCGGTGGTGCTGCGGCTGCGCCGTACCGACCAGATGCCGGCCGAGCGGGATTCCGAGGGCGGGTTCATGCCGTACGTCCAGTCCGAGCCGGACACGCTCGGCGCGGAGCTGTGCGAGGTGCGGCCGGGCAGTGCGCTGAGGGAGCTGCTGCGCCAGGTGCGCCCAGCGTTCACGGACGCGCCCGCTGCTCGCGCCGCGTTGCAGGGACTCCTCGGGGCCCTTCCGACTTCGCCGTGCCCATGGGGCAGCGCGCCATCCTCGCGCCGTTACGCGGCCGGCGCTGGGTGATCGGCGCCGCGCTGTTCCTGCGCCGCCCGGACCGGCTCGTGTTCGAGACGGAGGACCTGCTGGTGGCGGCGCAGCTCGCCACGCACAGCGCGCTCGGCGTAGACCGGACGATGCCGGACAGGTACACGGCGAATATCGCCGGAAAATCAACTCGGAATCGTCAGGAGCGGTCTGCCCGCAGTGCGGCTGCAGGTCGGCAACCTGGAGCAGAAGGTGGGGACCTTGACGAAGATGAGCAGCCTCACCGAGGAGGTCCGGGGCCTGGCCAAGAAGATCGGCCGGAATCAGGCACGGACCGTGGAGTTGCTGACTCAGCTCGTGGGCCGGAACCCCGCCGCCGACTGAGCCCTTCCTGCGGGGCTGTGGCCCCGCCGGATGCGGGCGGGTTTCACGGCAGGCGGATGCCGAGATGGTTCCGGCGTTCGGCGACGAGCGTCTCCCACCGCCTGAGTACGGTCTCCTCGGGCTGGAGCCATCGGGCGATGGGGGGTGGGGGAGGGGCTGTCCGGCCATGAAGTGGACGTGTCGGCGTAGTAGGCACAGTCGCCGCTCCGGGTGAAACCGCGTAGCCGGCCGACGGCTGTGCGGTCCTTGTCGTGGTCGCCGAGGACGGCGTGGCGGAACGGCGGAGCCCGCGACAAGCGCGACCGCCGTCCCGACGCTGAGTGCGTGTTTCTGAAGGTGCGGCGTTGCGGATCAGGGGTTGGTTGGCGGCCGATTCCAAGAGCTGTCCAGGCTGAGGGGCAGAGGATCGTCAACAGCCAATGCCGTCAGATCTGGCATCGGCTGCTGTTTTGGCGGCTCGCTCGATCTTCGCGTGTTGCGCTTCCCAGAAGGCCGCGTCGTGGTCCGGGGTCGCGTATTCGGCCGCTGTCCCTGTCGAGCCGTCGAGGTGTTCGCGCAGGATGTCGGCGTGACCGGCGTGCCGGCTGGTCTCGGTGAGCATGTGGACCAGGATGTTGAACAGCTTCACGTTGGGGCGTGGCCACCAGGGCACGTAGCCGGGGGAGTCAATGACGAGGGCATTGATCGTCGCGTCTGAGTGCTCCCATACGCGACGATAGCGGTTGGTGATCTGCTCGCGTGTCTCCTGTTCAGTGGCCCACATGTCGGCGCCACGCGCCTCGGCGTCGTCCCACCGGGGCAGGGGCTCGGGAAACGGTCGGTCGAAGACCTCGCCGAAGTACCTGGACTCCCAGAGCGACAGGTGCTTGACCAAGCCAAGAAGGTTGGTGCCCGTCGAAGTCAGGGGGCGGCGGACGTCGTACTCGCTCAGCCCGTCGAGCTTCCAGAGCATCGCTTTGCGAATCTCTCGCAGATCGTTGTGCAGATACTCTTTCGCGAAGTCATCGATCATGGGCCATGAGCCTGTCATGTGCGGCTAGTGCACTCAAGTGGTGGTCAGCCGCTGGCTGGTGCGGGCTTCCTCGGCCAGCTGGGGGTGGCGCCTCTTCGGGCAAGGCGTCTGGTCATGAGGGTGATGGCTGCCCAGGTGATCAGGGTCTCGGAGTGCTGGATGAGCCGTTCGTAGTCCCTCGCGTGGCGGCGGGCGTGCATCATCCACGCGAGCGACCTCTCGACGACCCAGCGGCGGGGCAGCACGACGAAACCGGAGGCGTCCTTGGGACGGCTGACCGGCTTGATGGTGAGGTTGAGGTGCTGTTTCGCCCAGTCGACGAGCTTTCCGGCGTAGGCCGAGTCGGCCCACACGATCGTGATCTCGGGGTGCATCAGGCGCAGGCGGAACAGGACTTCCTTTGCCGCGGCGGCGTCGTGCAGGTCGGCGGGGGTGACCATGACCATCAAGGGCAGGCCGCGGGTGTCGACGACCAGGTGGCGCTTGCGGCCGTTGATTTTCTTGCCCGCGTCGTAGCCGCGGGTGGCCTTGGAGACGGTCTCTGCGGCCTTCACGCTCTGGGAGTCGATCACGATGGCCACCGCCCGGGGTCCTTTGCCCATGTCGCGGCGGATCCGCCCGACGAGGTGGTCGCAGATCTGGCCGATGATCCCGGCTGCAGCCCAGCGGGCCATGAACCCCCAGACCGTGCGCCAGGGCGGGAAATCCGCAGGCAGAGCCCGCCATTTGCATCCGGTATCCACGACGTAGCGGATGGCGTCGACGATCTCTCGGCGGGGGTGCTTCTCCGGACGGCCGCCTTTGCTGGTCTCGCAGGCCGGGGTGGGCAGCAGCGGTTCGAGCAGGGCCCATTCGGCGTTCGTGGTGTCCGAGGGATAGCGGCGTCGACGCATGACGAGGGCCTTCGAGCGTGGCGGGACCGCCCTGCAGGGCGGTCCCGCCGCAGGTCAGGAGCTGGCAATGAGGTCGAGGGTGGATTCGATGGAGTTGAGCTGGGCGACGATGTGCTTGACCCACTTGTCGTTCAGGTGGGCGGCTGCGTGTGGGGCGACTGTGCCGGTGATGAACCGGCGGAACTCGGTCAGCTTCTCCCTGACCACCGCCCGTTCGTACGCCTCCAGCACCGGCCGCTCGGCTCCGAGCTGGTAGCCGGCTGCCCTGTTCCAGGTCAGCGGGTGCCAGCCCCGCTCGGCGGCCTGGTCCTTCAACGCGGCCAGTCCCGAGCGGACCTGGCTCGGGCTCAGGTCGCTGGCCCGTACCAGCTGATGGAATTCGAGGCCGGCGGGTCTGGCCTCGAACAGAACGAACCGGAGGGTGTCCGCGTGGCGTCTGGCTGCATCGCCCCGGCGCCGTGAGGCGCGGGGCATGCCTACTCGCCCTTCAGTAGACGGGCCAGCTCGTCGTCCATGTCGACCTTGCCCGTGTCGACGGCCTGTTCGATCCAGTCCAGGGTGGCCCGCACCTTGGCGACGTTCTGGTGCACGATCGTGCGTTCGTCGTCGTTCAGGGTGCGGTCGCGCAGGCCGGGAACGGTCCGGCCGGCCGCGGCGACGAAGGCGTGGCAGGCGGTGACGAGGTCCAGGAACTCCACCGACCGGTCGATCGCGCGGATCGCCGGGGCGACGGGGCTGGTGCGGTCGAAGTCCTCGCGGGCCTGCCGGCCGCGTTCGGCCTGGGCCTGGTTGACCTGGAAGCGTGCGGTGTCATCGCTCATCGCCTTGAAGGCGACGTCCGGCCTGCGCAGCAGTCCGGTCACCGCAGTCGTGGCCACAGACTCGTCCCGGGTGAACTCCTCCACCACCCGGACCTTCTCTGCGGCCGGGACCTTGGCCGCGACCGTCGGCCGTTTCAGGAAGTCCGTGGTCACCGTCGCGGCGACCTCTTCGTCCCGGGCCAGGGAGTGGATCGCCGTAATCTTCTCCTGCGGCGACGTCGGGCGTTCGACCTGGCGGCCCACCCTGCGGTTGGCCTCGTCCACCGTCCACCGCGACTTGCCCGCGGGAGGTTTGGCGATGGTCGCGAATCGCTCCGCTTCGTTCTCGATCTGCCCCAGGATCCGGTGGACCCGGAACGACACCCCGCCTGGCGGTGTTCGTCCGGCCACCGCGACGCCGTCCACCTGGCACTTTCCACCGTCTTGTAGGCCAGGCCGATGTCCTCGGCCAGACGGAACAGCGTCTCGCGGACCGTGAACAGCTCCTGACCCGGCGCCGCATGCTGGCCACCGCGCTCACGCATCGGCTCGATCTCCAGTGCGCGGTCCCCGATCGTGAACGAGCCCCGCGTCTGCTGTTCGACGACCTGCCGCAGCTCGGCCACGATCTCGTCATAGCGGGACTGGCTGACGGAACCGACCTTCTCGGTCTCCTCGGACATGGCTCTCACCACCCCAAGTGCGGACCCGGGCACGGCACTTCGCCGCGACGGGACAGGGCCCGCGTCCGCAACCGAGAGTCAGACCGAAAATCCTAAGATCACAACGAACGACCGAAAATAACCACTTCGTGACCGGAGTTGGACTCACGATGCGTTCGCTCAGCAGTCACTGTGACCGATCCACGAACGCTTCCTTCCGACGCCGCCAAGCCCTCACCACACACCGCCGGGAGCAGTACACGGCATCCGAACGGCGATCGACGCCAGCCACCCAGCGGGCCTCGCACTCCGGGCACACCACCTCGCCGGCCTCGCCCCGGACAGCCGCCAGGCGCTTGCGCAGCCGCCGTTCCTTCCGCCACTGCCTGGACCGACACACCGACGAACAGAACACGGCCCCAGGCCGGGCGTCCGGCCTCAGCCGTTCACCACAAGCCCGGCAGTTCCTTTCCTCAGCCCGACCGGCGCCCGCGGACACCACGCCAGCGTAGGGCTCCAGGCTACTCAGAACCGGGGCTTAGAAACACGCACTGAGGGTCGCCACGGCGAACACACAGCCCAGGACGAGCCTTTGCATGGGCACGGGACCGTTTGCCGGGTCGACGAACTGTGGGAGCACGGCGATGAAGAAGACCGCGGACTTCGGGTTGGTGACCTCGACGACGAAGCCTTGGCGCAGGACAGCAGTCGCGTGTGTTCTCGTACGGACGCACCTGCGGACGCTTCGGTGCCGGCTATGGCGGATTCTGGGCCTGGGAGCCCTGCCCGCCGGTGCCTGATCGCCTGCATGCCCAACCAGGCTAGTGCTGTGACCGCATAGGTTCACCGGGTTGCTCGTTGTGCTGGTTGGAAGCGATGTCGCTTCCAACCAGCAGGGGGAGGCGGGATGGCGCAACCAGTCAGGGTCCGGAGGCTGACGGAGCAGGAGGGGCAGAAGCTCCAGCGGATTGTTCGGCGGGGCAGTACGAGCTCGGTGCGGTTTCGGGCGGGCGATGATGCTGCCGGCCTCGGCCAGCGACAGCACGGTCCCGGTGATCGCGCGGCTGATCCAGGCGGACGAGGGCACCGTCCGAGACGTGATCCACCGCTTCAACGAGATCGGGCTTGCATGCCTCAACCCCCAGTGGGCGGGAGGCCGTCCCCGCCTGCTGAGCAGTGACGACGAGGACTTCGTCATCCAGACGGCCACCACCCGTCCGACGGTGTTGGGCAACCCCTTCACCCGCTGGGCGGTCCGCAAACTTGCCGACCACCTGCGCCGGAACATAGCCAGGCCCGTCCGGATCGGCCGCGAGGCCCTGCGGTGCTTACTGGCCCGCCACGGGATCACGTTCCAGCGAACGAAGACCTGGAAGGAGTCTCCGGACTCGGCCTTCGACGCCAAGCTGGCCCGGATCGAGTACGCGGTCAACGAGCGTCCTGTCCACACGTTTGCCTTCGACGAGTTCGGGCCACTGGGCATCCGTCCCACCGCCGGCTCCTGCTGGGCCGGACAGAGCCGCCCCGACCGGCTGCCTGCCACCTACCGCCGCACCCACGGCATCAGCTACTTCCATGGTTGTTACCCCGTCGGCGACGACAAGCTGTGGGGTGTCGACCGGCGCCGCAAGGGCATCGCGCAGCTGCTCCCTGTCGGCCTTGGGGTGTTCGGCGGGTAGCGGGGGACCGGCGTCCGCTCCGGGTCCTCCGTTCAGTCTCCGCGGGGTCGCATGCTCGGCGGCTGTGAGTGTGGGTGACCTCCCAGGTGACCCGCGCGGCAGAGGGGCAGGCGTGTCGGGTCCGGGGGCCAGCGGCCCTGCTGCGGGACCGCGGAGAATGTAACGGGGGGCGCTCGTTATGGGTGGGGTCGGGCATTGTGCGCTGGCCTGATCGGGCTATGGCGTCTGGTGGTCGGGGTGCTAATCATCGGTAGCCGCGACTCACGATTTCCAGCTATCCGCCCCGGCACAGGGAGGAGTGGCTCACGGTCTGGGGCGGGTTCGTTCCAGCCCGTCTTTCACCGGAGGTAAGTGAAATGCGCAGTTCTCTCCGCAGGGCGGTCTCTGCGACCGCCGCGGTCCTGTCGGTGGGCTCTCTGGCAGCGTTCGGGACGACGTCCGTCGCAGCCGCCGATACGCCGTCCGTATCCACCTCAGCCCAGGCGCTGGTGGACATCACCTGCACCTTGGGCGTCCAGGTGACCAAGTTCAACCCCGGCCTGACGTTCGTACCGCAACAAGTCGATTTCACCGTCAGTGGCACGTTGGGCGGCTGTGTGTCGCTGACCAACCCGCAGATCGTGGGCGGCACCTTCTCCGGTGCCGGTCAGGGAGTGCTCAGCTGCACGGCCGGCAGCAGCACCTCTCGCAACACCATCCGGTGGAACACGGGTCAGAGCAGCGTGGTGGAGAGTGAGTTCGTCGTGAACGTCAAGCCTGACGGCACCACCGTGCTGGTTTCTGAAGGAAGTGTCGTGGGGGGCCTGTTCCAGGGCTCCACAGTGGTGCAGACGCGTGCTTTGCCCAACACCGATCTGACGGCGTGCGCGGAGCCGGGCGGCCTTCAGGCGACTAGTGGCGCGGTCACCACCACCATCCTGCTCTGAAGCCGGCGGGGTGCCGGTGCCGGGCGCAGCGATGCGAGCGGGGAGCGCCGGCCCTTCTCCATCGCGCGCAGCTTCCCGCCGATCGAGCTGATGACGGCGGCGACGGGACCGGGCCCGTCCAGGTGTGTGATCTCCCTGCCCACCACGATCCCGGCCCCGCGACCGGCGCGGCAGGAGGTGCCTGTTACCTCTTTTCCCGCAATGTCCGCCGCGCCAGGCAGTACAGGGCCGACCAGACCACACGCGTGCGTCGCCACAGGTCCGTGACCGGCATCTGGGGGATGGCGGGGCAGCGCTGACCGAGGGTGACGCACCGCACTTCTGTGTCGTCTGCAGGCCATGCCACACCGACGGACTATCGCACCACTCATCGCCGCCACCGCTGCCGCCTGGGCCTGCCTGGCGTCTTGCCTGGCGTCTGCTACGCCCGCAGCAGCGGGCGGCGTCATCGTCCTCGGATCCCCGTCTTACAACAACACCTGCGGCAACGGTCACAGCAGCGCCCCCCCCGCGGCGCGACCACAGAGGGCCCGGGAACAGCCAGCGGCCTGCTCGGCCAACTCCCGATCAGCAGTCCCTTCAACAACCGCGGAGGAGCCGACCTCCCCCTCCCTCAGAACCCCCTGCTCCGGAGTGACCGAGAGCTCGCCGTTGTAGGGGGTACCGGAATCTTTCGGGAAAGTCGATTTTAGGTTACCGGGTCCCGCGCACTGAGAGCGACCGGAGCGCCCGCCGGACCCCGGCCAGCACGGCCGCCCGCTGTCCAGCGCGTCATCCCTGTGCTCGGGTTCTGCGCCGGACGGCAGGCGGCCACCGGCCCCGAGTCCTGCGAGCGGCTGCTCGCGGCTGCCGACGAGCTGGCGAGCGTCCTGGCCCGCGTCGCCCCAGAACAGCACTGAGGGCCGTGTCCCCGGCATCTGCCCTGCCGGGGACACGGCCCCCTTTCAGCGCGCGGGTCCTGGCCGTCACTGTCCAGGAGCGGTGTTTGTGATCATAGGTGTGTGGTCTGGCCTGGGCTGATTAGTTTGGTGCGCGGCTTTGGTTGCTCGTGGTCAGGCCGAGCGGGTGCCTCGGTGGCAGTGCGTTTATGGGGTGTCAGGTCGTTCGTGGTCTTCTGACGTGCAGTTTTGTCACGTAGCGGGCGGTGCTGATCAGGTTGTGTCTTCTGCGCTGGCGCATGGCTCATGTTCAGTGAGCGTTGAAATGCGGCGGCACCTGGCCGACCCGCGCCGTGATCCTGGCGCGGGTCGCCGTCCTTCGGGACCACCGCCTGGTGAGGATCGAGTCGATGCAGGAGGACCAGCGGCAGGTGTGTGTGCTGACCCGGCGAGGACACGGAGAGGCGAAGAAGCTGCTGGAGCCGAAGGGCATACGGGTCTCGGCGCTGCGGGAGAAGAAGTACGACCTGGTCACCGGGAAGCTGCTCGGTGCCGGCTACGACGACCACGCCGCGGCGGTCACCTCGACGGCCGCCGAACTCCACCGCGCAGGGATCGGCCATCGACCCGGCTTCCAGACCGAGGTCGGGCACCAGCTCGCAGGCGGCTACGTGCAGCGGCGGATCTGGTGGTGCGGGCGCCGGAGGCCGGGGTGCCGGTGCTCCTGGTGGAGATCGACCGCCGCTCCGAGGACGCGCACAGCCTGGTCGTCAAGCTGCGTCGGTACTGGGAGTGGGGCCGGCTGCTGCCGAAGGACGCGGACAAGCGCACCGTGGACCTGGTCCGCTCCCGGCCGGACGCGATCGACCAGCTGGTCGACCACGAGCAGCGGCTGTGGCTCCGGGTCTACCCGCCGATCGGCCGGGAGGGGCTGGTCCCGGTGGCGTTCGTGTTCGCGGACACCACGACCGCGAAGGTCGCCAGCACGGTGCAGGTCCTCGAGGAGGCCGGCCGCCGTTATTGGGCGCCGCGCCGGTACGACACCCTCTATGCGAAGGCGGTCACCGCGCGGGACTACCGCCAGGCGGTGCCGATCGTCGTCACCACCCTGGAGCAGCTGACGGAGCACGGCGCCGGTGCGGCGGTGTGGCGGCGGCTGGGACGGACCGGGGAGCAGTCGCTGACGGACGCGCTCGACAACCCAGACGGCCACGCCCTCTACCGCGCCCAGGAGGCCCGCGCCAGCGCGGAGGACAGGCGGCGCCGCGCCGCACAGCGGGAGGCGCAGCGCCCGGTGTGCAGGCGCTGCGGGCAGAAGTTCACGGACGAACGCTGGGAGGAGATCACCGTGCACCGGACCGCCGTACGAGCCGGGGACAAGTCCGTGTGCGGCCCGTGCCGCGCCGACGACGTCGTCCGCGAGGAAGCCGCCCGCCTCGAGTCCGCCGCTCCGCCGGAGCCGCAGGACGAGCCCGGGCCGGGCCGGGGCCGCGGCTGGTTCCGTCGGCGGGCCTGACCGCACAAGGCCGCTGTGCGGTCGGCAGCCGCCAGGCCGCACAGCGGGACCGGTACCAAAGTCATCGCTCCACCGGGCGGGACGGACGGGACCAGCGGACGGCACCAGCCCACCGCAGGCCCTACACAGGCCGTATGAGACGCGGCCCGAGAAGAGACCGCACCCCAGGATCTGCCGGGCGAGTTGTGGCACGCCCTGTCCCAGCTCCAGCACACCCCCGCCCCCGTGGGCCACCTCGGGCCGCTCGCCCGCCCGGTCGCACTGCTGTCCTTCGCCGCGGCCACCGACACCGTCCTCGTGGCCCGCGTGCAACTGTCCAGCGCGGAGACGATGCACGAACTGAACGAGACGCTCAGCTCGATCACCGGGGGCATGCACGCCCACTTCACCGGCCCCGGCGTCGCGCTGGAGGTCACGCTCGGCAGACGGCAGGAGCTCCCGATCCACGAGGCCCACATCATCGGCCTCACCCGGCCCTTCCGCCACGCCGCCGGCATCATCGACGCCCGCAGCACGCCGGGAGGCGGCCGGTGCTTCCACTGCGACGGCACCGGGCGCGCCCGACCCCTGTGGGAGCCGGCCGGGCAAGCCTGAGCGCCACACAAGAAGAACGCC
This sequence comes from Streptomyces sp. NPDC038707, assembly GCF_040636485.1. Lineage (NCBI taxonomy): Bacteria > Bacillati > Actinomycetota > Actinomycetes > Kitasatosporales > Streptomycetaceae > Streptomyces > Streptomyces sp. NPDC038707. The sequence goes on from NZ_JBEZUP010000032.1 coordinate 72,748, forward strand.
CGCGCCCCGGGCCGCCCTTCTCCACGGCGCGCAGCTGCTCCCAGTTGACCTCGCTGCCTCGATAGCTGTGTCTGAGGCCGACATCACAGGTCTCCGCTGGCAGGATTGGAGGCGTAGGGCAAGGGGGCATGATCCGGTGGCCGAACCACTTCAGGGCGTCGGTCAGCGCACGCTGTGACGCCGCAACACAGCAGACGGAGGCAGGGCGATGGCACAGGGCACGGTGAAGTGGTTCAACGCTGACAAGGGCTACGGTTTCATCGCCCAAGATGACGGGGGCCCGGATGTGTTCGTGCACTTCAGCGCCATCCAGGCCAGTGGCTACCAGTCACTGGAGGAGAACCAGCGGGTTGAGTACTCGATCACCCAAGGCCCGAAAGGGCCCCAGGCGGAGAACGTGGTTCCCCAACGTTGAGGCGTGCCGGACTTACTGATCGTTTCAGAATGAGTTGGGCTTCGGATCTTGTGGCCGGCGATCTTGATCGGCATGGTGTCCGGGTGCGTGCTGATCTTGCTCCTGACGACCTGTGGGAGCGGGTGGCTCCGCTGCTGCCGCCTGCTCCCGAACGGCGCCGCCGGTATCCCGGACGGCTGTGTGTTCCCGACCGTGTGGCGCTCGCCGGAATCCTGTTCGTGCTGCGGACCGGTGTCGCGTGGCGCGATGTCCCGGCCGAGACGGTGGGCTGCTCCGGGGTGGCGGCCTGGCGTCGGCTGCGGGACTGGACCGAGGTCGGCGTCTGGCCTCGCCTGCATGCTGCTTTGTTGACCGAGCTTCGTAGCGTCGGCCTGCTGGACCTGGACGACTGCTCCGTGGACGGCTCGCATGTCCGGGCCCTCAAAGGGGGGATCACGTCGGCCCCTCGCCCGTCGACCGGACCCGTCCCGGTTCCAAGCACCACCTGATTGTCGACCGCCACGGAACCCCGCTTGCCGTCACTCTCACCGGCGGCAACCGGCACGACGTCACCCGGCTCCTGCCTCTGCTGGACGCCGTCCCGCCGATCCGGGGCCTGCGGGGACGCCCCCGCCGCAAACCCGGGCATCTGTACACCGACCGGGGATACGACTTCGACAAGTACCGCCGCCTGCTGTGGAAGCGCGGCATCAAGCCCCTGATCGCCCGGCGCGGTGTCTCCCACGGCTCCGGACTGGGCAAGGTGCGCTGGGTGGTCGAGCGCGCTTTCGCCTGGCTCCACCAGTTCAAACGGCTCCGTACCCGCTACGAACGACGCGCCGATCTCCACCAGGGCCTGCTCGACCTGGTCTGCAGCCTCATACGTCTGCGTCGGCTCCAGCGGGCGGTCGATCGCGCCAGAAGCGGAGACGGGCCGCGGCCCCGTTGATACGCACGATGCGGTCCTTGAAGAGGTGCTCCGGCATCAGGTCGGGCCGGATCTGCTCGACGTACTCGCCGCCCGTGCGGCGGCGGAGCCGAAGTAGTGATCTTCAGTGATCGAGTGCCCGGCTGTCGGTCGGCAACCGAGCCCGCTGGAGGTGTTTCGCGTGGCTGCCGGGCGGTCCGCAGGAGGACCTGGGAGGTGGTGCGTCAGTCCGAGGCACCGCCGCGCCGGGCGCGGGCGGCGCGGGCACGGTCGCCGCAGCGTGTGGAGCACCAGTGGCGCCGGCCGTGGGTGCGCAGGAGGAACCGGTCGCAGGGGGCTGATCCGCAGGCGGCGAGGATGTCGGCGTCGGGACCGGTGAGCAGGTCGGCGGCGTCGGCGGCGAGGGTCGCCAGTGCGTGGTTGACGGCCTGGTCGGTGGGGTGCGCCTGGACGCGGCGCAGCCCCCGGGCCCCGTCCCAGGCGAGGAGGGGAGCGGTGGGCACGGCCGTGAGGGCCTCGTTCACCGCGCGCAGGGATTCCTCGGGCGGGGTGGTGGTGTCGACGCGGGCGGCGAACAGGGCGCGGATGTGGGCGCGCAGCGTGCGCATCCGCTGTGCGCACACCTCGTACAGCTGCACGTCCGGGGTGGTCAGGTCGTGGGCGGCGAGCCAGCGCATGGCGGATTCCGGGGCGGCGAGCAGGTCGTAGCTCTGGCTGGCGGGCAGGGTGGCGGCGGTGTCGGCGAAGGCCAGGGAGCGGTACCGGTCGGCACCCGGTGCCGGGGGCAGGGCGGTCGGTGCCACGTCGGGGGCCAGGGTGTCGTCCATGCCTCTCATGGTAGCGCTTGCGTTTTTCCGTGACGCCTGCCTAGCCTGGAATCACGCTAACCGCAGGTTTTTTTCGTGACAAACGGAGATGTGATGTCCCAGCTCAACGCCAACCAGTTCCCGGTCCGCACGTTCGGCGGTCCGACCGCCCTGTTCGAGTACGGCGGCCTGCGCTTCCTGACCGACCCGACCTTCGACGGCCCCGGCGACTACGCCTCGCCCGGTGGCCCGACCCTGACAAAGACCGCCCCCTCCGCCACTTCCTCTGCCGAGCTCGGCCCCATCGACGTGGTCCTGCTCTCCCACGACGAGCACGCCGACAACCTCGACACCTCCGGCCGCGCCCTGCTCGCCGACGTCCCCCTCACCCTCACCACCCCCGGCGGCGGCGAGCGCCTCGGGGCGAAGGCCAAGGGCCTGGCCGACTGGGAGTCCATCGAGCTGGAGCGACCGGGCGGCGGCACCATCACCGTGACCGGGGTCCCCGCCATCCACGGCCCCGGCGCGCGTGAGCAGATCGAGCCCTTCGCCGGCCAAGTCGTCGGCTTCGTCCTGACGGGCGAGGGCCTGCCGACGGTCTACGTCAGCGGCGACAACGCCTCGCTCGACGCGGTCAGGGAGATCGCCGACCGCTTCGCCCCGATCGACACCGCCCTCCTGTTCGCCGGAGCACCCCGCTTCCCCATGCTCTTCGACGGCCGACCGGTCGTCCTGGACAGCGCCCAGGCCGCCGAGGCCACCCGGATTCTCGACGCCCGCCGCGTCGTCCCGGTCCACCACGACAGCTGGGCCCACTTCACCGAGGGCCGCGACGAGTTGGAGGCAGCCTTCGCCGCCGCGGGCCTGACCGACCGCCTGGACCAGGACTGGGTGCAGCGCGCCTGAGCCCGGACCGCCACTCGGGAACCGAGACCTCGCACCAGGGTCGGGGCTCCCCACACGCCCAGCCCCGACCCTGGGAGCAACCCCCCGCGGCGTCCCCTGCGCCGTGCCGGAACGACAGAGAAGGACCCGATCACATGTCCACCGGAACCAACGCCGGCCTCGTGCACCGCTTCTACCAGGCCCTTCAGCAGGGCGACTACGACACGCTCACCGGCATGTTCCACCCGGACTTCGTCTTCTACCCCCAGATCGACAGCCCCCGGCCCGGTGCCGCAGGGTTCATCGACGCGGAGAAGAAGCACGTCGACGCCTTTCCCGGCATCCGCCTGACGGTCCTCGACACCGTCGCCGAAGCCGACAAGGTCGGCGCCTACGTCGTGGTCGAAGGAGACCAGGGCGGCGACTACTACGGCATCCCCCCACGCGGAGCGCACGTACGTTTCTCCATGTTCAACCTGTTCACATTCAAGGACGGGAAGATCATCGAAAAGCGGGCCCACTACAACCTGGCCGACATCATGAACCAGCTCACGGCCGGCTCCACCGCCTGACGACACGGCCGTGACAGGGCCACACCCTGCGCCCCTCCACCGCCGCACACCAACGGCGCGCGCGTGGAGCGAAACGCTCCGGCTGCCCACACCGAGACCCGCGGCGTCCCCTTCTGGCCGATGCCGCATCGCCCGGCGGGCCGCGCGGGCCGGGCACCGCCCTGGCCGTAACGATCACGCAGCGCTACATGTCCTTCGCCGCAGCTATACGAGCGCGATGACCGAGGGCCTCGGCGCTCTGCCGTCGTCCTCCTCGGGCACCCAGACACCGAGACCGTCACCGGCACACGTCTTTACGGCACCGCCAGGGCCCGAGCCTGGGACCGGGCTCACCACCGCCCCTCCTGGGCAGTCGCCGACGGCACCCTCCCCGTCGTCGAGGGGACGGTGGTCCGCCTGGACATCGACCACCTGCCCAGCGGAGCGACATCGAAGCCGGTCTGGCTGTGGTGGTCAGGCACCGACGCCACCGCGGCGGACGCCGCCGACCGCCTCTAGCAGGCCTACCTGCGATGCTTCGACATCGAACACACCTTCTGGCTGTTCAAGCAGACCCTCGGCTGGACCACTCCAAAGATCCGCACACCCGAGGCCGCCGACCGCTGGACCTGGCTCATCCTCGCCGCCTACACCCAACTCCGCCTCGCCCGCCCACTCGCAGCCGACCGACGCCACCCCTGGGAGAAACCCAGCCCTGCGGACAGGCTCACTCCCGCCCGCGTCCGCCGCGACTTCCGGCACATTCGCCCACAGACCGGATGCGGCGGCCGGCCACCGCGGGAGCCGAGCTTCTGACGGCCGCGTGCCTGGTCGGTCTTGTCGGGAATGGCGCAGCGGATCCCCCGGCGGCGCAGGTAGGCACGGTTCTTGCGGGAGGCGTACACCTTGTCCGCGCGGACCCTGCTGGGGCGGACGCGTGGCCGGCCCGGCCCGATGCGAGGCACGCGGACCTTCTCCAGCACAGGCTCGAACTGCGGCGAGTCGCCGCGCTGCCCAGCCGTGACCACGATCGACATGGGCTTTTGACCTTGCTCGACAGCCAGGTGCAGCTTGGTCGTGAACCTGCCGCGCGAGCGTCCCAGCCCGTGGTCTCCGGGCTCCGTGAACACACCGCTCGGCGGCTCTTTCTGAAGGTCGCCCTGATTGCGGGCTCCAGCCGCATGCTGGTGGCACGGCAGACCGTGGAGTCGACACTCAGGTCCCATGTGATCGCACCGGCCACGTCGGCCAAGGACTGGAGCCGGGTGAGGATCCGGTGCCAGGTGCCGTTGCGCTGCCACCGGCGGAACAGATCGTAGATCCGGTTCCACGGTCCGTACTGCCGTCACCCGTTTGGCCTGGTTCCAGATTCGCTCGGGCTGAGCGGGGCGTGCTTCAAGGAGGTCGGCGCGGGCCTTTCGGACAACGGGAACGGTGCCGACACCCCGGCGACAGATCGGCGTCAGCCGTACGGCGGAGCACGTCGGCATGCCCGGACATTACCCTGTTCCGTCCGTCGGAACTTTTGCCGAAGGGCCTGACGAGCCCTACATCTCGACGGAGCTTCTGACATCGGTGGTGGAGGAGTTGGCCCGGCCCGGGGGCAACTGCGGCGGAGGCCCGTTGGGGTGTGCGCTTGATGGATCACGGAGGGCTCGGTACCGGCTTGTCCGTGGACCGACTGGTGGGCGCTGATCCACCTCCGGCACGATCCGCCGCACGTGGTTCTGGGTGTCGAACGCTAGACCGTCACCCGGGCCGTCGGCGAGATGCACCGGCTGTTGGCGGAGCGGGGCCTTGTTGTACCGACAGGCATGGTCTGCGGCTTCGGGCGCTGGAGACGCGTTCACCCTGCTCAGTCCGAGGGTGTCGAACTGCGGCTGGACGCCACCGAGCTTCGAGTTGGACGGCCGACCGCCGGCCGCGACGGCAGGCGGGCATTCATGTCAAAGCGAGAAGGGCAGAGCGCGATGAAAGCCACCGTCATCGCTGACCACCGGGGGAGGCACCTTGTGGGCCGATGTCTGCGGCCGGATCGCACGCACGATGTATCACCGCCCCAGCTGCGGGGATCACCAGATGCTTCCGCCACTTCGACCTGGTCGATGTGTGCTGCCCCCTACGCACCTTGGACAGCGCCATCGAGCTTTGAGGAAGCCCTCCAGGCCGCAAGGGACGAATGCGTCCTCGACCCGTACGAAGTGCGTTGCTACAGCGGCTGGATGAGGCACATCACCTGGCCGTGTTGGCGCATGCCCACCTCGCGGCCATGGCCGCCGGAGCCGGGTGAAAAGCGGCAGAATCGGTCCCCTCCTTGCACCCCTCATCGTGGCAGAAGTTCGGCATCTCCTGGCGGCTGTCCCTCACCGTCGCCGCTCAGTAGCCCTTCTTCAGCGCACGCGCACAGAGGTGGCCACACTGGCGCAGACACCGCCAAGCCGACACCTAAGCTTGTCGTTTAACGTCCGGCGTCGAACGCGGCTCGAACTTGATCAACGCTTTCGCAGTTCGGCGGACGTGTAGGCGGTCTTCGTCTGATCCTGCGCTCCGTCACAGAGTGGATCAGCGCGGAGGCCGTGGTCGTGAGTTCGGTACATCAGGGCGTCCTGCGGCATGCGTTCGCGGAAGTGTCACACTTCCGGTCGGAGCTCTACGCGTGTCTGACCATGTGGGGCGACGCCTTGTTCGAGTTATGCGACGCGCTGCTGTGCACAGACGGGCCGGTGCGGACACTGGTCGATCTCGCACTCGCGCCCGAACACCGCCGTGGGCACGGGGCTCTGTACGGCGGTCTCAACCAGGGCCGGATCGACGTCGCCCGGCTGCGTCGTGCACTGGTCGGGATGCCCTTGCCACGGGCGGCGGACGGTCGGCTCGTACTGGCGGCGGATGTCTCGCCATGGCTGCGACCGGACGCGAACACGTGTGCTGTCCGGGCCTTTTGCCACACCTTCGGGCGGGGTGAGGGCAAGCACCAGATGGTGCCCGGCTGGCCATACTCGGTGGTGGCCGCGCTGGAGGCCGGCCGCACGTCCTGGACGGCGGTTCTGGACGCGGTCCGCCTGGAGCCCGGCGCCGACGTCGCCGCGGTGACCACTGTGCAGATCCGTGAGGTAATCGAGCGGCTGGTAGCCGCCGGCCAGTGGCGGCCGGGCGATCCGGAGGTCCTCGTCGTGCTGGACGCCGGATACGACGCCCCGCGCATCGCCCACCTGCTGGGTGACCTGCCCGTCGAGGTCCTCGGCCGGCTCCGTTCAGACCGGGTGATGCGCCAGCCGACACCCTCCCGCCAAGAGTTTCACCTGGCCAACCCCAAGGGGGGCCGACCACCCAAGCACGGCGGCGAGTTCGTCTTCGGCGACCCCGCAACCTGGGGCACCGAGCGGGCCGTGACGGTCACGGACACCCGGCTCTACGGGAAGGCGACCGCGCAGGCGTGGGACCGGCTGCACCCGCGGCTGACCCGACGGGCCGCATGGCTCGACCACGACGGCCCGCTGCCCATCATCGAGGGCACCGTCATCCGCCTGGCCGTGGAGAAACTGCCCAGCGGCGGGGTCAACAAGCCCGTCTGGCCGTGGTGGGCACGCACCGGCGCCACCGAAGCGGACGTCAACCGCTGCTGGCAGTCCTTCCTCCGCCGCTTCGACAACGAGCACACATTCCGCCTGTCCAAGCAGACCCTCGGGTGGACCAAGCCCCGGCTTCGCAACTCGGAAGCGGCCGACCGGTGGACCTGGCTCGTGATCGCTGCCTATGCCCAGCTCCGGCTCGCCCGCCCGCTGGCCACCGACCTCCGCAGGCCCTGGGAGAAGCCGATCGAGCCGAACAAGCTGACACCCTCACGCGTCCGCAGAGGGTTCAGGAACCTACGGGCGAAGGTCGGCACCCCAGCTGGTGCTGGTGTACCGAAACGCTCCCGCCCCGGACCAGGCAGGCCACCGGGCTCGAAGAACCGCCGCCCGGCCACCCGACACGACGTGGGCAGAGTCCTCGCCACCGGCGAAGCGTTCAGCCGACCCGCTCACCACAAAGTCGGTACGAAACCCCGACGCACCAGCGGTCTGTTGCTTGACAGTGAGGCAGTGAGCAGTGGGTGATGTGACTGCAAACGGCTTCGAGGGGGATCTGTGGATCTTGGTTCGGTGATCATCGCGGTGGCAGGTGTGGCTGGGACATTGGGGGGATCGTTCCTCACCCAACGCGCCTCCGAACGGGCAAAACGTCGTGAGATAGAGCTGCTTCGAGACCACGAGGCGGTCCGCGAGAACCTACTCCTCCGGCGCACCTGCTACATGGAGCTCAATCGGGATGCACGCCAGTTCACCACGGCACTCAACCGCCATCTGCATGTCATGCGGGAACGCGGTGTTGAGGAGGCAGACAGGGAGGCACTCGATGACGCAAAGAGAGTCCACCGCGACAGACACTCCGAAGCGCAGATGATCGCTCCCGACGGGGTGCTCGCACGCGCGAGTGAAGTTAATCAAGCCCTGAACAAGGTCTATGGCCAGGTCAAACGCCTTGAGCGACAAGAGCCCGAACCTGGGGAGACGATGGCTACTGCGGTCCAGGCTCAAGCGGAGATCTGGGACATGCTCCGGGCCATGAGGACCGCTATGCGCCATGACCTCGGGGTGGCTGCCCAAGAGTGACGATGCGCCGATGGGCCCACCTACCCAGCTGGCCGAGCACCGGACAGACGTTAAATGACAAGCTAAGAGGCTGTTCTCTTTCCGAACCTCGTGTGTTTGTTTTCGCTGGTCAGGCGTGAAGTGGCTGCTGCTGCGGGAGCCTGGACGTGTTGCCGGACGAGGAGTCGTGGAGGTCGTGGATGCCGTCGATGCGGGCGGTGCTGGAGACGCGGCAGAAGGCCGCAGCCGCGCAGGTGAAGCAATTTCAAGCCGAGTTGGGACGGGTGCGGGCGGCTCTGGCGGAGGCGGAAGGAGGTGCACCGGCACCGGGTGATCGGCCTGGAGCAGTATCTGGAGGCGCTGGCCGAGGAGAATGCACCCGCCGATGTGGTCGGCGAGGTGTCGCAGAGGAAGGCGGTCGGACCGCGCCGGGCGGTGCCTCACCGGCGACACGCGCGCGAGGTGACGGAGTTGTCGCCGGACTATCAGGCGTTGATGGCCGCCGCGGCCGAGGCGGGAGACGACGGGCTCGGAGCCCGACGGGCGGCGGTGGTGCTGGGCTGGGACAGTGCGTCCGCTTCCCGCGTCGAAGGCGCCAGGGCACGGCTGAAGCGGCTGGCTGGTCGAGGCGAGACCGGCCAGGTTCACGCTGCCTGTCCCGCCTTCGCAGCGGGACACTGATGCCGGGCGGCCAGGCGGCGGCTCATGAGCATGGTCATCGACCACAGAACGACGGCTTCGCTGATGTCGGGGCGGCGTTCGTAGTCCCGGACCAGGCGCCGGCTGCGCAGAAGCCAGGCGAACGATCTTTCCACGACCCACCGGCGGGGCAGCACCTGGAACCCTTGCGTGTCGTCGCTGCGGCGGACCACGTCGAGGGCGATATCGAGCTGGGCTGCGCTCCAGTCGACGAGGTGGCCGGTGTAGCCGCCGTCGGCCCACACTCGTGCCAGCCGCCCGAAACGGTCCCTGGCCGCCGGCAGGAGGATGCGGGCGGCGTCCCGGTCGGTGGTCGACGCCGGTGTGACCAGCACGACCAGCAGCAGTCCGAGGGAGTCGGTGAGCAGGTGCCGCTTGCGTCCGTTGACCTTCTTTCCCGCGTCGAAACCGCGTGTGGCGGGCCTGACGGTGGCGTCCGCCTTCACCGACTGCGAGTCGATGACCCCCGCACTCGGCTCCCGGTCACGGCCCTCGGCCCGGCGGACGGTCTCCCGCAGCCGGTCGTGCAGCTCGGCGACCAGTCCCGCATCCCGCCAGCGGAAGAAGAAGGCGTACACGCGCGGCCAGGGCGGGAAGTCCGCGGGCATCGCCCGCCACTTGATGCCGTTGTCGACGAGGTAGCGCACCGCGTCGATCATCTGCCGGTGGCAGTAGCCCTCCGGCCGCCCGCCTCGGCCGGCCAGCCATCCCGGCACCGGCAGCAGGGCCTCTTGCTCCTCGCTGGACTCGACATCCGCGAGCTACCAAGAGGCCCTTCTTCCATGCGTCCACACCGACAGACTCACCCGAACCAGGCTCCTGTTCGAAACCGTCGACCACCCAGCCGGATAGAGAACAGTCAGTTACTGAGGTTGAACTCGTGGTGTCGTAGGGGCTGACGGGCGGCAGTCGCCTGCGGCATCACCGGGGCATGCGGTATCCACAAGGGGGCGGGCTGACCGCCGAGCGGCAGCAGTTCCGCGAGGAGTTACGGCTTCAGGCGGCCGAGCGGTTCGCCCGGGGCGAGGCGAGTTCGGTGATCGCCAAAGACCTGCGCGTCAGTGACCGGTCGGTGCAGCGGTGGCGGCGGGCGTGGGACGAGGGCGGGCCGCGTGCTCTGCGGTCACAGGGACCGGCGTCGCTGCCGAGGCTGAGCGAGAGGCAGTTCGCGCAGCTGGAGGCGGAGCTGGCCAAGGGACCTGTCGCGCACGGCTGGGAGGACCAGCGCGGGACCCTGGGCCGGATCAAAACCGTGATCGGCCGGCGCTTCCACCTGACTTACACCATCCAGGGCGTGCGCAAGCTGCTGGTGCGCAACGGCTGGTCCTGCCAGGTCCCCGCCCGCCGGGCCCTGGAACGCGACGACGATGCCGTGGCCGGCTGGGTGAAGGAGACCTGGCCCTGCGCGGAAGACTCGCGGCGGCCCATGGAGCCTGCCTCGCCTTCGAGGACGAAGCCGGGCTTCTCCATGACGCCGCCGCACGCGAAGATCTGGTCGCTGCGTGGCCGTACCCCGGTGGTGCGGGTCCGCGGCCGCTCCCGCAGGCGCATCTCCGTCGCCGCGTTGACCTGCTACAGACCCGGCCACCGCTCGAGGCTGATCTACCGGCCCCGCCGCGACGACGCGATCGCGACGGACGCAAGAGCTTTTCCTGGCGCGACTACCGCGACCTGCTGACCGCAGCACACCAGCAGCCCGACGGCCCGATCCGCTCGTCTGGGACAATCTCAATGTCCACAAGACCGCCGACCTGCGGGAACGGGCGGCATCCCAGGACTGGCTGACCATCTACCACCTGCCGCCCTACGCACCCGGCCTCAACCCCGTCGAAGGCATCTGGTCCCTGCTACGGCGCGGCTGGCTCTCCAACGTCGCCTTCAGCACTCCCGAACACCTCGTCCAGCGCATCCGGCGCGGTCTCCGCCACATCCAGTACCGCAGCCACCTCATAAACGGCTGCCTTGCCGAGACAGGACTGACCATCAACCCCTGATCACCGAAGACGACATCACGAGTTCAAGCTCAGTAGAAGGGGGTCCGTCCCGCTTTGCGTGAGAACGGGTTCTGGGAACGAATCCGGGTCCGATGAGGGTTCGGTGGCCTGCTGTTGATCTTGCTCGTACAACGGACCGTTCATGCGAGATCGGATTGTCCGCGAATGGCCTGAAACATCCCTGTTGCGGTGAACGCGTTGGTGATCGGCGCGATCAGCGAGGCGAAGCGGCGGGCGCCTGCGTTGCCGATCGGTGCCCATAGCGCGGCGCAGTGCTCGTCTGTCTCCACTTCGATGCGCTCGCGTGCCGCGCTGCCAGCGTCGGTGACCACGCCGTGGGAGTCGAGCCAGCCGCGCGCGACGAGGCGTGCCGTCGCCGCGCTCCACTCCTCGTCGTCCCACCGGCGGGTTGCTCGCGCCAGAGCTGTGGGGAGGCCGCCGGTTGCGGTGTGCAGAACGAGGCAGTCGCAGGGCCCGAGGCCGTTGTCGGCGAGTACGACGAGATGGGCGTCGCCGCGCCACTCGCGCGCCACCGTGATCTGCTGCCAGAGTGCGACGAGAGGATCGGGGGGAAGCGCGACCGAGGCGTTCGCGGCGGCCAGCACCTTGCCGGCGTAGTCGGCACCGGCGACGACCGGGTCGATCAGCGAGCGCGCCTCGGCAAGGTGGTCATCCGTGAAATGTACGTTGACGCGCCGCATCGCGCGGCCGGCGGCAAGGAAGCGGGCGGCCTGCCACCGCTCCGGCGGCGCGGCGTCCCACACGCCCGCCATGGCCCGCACGGCCTGCGGGCTGAAGTTGTAGAAGGCCGCGAGCGTGACCTGCCACGGAACCGCGCCCATCGCGGCCGACCGGAAGGCCAGATACGCCGGCCCGCGGTCGGTCACGCCGAGCTCGGCCGCCTCCTCGGCTGTCTCGGGGACGAGATAGATGAACAGATGGGCGGCGCTGACGGCGCGGCTGACGTCGCGGACGGCGTTCAGGTCCATCGGGCCGTCGCCGGTGGGGGCGTCGTCGGGAAGAGTGTCGAGGTGCATGGCGGTGGTGTCTCCGGGAGTCGGGCGGCGCTGTCAGGCGAGTGTTTCGGCGGTGGCGATCAGCACGGCGCGTCCGAGGGTGTGACCGGCCATGGTGAAGCCGAGTACGGCCGGTGTGGCGTCGGCCGGGACACCTGTCGCGGGGATGTCGAGGGCGTGCGCGACGACGAAGTAACGGTGCGGGCCGTGTCCGGCCCACGGGGCGGCGCGCCGATGTGGCGGGCCATGCGGGCGTCGTTGGGTAACTGGTAGGCGCCCTCGGGCAGTTGTGAGCCGGTGTCGTCGCCGGCACCCTCGGGCAGCTCGGTGACGACGGCGGGGATGTCGGCGACCGCCCAGTGCCAGAACCCGGACCCGGTGGGGGCGTCGGGGTCGTAGACGGTGACGGCATAGCTCTTGGTGCCGTCCGGGGCGCCGCTCCAGGACAGCTGCGGGAATGTGTCCTTCCCGCCGGGCAGGCCGGAGGAGTGCTGCTCGGGCGGCCACGCGGCGCCGTCGGTGACGGTGGTGCTGGTGACGGTGAACGAGACCGCCTGGGGGAGGCGGGCGAAGGGGTCGTTGGCAGGCACAGCTGTCGTTCCTTTCCGGACGAGGACGTCCCTCATCGGCTCCTGAATCGACCGTAACACGAATAATCGATTATCTTGAGATCGTCTAGGATGGGCTCATGAATCAGACGGCGCACTCCTCGACCCCGCCGGGGAAGCAGATGCTTTCCGAACAGGTCTACGCCCACCTGCGGGATGCGATCATGCGCGGGGACCACCCCCCTGGCGCCCCTCTCAAGCCGCAGGATCTTGCCAAGGAGCAGGGTGTGAGCCTGGCCGTGGTGCGCGAGGCGCTCGTGCGGGTGGTCGGTGAGGGGCTCGCCGACCGGCTGCCCAACCGCGGTTTCGCAGTCCCGTCCTTCTCCGACCGCCGCTGGCAGGAGATCGCGGAAGCCCGTAGGACCGTCGAACCGGTCGTACTGCGCATGTCCGTCGAGCGCGGCGACGTCGAATGGGAGGCCCGGGTGCGGGCCGCCCACCATCGTCTGGTGCGCACTCCGGCATACGCGCCGGAGGAGGGTGAGTACTACACCGCCGCGTGGGCCGAAGCTCACAGAGCCTTCCACCGCACGCTGCTGGAGGGGTGTGGCAACCGCGCACTGCTGGAGACCTTCGACCGATTGTGGACCGCGAGTGAGCTGGCCCGCCGTTGGTCGGCACACCGCAACCCCGACCGGGACGGCGCCAAGGAACACCGCAGGCTGGAGGAGGCGGTGCTGGCCCGCGACGCCGACACCGCAGCCGCGGTCCTGGTCCAGCACCTCAGTTTGACCGCGGCTGCTCTGACCGACGATTCAGGCCAGGCCACCTAGGCCTAGAGTGCATCTGATCTATGTAGTTGGTAGTTAGGGATGGTTTTGTGACTGCTGGTGTTGGCGGTCGTTGGGCGGTGCGTGAGTGCTCGTCGTCCGTACCGCAGTGATGTCTCCGACGCCCGCTGGGCCTTGATCGAACCGGTCTTCGCCGCCTGGCGAGCCAGGAGAACCGGCCCAGGCGCTGCGGCTCGGGTGCACGACCTTCGGGAGATCGTCAACGCGATCCTCTACGTCAACCGCACCGGCATCCCGTGGGAGTACCTACCCCACGACTTCCCGCCGTACAAGACCGTCTACGACTACTACGCCAAGTGGGAAGCCGACGGCACCACCCAGCAAGTCCACGACCTGTTATGCGACAGGACCCGCCGGTCCCACGGCCGCAGCACGGAACCCACCGCGGCCGTGATCGACGCGCAGAGCGTGAAGACCTCGGCAAACGTGGCCGAGACCAGTCAAGGCATCGACGCCGCAAGATCAAGAGACGCAAGCGGCACATCATCACCGACACCCTCGGCCTGGTCCTGGCCGTGCTGGCAACCGCCGCGTCCGTGCACGACACCAAAGGCGGCAAGCTCCTGCTCGGCGTCCTGGCCGCAGCCCACCCGACCGTGTCGAAAGTCTGGGCCGACGGTGGTTACCAGAGCAGCATCCTCAACCACGGCGCCAGTCTGGGAATCGATGTGGAGGTCGTACAGCGGTCACGGACGAAGGGGTTCGAACCCTTGCCGAAGCGATGGATGATCGAGCGCACCTTCGGCTGGCTGATGCGGCATCGCCGCCTGGTTCGGGACTACGAAGCCCTTCCACAGAGGTCCCGAGCGATGATCCACTGGGCGATGGCTGACAAAATGTCCCGCGAGCTGACAGGAGAATGCACACCAACAAGGCGAATCGAAACGGATATGACCACTAGTGACCTGAGTCGGAGATTCTTTGGCAGTAGGCGGCGACCTTGTCGAGGATCTCGTCGGCGGTTTTCGTCCAGACGAAGGGCCGGGGGTTGTCGTTCCAGCCGGCGGCCCATGCCCTGATGTCGCGTTCAAGGGCCTGGACGGAGCGGTGGACACCGCGGCGGAGCTTCTTCTGGGTGAGCTCGCCGAACCACCGTTCCACCAGGTTCAGCCACGAGGAGCCGGTGGGCGTGAAGTGCAGGTGGAAGCGGGGATGTGTCAGCAGCCACTTCTTGGGGGCGGGTGTCTTGTGAGTGGCGTAGTTGTCCAAGATCAGGTGCACATCGAGGTCTGCGGGGACCTCCTTGTCGAGCTTGGCCAGGAACTTCTTGAACTCGGCGGCCCTGTGCCTGCGGTGGATCGGCCCGATCACCTTGCCACTGGCGACTTCCAGGGCTGCGAAGAGGGTGGTGGTGCCGACGCGGACGTAATCGTGGCTGCGGCGTTCAGGAACGCCAGGCATTGTCGGCAGAACCGGCTGAGAGCGGTCCAGGGCCTGGATCTGGGACTTCTCGTCCACGCACAGCACCAGGGCCTTCTCCGGCGGGTCGAGGTAGAGGCCGACCACGTCGCGGACCTTGTCGATGAACAGCGGGTCGGTGGACAGTTTGAACGTCTCGGAACGGTGCGGGGCCAGGGCGAAGGCACGCCAGATCCTTGAGATGGCCGACTGGGACATCCCGGTCGCCGCTGCCATTGAACGGGTCGACCAGTGTGTGGCGTTCGCCGGTTTCTCTTCCAGTGTCTTGACGATGACCCGTTCCACATCCGCGTCGGTGATCTTTCTGGGGACACCCGGCCTGGGCTCGTCGGACAGGCCGTCCAGACCGCGGTCGAGGAAGCGCCTTCGCCAGGTGCGGACCGTGTCCGGAGCGACCTGCAGCCGCCGTGACACCTCCATGATTGAGTGTCCCTGGGCACACTCGAGCACGATCCGGGAGCGAAGGGCCAGAGCCTGAGCCGTCGAGCGACGACGCACCCATCCCTCAAGCACAGCACGCTGGGCATCCGTTACCGACAACGGTGGGATCTTCGGTCCACGATGATGCAGGCGCACTTGCCGGCCGGCCTGGGCTTTTTGGTGGTCGAGGGCTACCGTCCTCCGAGGCTGCAGCGGCGCTACTTTAAGAAATACGCGGCCAGACTGCGAGCTGAGCAACCTGGATGGACCGACGAGCAGCTCCGGTCGGCGGCGAGCCGCTTCGTGTCACCACCGGAGATCGCGCCGCATAGCGCGGGAGCAGCGGTGGATCTGACACTCGTGGATGCGGACGGCCATGAGCTGGATCTCGGTACGCCGATGAACGCGACTCCGGAGGAGAGCGCCGGTGCCTGTTACACCGACGCTGCTGGGATCAGCGCGCAGGCGCGTACCCACCGGGAGATCCTGGGGCGCGTGCTGACGGCCGTGGGTTTGGTGAACTACCCCACGGAGTGGTGGCACTGGTCGTTCGGCGACCGCTATCGGGCGCTGGCCACTGGAGCGGCAAGCGCCTGTTACGGACCGAGCCAGCAAGGCGTGTACGAATGACGCTCTCGGCTGAGCCGCGGTAGCCCGTCAGGCTATCGCGGTGAGGGGGCGTCCGCCCCAGCGGATGCCTTTCTCGCTGCGGATGCGGGCGCGATCCTTGCGCTGGGCGGCGAGCACGTCGGGGTGACGGGCGTTGGCGTTGCGCCAGCGCAGATACGCGTGTAGTGCCCGGGTCTGCGCGGGGTGGCTGCGATGGTTTGAATTGGCCAGGGTGAACTGCCTCAACGGTCCGAAGTGGGCCTCGATCGGGTTGGCCCAGGAGGCGTAGGTCGGTGTGAAGCACAGCTCGACGCGGTTCTTCCTCGCCCAGCGCCGGATGGTCTCGCCTTTGTGGGCGGAGAGATTGTCCAGGATGACGTAGATCGGGGCGCCGTCGGGCCGGGCGGCACGGATCGACTTCAGCGCGGACAGCGTGTTCATGGCGCCCTTCTTCCTGCGGTTGACGCCCCACAGCCTGTCGTCGCCAATCGAGTAGCAGCCGTGGAAGTACCGCACCCCGTGGGTGCGGTGGTAGGTCGCGGGATGCCGCTCAAGGTGACCGGCAGGAGCCCAGCACGAGCCGGTGGTGGGCCGGATGCCAAGCGGCCCGAACTCGTCGAACGCGAACACGCGATCCGGGAATCGCTCCAGCACGTACTCAATGCGGTCGAGCTTGGCGTCACGCTCCGGGTCGGGTGACGCCTTCCATGTCTTGGTGTGCTGGAAGGTGATGCCGCGGCCTCAGCGCTTGGCAGCCCGGTCGCCGACGTACTCGTCCCGGCCGGCCGTTCGCCGGACATCTGGCCCGTCCGGCCGAGAACGGCCCCAGGCGCGAGGACCCGGCCTAGGGGTTCGCCGACTGGCTGGTGCTCGCCATGCACCATGTGCTGACCGTCCCCCTGACCGGACCTGTTCCGGCCGCGCCACGGGTCTCCTTGGCAGCTGCCCGTCCCCGCTCGACCACGACCCCTGCCAGGGCGGCGCCGGGCGGGCAGGTCCCGGCCAAGGCCGCGGGTCCCAGCCCACCGGCAGCAGGCTGAGCCCCGCAAGGGGACGGGACGGAGGAGCTGACGTGGCGTGAGGGGCGGGGAGGAAATGGGGAGGAAAGAGCGGGATGACGGCTGGTGCCCGGCGGAACGCGGACGTTCACGATCTGTTGGGGGACCGTTGCTACTTCCTCGCGGCCTTCAAGAGCTCCTCGATGGGGCGCTCGGTATCGACCCTTTGGATCGCGACGCCGTATGATTCCGCCTCTTGTCCGCTGATGTGCTCCTCGCCGTCCGGGACACGTGTGACGGATGCCGACAGATACGGGAGGGTGTCGTCTTTTGCGAAGGGGCGCCCTTCGTGCCATTTCGGAATTGTCCACCAAACGGTGACATAGTCCGAGGCGTGAGTAAGGTTCGCCATTTCACTTGAGTGGCTGATCGTGGAGTAGTGCCGGTAGACCTCGTCTCCGCTCTCAGCCACCCATTTCGGCGCGTCCCACTGGTGCTTCTGCTGCTGGGATTCCGTGTCCCAGGACGCTTCAATCGTCCTCATATAGTGGTTCACAGGCAGCCTGACCCTGTCGGCCCGGATATAAGAGATCGTCGCTGAGATGGTGACGCGGCCCAGTCCCGAGCGCAGGGGTACGTCCACGTTTGTATCGCTGGACTCAGCGTCTCCTGGATCGATGGGGGACCCCGGTGTAACGAATTCCCCGGCTCCCAGTAGCCGCGAGGGGCTGTAGCGCACGTGTGTGAGCGTGCTGCCGTGTTCCAACATGTCACGCTTCCACTCGTCCATCCCCTTGCCTTGAGGGTCGAATGTGGCCGGGTTTCCCGTGACGGTCCACAAGGTGCCCAGAACGTAGATCCGCACCGAGCTGGAATTCCGGAGTTCCACATGCGCCGGAAGGTGGAGCGAGGCCCCGTCCGCATTCATCGTGGGAGCGCCGAACGACACAGTGAAGGGGACGGTGACAGGAGTCACGTAAGGCACGTACATCTGCGAGTAGGAGAGACTCGCTGCTCCGACAACGCCGGACACCATCACGCTCAGGGCGACGCTCTTGGGATGCGGGACCCCCCGCCATACCCGCTGCCGGGTCAGGCCCCAAAAGGCCCAGCCCATCCAGAGCAGCAATCCGATCCACAGCCCTCGATTTGCGTGATCAGGAACATCAAGTCCGTTGCGGTCACGGTCCCGACGCCGATAAGGACGGCCGCGCCCGAGTACCGCACGGCTCGCTTTCCCCAGTAGTCGAACACCGACAGGGCGGCGATCACCTCCACCAGCGCTGCTGCGATGAAAGCGACACCCAGGACCCGTCCGCCAAATGTCAGCGCATTGAAAGCGTCAGTGAACCTCCTTCATCCTGCGCTGGAGGGTGAAATGGGCTGGTCAGCGGGTGTGGTAACGAGGCAGGGCCCCTCGTCGTTGGCGTGGTGATTCCACTCAACACACCGGCGACTGAAGGGGCCCTGTTGGTTCCATATCCCTCGGCTGCTTCAATCAGGCGTTGCTCACGCTGGTCCATCTACGTAAGAACGAGACGTTCTCGCAGCTCGGAGCAGGTTTCGGGATATCCCAGGCCACCGCCTGGCGATACGTGGACGAGGCCCTGGACGTTCTGGCCTCCTGGGCGCCTGGACTCCACGAAGCCCTCACCGGTCTAGGTGAGGGCGACCATGTCATCGTTGACGGCACCCTGATCCCCACCGACCGGATCCGCGCGGACGAGCCGTACTACTCGATGAAGCACCGCAAGCACGGCATGAACGTGCAGGTCATAGCCCGCCCGGACGGCACTCCGCTCTGGTTCTCCCGCGCGACGCCGGGCAGAACCCATGACCTGACCGCGGCTCGTGCCCACGGCAACGTCCAGGCCTGCCTCACCAGGCAGATCCTCGTCCTCGCGGACCGCGCCTACCAGGGTGCCGGTGCCACCGTCCGCACCCCGTACTACCGGCACCGCGACCTGCCCGAGCACTACCAGCAGTACAACCGCGACCACGCCCGCCTGCGCGCACCCGGCGAACGCGCCTTCGCCCGGCTGAAGTCTGGGCGAGCACCGCGCAGAGCGCGCTGCTTAACCCGACGTGTCGGTCGTACCGTCCAAGCCGTCCACACCCTCTAATGGGGGGTGAAGCCGGTGGATCGCTACCCGTTACCCGGTCCGCGAGACCTCGAAAAAGATCGCGGCCACCGGCTTCTCCTCGGTGGCGATC